>NZ_CP162100.1:654488-981733 GCF_040869035.1 Vibrio sp. NTOU-M3
CTAATAATTGACCACCGGTTTTCAGAACATGCTTTGCATCACAGAACATTTGCCAAGCGATATGATCTGTGACGGTTTGTTGTTGATGAAACGGCGGGTTGCAAACCACGAGGCTAGCGCTGTTTTTAGTAAAACCGTCAAGACAGTTGTTGGCGATACAGTGAATATCTCGTTCTTGGCCTAAGTTGTGAATTAAATTTCGTTTTGCAGACTCCACCGCCATATGACTTTCATCAACACATGTTATTTTTGCCTGTGGGTTTAAACGCCCAAGTGCGACAGACAAAACCCCATTACCACAACCTAAATCAATAAAATCACTTAATTCTGGGTCTTGCGGCAAATGTTGCAAGATGAATCTTGCTCCTAGGTCTAAGCTCTCTCCGGAATAAACGTTGGCAAGGTTTTGCAATTCAATGCCTAATTCATCAACAGTCCATGTGGCTGATTCATCCACGGGCTTGACTGGCTGACAATTTGCTTTGCTAAAAACAAGGCGATGTTTTTTCCATGCTAAAGATGTTGTGGTATCACCTAAGTATTTATCAAATAGCTTTAGCGTAGAAGTGTGAATTTCACGAACTTTGTTTACTGCGATAATGGGGCAGGTTTCTGGCAATGACTGCCTGAGCTGGGTTAGTTGCCAAACTAAATGGCGATTATTTTTTGGGATCTGATAAAGGACAAGATCAACGTTATCAGGAATTGTGTCCATGGTGGAATGAAAATGGACTTTATTACATTGATTTCGTTGTAAGTTTTTGAGTGTGGCTAAGTGAGAGATGTGTGAGTCACTCATCATGCTCACCTGATGTTGTCGTGAAAACCAACAGGACAAGGCACCGAACTGATCGTTTAAAATTAAGACATGCTTTCCAGGCTCTAATTGCAGCTCCTGTTCAACATAATTGATTAGGTATTCATCACCTGCGTCCCAAGCCTGTAAAGATTCATTGGCTAGCTTGGGGTAACGGTATAGCGTTAAAGTACGGTCATGAAGCGTAAGCTCAGTTTTCATTTTTGCAAAGTTACTGGGTGATTGGAAAAGTGAATTGTCTCAGAAGGCGGGAAAACAAGAAACTAAAACCTTGGGTTCAGGCATAAGTGAGCTTATGATATCACTTCTCTTAGACGTGAATATGTCACTTTATTAACAAAAGATGAGAAGAAGAATATGATCCAGGAAGTCATTGAATCAAAAATCAATAATGCGTTAAAACCAAGTCATCTAGAAGTGCTGAATGAAAGTTATATGCATAACGTTCCTTCAGGCAGTGAAAGTCATTTCAAAGTGATTATTGTTAGTGATGAGTTTGAAGAAAAACGTTTAATTGCACGCCATCGCATGGTTAACCAGATTTTAGCAGATGAACTTGCTCATCATATTCACGCTTTAGCGATTCACACTTATACACCTGATGAATGGACAAAGCAGCACGGTTTTTCCCCTGATAGCCCTATGTGTCTAGGTGGTTCGAAAGAAGAGTAGGTGGATTATTTCGTGCTAGTATTACTTTGAGATATCTCTAGTAACATTGTGTAAACAATTGGCTGTAATGAGAGTAATTAAAATGGATTGTTTCACTTTGTTAATGAAGGAGGCCAATGCAAACCGTATGGTTACTTTTCTTTGTGCGATGGCTCAAAGTTATGACTAATATTTAGCCTTTTAACCTCAATTCCTTTCAAATATCCCTACTTATCCTATCTTTGGTCATGGCATCGTATTCCTAAAAAATGCTAGACTATCGCACCTGATAAATCTCGCTTTCAATTTGTGATGAGATTTTTACTAGGATGTTGCGATTTTGGTGTTTAAAACGGCACCGAAACCGGACACTAATGTCGTGTCTAAAAGTTACGCAAACAAAGAATCTTTTTCCCGATAAAAGTAGTGCAAGTGCGTATGATTACAATAAAGAAGGGTTTGGATCTTCCTATTGCAGGAGCTCCTACCCAGGTGATTAATGATGGTAAGTCCATCAAAAAAGTCGCCTTGCTTGGCGAAGAGTACGTTGGCATGCGTCCTACCATGCATGTCCGCGTTGGCGATGAAGTGAAAAAAGCGCAAGTTCTTTTTGAAGACAAGAAGAACCCAGGCGTGAAGTTCACTGCTCCAGCAGCCGGTAAAGTGATCGAAGTTAACCGTGGCGCTAAACGTGTTCTTCAATCAGTAGTGATTGAAGTGGCAGGTGAAGAGCAGGTTACATTTGATAAGTTCGAAGCAGCTCAGCTAGCTAGTCTAGATCGCGAAGTGATCAAGACTCAATTGGTTGAATCTGGCCTTTGGACCGCTTTACGTACTCGTCCGTTCAGCAAGGTTCCAGCAATCGAGTCTTCTACTAAGGCAATTTTCGTCACTGCAATGGATACTAATCCACTCGCAGCACAGCCTGAGTTGTTAATTAATGAACAACAAGACGCATTCGTTGCCGGTCTAGACATTCTTTCAGCCCTGACAGAAGACAAAGTTTACGTATGTAAATCTGGTACTAGCTTACCTCGTTCTTCTCAGTCAAACGTAGAAGAACACGTTTTCGATGGCCCTCACCCAGCAGGTCTTGCTGGCACCCACATGCATTTCCTATACCCAGTGAATGCAGAAAATGTGGCATGGAGCATCAACTACCAAGACGTTATTGCGTTTGGTCAGCTTTTCTTAACTGGTGAGCTTTACACTGACCGTGTTGTATCTCTAGCTGGTCCTGTTGTGAACAACCCACGTCTTATTCGTACTGTTTTAGGTGCTTCTCTTGAAGATCTAACAGATAGCGAGTTGATGCCTGGAGAAGTTCGTGTGATTTCAGGTTCAGTACTGTCTGGTACTCAAGCTTCTGGTCCACATGCTTACCTTGGTCGTTACCACCAACAAGTTTCTGTATTACGCGAAGGTCGTGATAAAGAGCTGTTTGGCTGGGCGGTTCCTGGTAAAAATAAATTCTCAATCACGAAATCTTTCCTTGGTCATATCTTCAAAGGTCAGTTGTTCAATATGACAACGACGACTAACGGTAGTGACCGTGCAATGGTTCCAATTGGCAACTACGAGCGTGTAATGCCTCTTGATATGGAACCTACATTGCTACTTCGTGATCTATGTGCTGGCGATACTGATAGTGCTCAAGCACTGGGTGCGCTTGAACTGGATGAAGAAGATCTAGCATTGTGTACCTTTGTATGTCCTGGTAAATACGAGTACGGTCAGCTACTTCGTGAATGCCTAGATACCATTGTGAAGGAAGGGTAATCCATGCTTAAGAAATTCATAGAGGATATCGAGCATCATTTTGAACCAGGTGGTAAGCATGAAAAGTGGTTTGCTCTGTATGAAGCAGCAGCGACACTATTCTACACACCAGGTCTAGTAACAAAACGTAGCTCGCACGTTCGTGATAGCGTTGACCTAAAACGTATCATGATCATGGTTTGGTTTGCGGTATTCCCAGCAATGTTCTGGGGTATGTACAACGCAGGTGGCCAAGCTATCGCAGCACTTAACCACATGTATGTAGGTGACCAACTAGCAGCTGTTGTTGCTGGTAACTGGCATTACTGGCTAACCGAAATGCTTGGCGGCTCTTTAGGCACTGATGCCGGTGTCGGCAGTAAAATGCTACTAGGTGCGACTTACTTCCTACCTATCTACGCAACAGTATTTATTGTTGGTGGTTTCTGGGAAGTGCTTTTCTGTATGGTGCGCAAGCATGAAGTAAACGAAGGTTTCTTTGTAACTTCTATCCTATTCGCACTTATCGTTCCACCAACGCTACCTCTATGGCAAGCAGCACTAGGTATTACCTTTGGTGTTGTTGTCGCTAAAGAGATCTTCGGTGGTACAGGTCGTAACTTCCTTAACCCAGCACTTGCTGGTCGTGCATTCCTATTCTTCGCTTACCCTGCTCAAATTTCAGGTGACGTTGTATGGACTGCGGCTGATGGCTTCTCTGGTGCAACAGCACTTAGCCAATGGGCACAAGGTGGTAACGGTGCACTAGTGAATACCGTGACTGGCGCTCCAATTACTTGGATGGATGCTTTCATCGGTAACATCCCTGGTTCAATTGGTGAAGTATCGACTCTAGCACTACTGATCGGTGCAGCAATGATCGTGTACATGCGTATCGCTTCATGGCGCATCATTGCGGGTGTAATGATCGGTATGATTGCTGTTTCTACACTGTTTAACGTGATCGGCTCTGACACTAACCCTATGTTTAACATGCCATGGCACTGGCACCTAGTTTTGGGTGGTTTTGCATTCGGTATGTTCTTTATGGCGACAGACCCTGTATCTGCTTCATTTACCAACAAAGGTAAGTTGTGGTACGGCATCCTAATCGGTGCAATGTGTGTAATGATTCGTGTGGTTAACCCTGCATACCCAGAAGGTATGATGCTGGCTATCCTATTTGCGAACCTGTTTGCACCTCTGTTCGACCATCTAGTTGTTGAGAAGAACATCAAGCGGAGAAAAGCGCGCTATGGCAAGTAATAACGATAGCATTAAAAAGACGCTGTTTGTTGTTATCGCGTTGAGCCTGGTGTGCTCAATCATCGTATCAACAGCAGCAGTAGGCCTGCGTAGCCAACAGAAAGCAAATGCAGTGTTGGATAAGCAGACGAAGATTATCGAAGTTGCAGGAATTGACACTGAAGGTAAGAAAGTACCTGAGCTATTTGCAAAGTACATCGAACCTCGTCTTCTAGACTTTGATACTGGTAACTTTGTTGACGGTAACGCAGCTGAGTACGATCAGCGTAAAGCGGCTAAGAACCCTTCTGAGTCTATCAAGCTAACTGCTGAACAAGACAAAGCGAAGATCCTACGTCGTGCTAACACTGGCGTTGTTTACTTAGTTAAACAAGGTGATAACGTTGCTAAGATCATCCTACCTGTTCACGGTACTGGTCTATGGTCAATGATGTACGCATTTGTAGCAGTTGAAACAGATGGCAATACAGTTTCTGGCATCACATACTACGAGCAAGGTGAAACTCCTGGACTTGGTGGTGAAGTTGAAAACCCAACATGGCGTGCACAATTTGTTGGCAAGAAACTGTTCGACGAAAACCACAAGCCTGCAATCAAGGTTGTGAAAGGCGGTGCACCAGCTGGTTCTGAGCACGGTGTTGATGGTCTATCTGGCGCAACACTAACTGGTAACGGTGTTCAGGGTACATTCGACTTCTGGTTAGGCGATATGGGCTTTGGTCCTTTCCTAGCAAAAGTTCGTGACGGAGGTCTGAACTAATGTCTAGCGCACAAAACATTAAAAAGAGCATTATGGCGCCGGTGTTGGATAACAACCCGATCGCGCTGCAAGTTCTTGGTGTATGTTCTGCTCTTGCAGTAACAACTAAACTAGAAACTGCATTTGTTATGACTCTAGCGGTAACGTTTGTAACGGCTTTGTCTAACTTCTCAGTATCTCTAATCCGTAACCACATTCCTAACAGCGTGCGTATCATCGTTCAAATGGCGATCATTGCATCTTTAGTAATCGTGGTTGACCAAGTGCTAAAAGCATACCTATACGATATCTCTAAACAGCTATCTGTATTCGTAGGTCTGATCATCACGAACTGTATTGTAATGGGTCGTGCTGAAGCATTTGCGATGAAGTCTGAACCATTCCCATCATTTATCGATGGTATTGGTAACGGCTTGGGTTACGGCTTCGTTCTTATCACTGTAGGTTTCTTCCGTGAACTATTTGGCTCAGGTAAGCTATTTGGTATGGAAGTTCTGCCTTTGGTGAGCAACGGTGGTTGGTATCAGCCAAACGGCATGATGCTTCTTGCACCGTCTGCATTCTTCCTGATCGGCTTCCTAATCTGGGTAATCCGTATTCTGAAACCAGAACAAGTAGAAGCGAAGGAGTAAGGGCGTCATGGAACATTACATTAGTCTATTAGTTAAATCGATTTTCATCGAAAACTTAGCACTATCGTTCTTCTTAGGTATGTGTACTTTCCTTGCCGTATCTAAGAAAGTTAAAACTTCGTTCGGCCTTGGTGTTGCCGTTGTTTTCGTACTGACAGTAGCAGTACCAGTAAACAACTTGCTTTATAACCTCGTACTGAAAGAAAACGTGCTAGTGGAAGGTGTGGATCTAAGCTTCCTTAACTTCATCACCTTTATCGGTGTAATTGCCGCACTAGTACAGATTCTAGAAATGATCCTCGATCGTTTCTTCCCACCTCTGTACAACGCGCTAGGCATCTTCCTTCCACTGATCACAGTAAACTGTGCGATCTTTGGTGGTGTGTCTTTCATGGTGCAGCGTGACTACAACTTTGCTGAATCTGTAGTATATGGTTTCGGTTCTGGTGTGGGTTGGTTGCTGGCAATCGTTGCTCTTGCAGGTATCCGTGAGAAGATGAAGTACTCAGACGTGCCTCCAGGTCTTCGTGGTCTAGGTATCACGTTTATCACTGTAGGTCTTATGGCGTTAGGCTTTATGTCTTTCTCTGGTGTTCAACTGTAAGTCGGGTAAACCGCAACAATTAAGGAATAGTCAATGGACATTATTCTTGGTGTAGTGATGTTTACTCTGATCGTACTTGCGCTAGTTCTAGTGATTCTTTTCGCTAAATCTAAGCTTGTACCAACAGGTGACATTACAATTTCGGTGAACGATGACCCATCACTGGCGATCGTTACACAACCAGGCGGTAAGCTTCTGGGTGCTCTAGCTGGTGCTGGCGTATTCGTATCTTCTGCTTGTGGTGGCGGTGGCTCATGTGGTCAGTGTCGCGTAAAAGTTAAATCAGGTGGTGGTGACATTCTACCTACCGAGCTTGACCATATTACAAAAGGTGAAGCGCGTGAAGGTGAGCGTCTAGCGTGTCAGGTTGCAATGAAAACTGACATGGACATCGAACTTCCTGAAGAAATCTTCGGCGTTAAGAAGTGGGAATGTACTGTTATCTCTAACGATAACAAAGCAACATTCATCAAAGAGCTTAAGCTACAAATTCCAGATGGTGAATCAGTACCTTTCCGTGCTGGTGGTTACATCCAGATTGAAGCGCCAGCTCACCATGTGAAATACGCTGACTTCGATGTACCTGAAGAGTACCGCGAAGATTGGGACAAATTTAACCTGTTCCGCTACGAGTCTAAAGTAAACGAAGAAACAATCCGCGCTTACTCTATGGCTAACTACCCAGAGGAAGAAGGTATTATTATGCTTAACGTGCGTATCGCTACGCCGCCGCCTAATAATCCTGATGTACCACCTGGTATTATGTCTTCGTTCATCTGGTCTCTTAAAGAAGGCGACAAGTGTACGATTTCTGGTCCATTCGGTGAGTTCTTCGCGAAAGACACTGATGCTGAAATGGTATTCGTTGGTGGTGGTGCGGGTATGGCGCCTATGCGTTCGCACATCTTCGACCAACTTAAGCGTTTGAAGTCTAAGCGTAAGATGTCTTTCTGGTATGGTGCACGTTCTAAGCGTGAAATGTTCTATGTGGAAGACTTCGATGGCTTAGCGTCTGAGAATGACAACTTCGTATGGCATTGTGCTCTGTCTGATCCACTTCCAGAAGATAACTGGGATGGCTACACAGGCTTTATCCACAATGTACTTTACGAGAACTATCTACGTGATCATGATGCTCCAGAAGATTGTGAGTACTACATGTGTGGTCCACCAATGATGAACGCAGCTGTTATCGGCATGCTCAAAGATCTTGGTGTAGAAGATGAAAACATTCTGTTGGATGACTTCGGTGGTTAATCCCATTTAAGTACTTGAATGTTATGGCTGGCTCATTTGAGTCAGCCATTATTTTTTTACCAAGTTGATATAGAAGAAAGTCATTATGTTTCAATGCAGTCTTCTATATCCATTTCATGATAATAGGAGTAAACAAGTGAAAAAGTGGCTTGTTGCATTCGCTTCTCTATTGATTCTTGCTGGTTGTGAACGAGCAACAGAGCAGGTTCATTTAAGTGGCCCTACAATGGGAACCACATACAACATTAAGTATATTCCAGCTAAAGAAAGTCCAGCTCCCGCTGAATTGCAAAAAGAAATCGATCGTCTGTTGGAAGAAGTAAACGACCAAATGTCGACGTATCGCAAAGACTCAGAGCTTAGTCGTTTTAATCAGAATCTTTCCTCTGAAGCATTTGAAGTTTCCCCTCAAACTGCGACCGTGGTGAAAGAAGCGGTCCGACTAAACGGTCTTACTTTAGGTGCATTAGATGTAACGGTTGGGCCGTTAGTGAACTTATGGGGCTTTGGACCGGAAGCTCGTCCTGAGGTAGTACCAACTGATGCTGAGCTCAGTGAGCGTAAAGCGATGACAGGTATCCAACACTTAACGGTCAAAGGGAATACGTTGCAAAAAGATATCCCAAATCTTTACGTTGATCTCTCGACGATTGCTAAAGGTTGGGGGGTAGATGTTGTTGCAGATTACATTCAATCCCAAGGTATTCTAAACTACATGGTTGAGGTTGGCGGTGAAATGCGTCTTAAAGGTGTAAACCGTGAAGGCGTTGCGTGGCGTATTGCGATAGAGAAGCCTTCAGTAGAAGAGCGTGCGATCCAAGAGATTATTGAACCAGGCGACATGGCGATAGCGACCTCAGGTGATTACCGCAACTACTTTGAGCGTGATGGTGTACGTTATTCCCACATTATCAACCCAGAAACAGGTAAGCCAATTAACCATAAAGTCGTTTCTGTTACCGTACTAGACAAGTCATCGATGACAGCGGATGGTTTGGCGACAGGATTGATGGTTTTAGGTGAAGAACAAGGGATGAAGGTTGCGGAAGAGCACAATATTCCTGTATTTATGATTGTAAAAACGGATGATGGTTTCCAAGAGCTTGCATCATCGGCCTACAAACCATACATGAACAAATAAGTGAGCATGTCATTATGAGTACATATCTAATTACATTTGGTGTGTTTATGGCCGTGATTGCTGCTATGTCAATCGGCTACATTATCCAAAGAAAAGTTGTGAAAGGCAGCTGTGGTGGTCTTGGGGCTGTGGGCATTGAAAAAGTGTGTAATTGTCCTGAACCATGTGATGCACGTAAAAAGCGTGAAGCTCGAGAGGCAGCTCGACAAGAAAAACTCGCCGCTTGGGAAAAAGATAGAATTGCTTAAGTAAAAAAGCCCATTTATGGGCTTTTTTTTATTGATAAATCAACTTATTCCTGCCGGCTTCTTTGGCCTGATAGAGGCGGTCATCTGCCCCAGTTATTTGCTGGGCAAGTGGGGCAAGTTGCTGATTAGCTCCAATACTGACAGTGAGGTTTATCGGGCTACCTTGATGAGATATTGGCGTTTTCTCAACGCGTTGTCGCATTTGCTCTAACCGGGTAACAAAATCATCATACGGCCCACAATTAACGATACAAAATTCCTCTCCACCAAAACGAACAATGGTGTCGTTGGCGAAATAGATTTTGAGGATATTTGCGACCATCAGTAATGCCGCGTCTCCGCCATCGTGACCATACACATCGTTCACCTTTTTGAAGTAATCGATATCCACCATGGCAACAGAGCGATCATGACAGTTTTTACATGTTTGTTCGAAGAGGTAACGACGATTCCAAAGCCCAGTTAGTGCATCTTGGTTTGCTAGTTTAAAAAGCTCATCTCGTGCTTCTTTCATATCGAGCATTTGGTGAATGCGGCAGTAGAACTCTTCATGATTAAAAGGTTTATGAAGGAAGTCGTTAGCACCTGCTTTTAGAAAACGTGCTGTCATGGTGCGATCATTACTGCCCGATACACCCAGTATCGCCATGCTATTTTTATCGTGGATCTGGCGAATTTCTTTGGTCATGGTAATGCCATCTTTCTCTGGCATGTCGTGGTCACTAATGACAAAGGTGATATCTGGGTTACGTTGAAGAATGTCTAACGCTTGCTGCCCGTTTTCTGCTTGAGTTGTTTTTATGTACTGGTGCTCCAAAAGGGAGGAAATATGTTTGCGTACTGTCGGAGAGTCATCCACAACCAAAGCATGATGGTTTGGGTTATTCATCAATCGTTTGGCTAGAGAAATAACGTAAGAGACAGAGCTGGTGCTTTCTTTGAGGATGTAATCGACAACGCCTTTAGAGATAAAATGTTCACGAGTATGCTCGTTAAACGTGGCTGTCAGTACAATGACCTTTTGTTGCCGATTTAGGACTAAGTCGATGACTTCGCCATTTTCTGCATCAGGAAGACAATAATCCAGCAACGCAAAAAGGAAGTCGTCTTGCTGCTCAAGTATGTGCTCGGCTTCTTTATACGAACCAACGTCTACGATCTCAAAACCTAACGCAGAGAGTTGCTGGCAAAGGTACTTTCTAAATGTACGGCTGTCTTCAACTACGAGGATTTTGTAACTCAACCGAAGGCTCCTTGATAAAATTTTCGCCACTTTAGTTTAGCGTGATTATTAATCATATTTAATAATTTAATTTATAAATTGTATACCTAGACAAGGTTATTGGCTTCTTTGTTGTAAAATAATATACTGTTTTTTTATACAGTCCGGTAAAAGGTGTGATATGGAACCCGCAACACTCCGCAAGATCATTCATATCGATATGGATTGTTTCTATGCTGCTGTTGAGATGCGTGATAATCCAGAATATCGTCATCGACCCTTCGCCGTGGGTGGTAGCGAGCGCCAACGGGGAGTGATCAGTACGAGTAATTATGAGGCGCGTCAATTTGGCGTTCGAAGTGCGATGTCTACGGCAAAGGCCCTTCAATTATGTCCTGAGTTACTTGTCATTCCAGGACGAATGTCCGTTTATCAAGCTATTTCAAAGCAAATTCGTGAAATCTTTTCTCGCTACACAAGCCTTATTGAACCGTTGTCGTTAGACGAAGCATTTCTAGATGTGACGAATTCAACAGCATGTAAAGGCTCTGCGACACTCATCGCCCAAGCGATCCGAAATGACATATTTAAGGAGTTGGGTTTAACCGCATCAGCAGGCGTCGCACCGATTAAGTTTTTGGCTAAAGTAGCGTCAGATATGAATAAGCCGAATGGTCAATTCGTTGTTCCGCCAGAGCAAGTGCAATCGGTTATAGATACATTGCCGTTAGAGAGGATTCCGGGGGTGGGCAAAGTATCACTCGAGAAACTGCACAGTGCTGGATTTTATTTGTGTAAGGATGTCAGAGACAGTGACTATCGTGAGTTTTTGCGTCAATTTGGGCGCTTAGGCGCTTCTTTGTGGCAGCGCAGTCATGGCATTGATGAACGTGAAGTGATTGTAGAGCGAGAGCGTAAATCGGTGGGGGTTGAGCGCACCTTTACTCAGAATATTGTGACCTATGAACAATGTTGGCAAGTCATTGAAGAGAAGCTTTATCCAGAACTAAAATCGCGGTTGGATGAAGCTCGGCCACAAAGAGAGATCATTAAACAAGGGATAAAAGTTAAATTTGCTGATTTCCAACTGACGACGATTGAGCACATTCATCCCAAATTAGAGTTGCAAGATTTTAAAGCGCTACTTGGTAAAATATTAGAGCGTCAAAAAGGGCGAGAGATACGTTTGTTGGGCTTGAATGTCATGCTCAAGCCCGAAGTAGAGAGTAAACAACTTAGCTTTTTTGAATAGTTAGGGTCTCAACGGTATTCACCACTTGTTGAAAAGGTACGTTCGCTAGTTTCCCAAATCCCTCCATCTTATTTGCTTTCAGCTTTGTGGTGAGTGGGGTGGCAATTCCGCAGAGAAAGCGCGCTTGGGCTTGTAATGACAATTTTTGATTTGTCGCCTGATTAAGAGGCATTAGCCAATGATGAACTTGTTCTATCTCAACATTTTGTTGAGGTTGTATCGGAAGCTGAGCAACATTTCCTCGGCATACGGAGCAATGCCCACAATGCTCTGGTGCATTGGTATCGGCAAAATAGCGTGCCAGGTTCGCACTCAAGCAGCTATCAGACTCAAAAAATGCAAGCAGTTGCCTTAACCGCTCTATCTCGTGCGTTTCTTTAGTTAAGAATAATTGATGCAGTTGTGCAGTCAGAGTCGCAATAGATTGAGGGGAGTCTTTTACGCTGTAGACGTCTGTGATCTGCTTACTTTCCAGCTCGATCCAACCTTGCTCGTGGAAGTAATCAAGTGCACTGATCACTCTTTGTCTATCTGCGTGATAATTGATCCAAAGTGCTTCGAAATCAAGTTGGCACCATAATCTGGCTTGCGGAGCACATTGAAAAATCGCTTCAACAAATTGTCTACGTTCGGCTTGAAAGTGTTGGATGATCTGCTCTTTAGGACGGATAAACTTAAAGCGATAGTCGGCAAAGTAGCTGTATTTGGGTTCAATGACATTGGCAAGTTCTAGATAAACCAATAACGTTTTTAAAGGGAGCTGACGAATATTACTCTCTTGCGATAAACGGTTGATCATGAGTTCCCATTGCGGGGCGTGTTGGATTGCTTGCTCAATCACATACTGTATGGCAGTGGCATCTGGAGTGTCGCCAAATACAAAGTTTTCTAATGTATTTAAGCCGTTTTGATTTGCCAAAAGTAAGCATTGTGATGGTTGTCCATCTCTTCCTGCTCGGCCGATCTCTTGTGAGTAGTTCTCGATCGACTTAGGCAAGTCATAGTGGATCACGCGGCGAATATCCGCTTTATCCACTCCCATACCAAAGGCGATAGTAGCAACAATGCAAAAAATTTTCCCTTGCATAAATTGTTGCTGCAGTTCGCTTCTTACTTCACTTTTTAGTCCAGCATGATAAGCCAAAGCATGAATACCACTGTCTCTTAGTGCGGCTGCCACTTGTTCAGCACTTTGCTGCAATGTGACATATACAATAGTGGGGGCATTAGGCTGCTGGTTTATGATTGAAATTAAAGTTGGAAGCTTTTCTTCATCTTGGCAAGGCTGAATGGTTAAATCTAAATTTGGGCGATAAAAGCCCGTTACCGTAATATTTTCCGGTGCAAGTGCAAACTTACTCTTCATATCGGCAATGACATCATTTGTTGCCGTGGCAGTGAGTAGCAAAACCTGCGGAATATTCAGTTGACGTTGGTAGTCTGGAAGTTTTAGGTAGTCCGGACGAAAATTGTGCCCCCATTCAGAAATACAGTGGGCTTCATCCACGACCAACAAAGAAATTGGAATTTGCGAGATAAATTGACGAAAGCGCTCGTTTTTTAATCGCTCAACGGAAATCATGAGGATCTTCGTTTGGCCTTCTCGTACTGATTGCATGACCTGTTGGGTGGTTTGGCGATCTTGTCCGGAATCAATTGAAGCGGCAGCGATTCCTTTACTGTGTAGAAAACTCAGCTGATCTTTCATCAAAGCGAGTAAAGGAGAGATCACCAAGGTCAGATGTGGCAGGTGAAGTGCTGGAAGTTGATAACAGAGAGACTTACCAGAACCCGTTGGAAATATTGCAACACAAGAGTGTCCTTCTAGGATGGCATCAATCACTTGCTTTTGTCCTAGGCGCAGTGAATCGAAGCCAAAGGTGGTCTTTAAAGTGTGTTCTAGCATGGCATTTATCTCTGTATCAGTATGGCGCTTATACTACCGGATTTTTACAAAACCTGTACCTGAAAAGGGCATGCGTATAAGCTGTCGCCATGAGCAAATTGACGTTGAATAGTATGAATAAGTTTGAGCTTGTAGAAAAAATTTGTCAGCAGTTAGAGCACAACCTGAAGATTGCTCAGTCAGCGACACAACAGGCAATGTCGGCGGCAACGGATGAAGAAACGGTCCCTGAGCACAAGTACGATACATTGGCGTTAGAGGCCTCTTATTTGGCTCATGGCCAAGCAATGCGCGTTGCAGAATATGAAGCTGATTTAGCGCAGTATCGTGCTTTAATTATGAAAGAGGGAATGGATAAAGTGGCATTGGGAGCGTTGGTGGAACTGGTGGATGTTGAAGACAGTTATCGCTACGTCTACCTTGGCCCATGCGCTGGTGGAATCAAAGTCTATCACGAAGGCGTCGAAATTAGTGTTGTGACGCCAAAGTCGCCAATAGGCGCGGCACTCATTGGCAAAGTATTGGATGATGAAGTCAGTTATCAGATTGGAGACAACGTATTTAGTTACGAAATTAGCGCGATTGATTGACAGTTTGATAACGATAACTGAACCTAATCTGTTATGTTGTGATGAAAAGCTATGATGAGTAGATGATGATGAAACGTTTTATTTTTACCTTACCATTCTTATTTACCAGCCAGATTTGGGCGGCGCAGTGTCAGGTCGATCTTAAAAATGAAATCCGCCTTGATGGTCAACAGCTAGAGATCCATCAAGCAAATGGTGAGACCGCAATTCTGGATGACAATGATAACTTAGTGATCCACGGTGAGAAAATTGAATTAGATGCAGGGCAAAAAGAAGCCATTGCTCAATACCGCCAACATTTGAATGATCACTTACCGCGAGCTAAGCAGATCGCTGAAGATGGTCTGAATTTAGCGAATGATATCATTGATGATGTCGCTAAAAGTTTAGATTCTCCCGAAGCATTCGATAGCGTCAAAGTTGCGATGAAAGATTTTTGGGCAAGCATTGAAGCCCGTTATTATAAAAATGGTGATTTGATTTTACCTGCTGAAAGTTTTGAATCCATGAGTAACACTTGGATGGAAGACTTTGCCAAGGCAAAAGACATATTTAATGATGAGTTCATTACCAGTGCCTTTGAAGCCATGTCTACCAAAATGAAAGAAGAGGGTGGTTTGAACCTAACTGAGATGGCGAACAGCATGACTGAGCTCAAAGCTCGTATTTCTGAACGTATTGAATCTCACTCGGCAGATATTGAACAGCAAGGACAGGAGTTTTGTGACTCTTTAAACCAAATGGCAGAAGAAGAGCAGCAACTTCATAAGAAGATCCCAGAGCTAAAAAATTATCAGATCTTCACCATATAATTTAGCGTCCTAGATAAAACAAACGACTGAGAAATAAAGAGCGCCATATTGGCGCTCTTTTAGTTTCTCTCTATTGCCCGTTATTCATTTGGGTCAGCTTGTTCCCCACTGGCGTCGAGAAGTTAAAGCCATCATGTTGATCCCAGTTTATTGACCATGTCATGACGCCTGCATAATTCGGATAATTAAATGCAGGAACAATTGAGCCACATTTACTGCTTTTGGTCAGGCAATCCAACGCATCTAAAATATTTTGTGTTGGAGCTTGGCCTGAGTTAGCAGAACTTGGGCCCGAAGGCAGTCCGATAGCAACTTGATCATCACGTAGCGGTGCAAATAGGGTACCGTCTGCCAGTTCAAAACCTTCAATCAACATTTTTGATTGTGCAACCATCATATCTACTGAGCCTTCCGGAGCGCTACCTGGCATGTATGGGTTAGGTAATCCTCCGTTGTTGTACAACTGAACATGCAGCAAATCCAACGTACTGCGTGTGTCATTAATCACCGGGATATAAGCCCCCCAAATTCCACTGTAAGCAACGTAGCCACCTTGAACATATGGATGTTCCGGCGCCATCGTCAAGTACATGTCTCCGCCCATGTTTTGCTCAATTTGCAGCAATGCACGACCTAAACGAGCTTGAATTTGTGAACCATGAACGAGATTCGAACCACTTTCTAGATCCACATCTAAACCATCAAAGCCCCATTCTTGAATGATCGCGGTGAGACTGTTGACGAAGTTCGCCTCATCGGTGTCTGTGTTGAGGGTAATGGTACCTTCAGCGCCACCTAAAGATAGAACAAACTTCTTACCTTTCGCTTGTAACGCTGCCATATCTTGCTTGAATTGAGCTGGGTCTAGAGCAGGACAGCTGCTATGGATATCACCAGAGTAAAGATTGAAGTGAACCGTACCATCGCTATTGCGATCGTTTTCTGCAAAAGCAATATCAATCACATCCCATGCTTGTGACATGTCAGCCAATCGAATCGGACAACCAGCACCATTGACGAAGTTGTGCCAGTAACCGATCAACTGATGTTTCTTCTGCGTTTGTTCAACAACGGTTACCGCCGCTGCATCGGACAATACGCTGCTGCCAACTGCATCGGTTGCTTGTGCTGCAACGGTGTAGTTACCAACGGCACCCGGCGTCCAGCTATAAGAATAGGGGGCTGTTGTATCCGTGCCGACGACAGCACCGTTCACCATAAACTCAACTTTGTTCACTGAGCTTGTCAGAGAGGTCGCATCAGCGGCTAGATTCAATGCCTTACCTAATCCCACTGTTTGACCAGAGGTTGGAGAGGTAAGTGATACGACCAAGTCCTGATCACTGACCGTGACGGTAACGCTGCTTTCATTGGTGTTACCATCATTATCGGTGGCTATGGCTTTCAAAGTATTCGCACCGATATTTGTTGCTAACCAATCAACACTATATGGCGCTTGAGTGATGACACCAAGTGAGGTGTTACTAGCAAAGAACTCAACGCCAGTGACGCTACCATCAGCATCGCTTGCTGAAGCGCTGATCGTTACATTAGCACCCGCCAGTACAACCTGATTATCTGTTGGAGAAGTTATGCTGATGCTTGGCGGTGAGCTGCATGCTCCTAAGCCTGTCCATGCTTCTTGCCAGTAATCCCCTTTGCCAGGCTCGTAAGCCCAAGCCGAATCAGAAGAACACCAGCCCGCAATGTCGCATTGATATTTCTGATTTAAGTTTTGTACTAACTGGCCTGCTGAATAGCTGGTTCCTGCAACATAGTTAGGTAATCCAGCGCACCCGCCATTAGAGCCGCCTGCAACTGAAAGGGATACTTGGGCACTATGGGTTGATTGATTGTCGTTGTCGGTTGCTTTAGCTGAGAAGGTTTGGTTGCCAGAAACGGCGCTCCAATCATGTTGATAAGGTTCGGTCGTATCCGTTGCAACGATCTGTCCATTAACAAAAAACTCTACTTTTTCGACGCTACCATCACTGTCGCTGGCGTTGGCACTGAGCGTGACCACATCGCCTTCGCTGACCTGTTCTGATCCTGTCGGACTGGTAAGTGTGACACTTGGAGGGACTAGCGTGCCTGATGGGGTTACTGAAATCGTTGCGCTGCTGGTGGTTGAGGCGTTCTCGTTGTCAGTAGCGGTAGCTTGGATCTGGCTTGCCCCTAACATCGCAGTCCAGCTAGCGCTGTATGGTGGTTGGGTTACTACAGCAATACTTTGACCATCAACAAAAAATTCTACTTGAGCCACGCTGCCGTTCGCATCTGCAGCAGTAGCTTCAATGCTGGTGATTGTGCCTTCTGGGATCTCAGCATTGTTAAGCGGTGAGGTTAACGATACTTCTGGTGGAATATTACCGCCAGCTGTATCACACAGTCCTAAGCTTTGCCATGCCTGCCAATCGCCTGAATTAGTCGCTGGATCATTGCCTTGTGTCCAATGTTGGGCTTGGTATGCGGTTCCAGATTGTTGAACCTGATCGCCAGAGGTATAGATTGAACTTGAGTCCCAGATTGCTAGCGTCGAACAATCATAAGCATAAGCTTGAAAGCTCATTCCCAAGGCGGCGATGATCGCCCCTCTAAGTACATGAGAACGCATGTTCCTCTCCTTGTTTTTTTAACGGGTAGATAACTGATTAACTAATAAGACAGGAACAGAAAATTGCTGAAGAAACAGGCAATTCAATCTGAATTTTCCACATGGCTTCACGAGAAAACAAAGTATGAAAAAGTGCTTTCACGACTCTTTCGGCTCACTTCACGAAATTCTCGTTATGTTATTAGTCAGTTTTTTATCCTCTGACAATTGGTGAATTAATAGTCTTATAAACTAGTAATTTTGCGATGGATGGCGAATCTGGTGACTTTCTGGTTGAGTTATCGATATATCTGTAATACCGTACTAGCCAACTAGTTCGGTGGTATTGTGTAAGTGGTATGACACAGCAAACAAACTCTTCTTCTCGTGAGCATTTTGGCTCACGTCTCGGTTTTATTCTTGCGGCAGCAGGCGCTGCGGTTGGCCTTGGCAACATTTGGGGTTTTCCTACCCAAGCAGCCAGTAATGGTGGTGGTGCTTTTTTATTGGTTTATCTTGTGATGATTTTGATCGTTGCTTTCCCAATGCTTGTCGTTGAGATGGCAATTGGTCGTCATGGACAAGCGAACCCAGTCGATAGTATGCGTGCCCTTACAGCAAATCCTGTAGGTAAGCGTGTTGGTGCTGCCGTTGGTTGGATAGGCCTAAGTGTGCCGAGTGCGGTATTGGCTTTCTACAGCATCGTCGGTGGTTGGTTGATCTGCTTCTTACTTGGCGCTGTGACTGATGTGTTAGGTATGGAGGCGGCAACCGCTTGGTTTAAAGGCTTCAGTGTTGAACGAAACCTTTTTGGTACGATTACTTTTTACGTTCTCACTATCTTAATTGTTCAAGGTGGCGTTAAAGAAGGGATTGAGAAGTGGTCGACACGCTTGATGCCGGCTCTGTTCATTTTATTTGGTCTGCTGTTTATCTACATCATGACGCAGAATGGCGCGATGGAAGGTTTAAAGCATTACTTGATCCCAGACTTTGAGAAGGTGATGGACCGTAAGTTGATTCTAGCGGCAATGGGGCAAGGGTTCTTCTCGCTTACTATTGGTGGTTGTTCAATGCTGATTTATGGTTCTTACCTCAGCAAGAAAGAAAACCTGCCAAAGATGGCTATGAATGTGACGCTGGTGGATACCGCAGTCGCGTTTATTGCAGGACTAGTCGTGATGCCTGCTATGTTTGTCGCAATGCAAAAAGGCGTACAGATTTATGCTGAAGATGGGTCACTGCTAAGTTCTGATACCTTGGTATTTACGGTGCTACCGTTGATGTTTGATAGCTTAGGCCTATTAGGTCAACTATTTGCGATAGTGTTCTTCTTGCTACTAACCATTGCTGCGTTGACTTCATCGATTTCAATGTTGGAGTGTCCTGTTGCTCTGGTAAGTGAACGTTTCAATACCAAACGTACCCCAACGAGTTGGGTACTTGGCGGTCTGATTGCCCTATTTAGCGTGGTCATCGTCTATAACTTTGGTGAGTTGTTTGGCTTGGTGGCGATGGTTGCAACTCAGTACCTACAGCCAGCAGCGGCGCTGTTGTTCTGCCTATTTGGTGGCTGGGTATGGAACCGTCATTCAAAGATTAAAGAGCTAGAGCAGGGCTGTCCTGAGTTCACGCAAGGCTGGTTTGGCAAGCTATGGCCTGCCTACGTGAAGTTTGTTTGTCCGATTCTAGTCGCGACGGTTATCTGGGCATCATTTGGTTAATAGCTAATTTGGCCAACAGGAAAGCGGCAGATAATAAAAAGCCCGCATAGTGATATGCGGGCTTTTTGTTTTTAACAGCTTCAGTTTACTGAGCAGGGGCGTTGATTTGGCCAGTTGTTAAAGGATCAACGTCAAGGTCAGTAACCTCTTCAATGAACTCCTCAACTACTTGTTCCACTTCTTCATCATCTTGCTCAAAGTAAGCTAAGTGGAAGATTGCATCGCCTTCGTTGACCAAAGGTAGGGTCTGTTGACCGATAACAATACCGCCTTTGCGAGCGGTGAGTTCAATCTCACTGTGGCCAAGTGGGGCGCTGATGTAAGCCAGCACCTGGCCTTTTTCAACTTTTTCACCCAGTGTTACCACCGTACGTAAGATGCCATCACTTTCAGCACGCAGCCAGCTAGTAGATTTCGCAATCACGGGGGGTGGCAGCCTTTTACGACTTGAGCGCAGCATGCCAATCGCCTGCATCACACGTTGTACACCGATGAAACCGGCACTGATACAAATCGGCTCAAAGCGTAATGCTTCACCCGCTTCGTAAGTCAGAACCGGAATGCCCAGGCGTTCAGCCTCGCTACGCAGAGAACCATCACGTAGTGGAGCATCGACTATCACTGGCGTAGCGAACGCCTGAGCAATACGAAGTGTTTCTGGGTTACTTAAATCTGCACGAATTTGTGGCAGGTTAGTGCGGTGAATCGCACCCGTGTGTAAGTCCAGAATGTAATCACAGCGCTTAGCAACCTGAGAGAAGAAAGTATTGGCCATGCGTGATGCTAGCGAGCCTTTCTCACTTCCTGGGAAGCAGCGGTTTAGATCGCGTCGATCCGGTAGGTAACGCGATTTATGAATAAAGCCAAATACGTTGACGATTGGCACAGCAATCACGGTACCTTTGAGCTTGCTAGCATCAATGGTGTTGATCAACTGGCGTACAATTTCAACGCCGTTAAGCTCATCACCATGGATAGCAGCATTGACCATTAAAACCGGTCCTGCTTGTTTACCATTGATGATCTCAACAGGGATCGATAAAGGCGAATGGGTATAAAGCTTCGCAGCTTCTAACTCAACAACCTTACGCTCTCCCGGCGAGATAGACTCGCCGAGAAATTCAAATGCGCTATTCTTCTTAGCCTTTGCCACGAGTTTTAGTCCTTTTGCTTGCCGCATTCTTCTCAATAAATTCGACAATCATTCCAGCAATGTCTTTACCAGTTGCGGCCTCAATACCTTCAAGACCTGGAGATGAGTTTACTTCCATGACTAATGGACCACGGTCTGATCTTAGTAGATCCACCCCAGCCACATTTAGACCCATTATCTTCGCAGCCGCTACCGCAGTACGGCGCTCTTCTGGAGTGATCTTGATTAAAGATGCACTACCACCACGGTGCAGGTTTGAGCGGAATTCGCCTTCAGCACCTTGGCGTTTCATCGCAGCAATCACTTTGTCACCAATTACGAAACAGCGAATATCCGCGCCGCCCGCTTCTTTGATGTACTCTTGCACCATGATGTTTGCTTTTAAGCCCATGAATGCTTCAACTACGCTTTCTGCTGCTTTACGAGTTTCAGCCAGGACTACACCGATACCTTGAGTACCTTCTAGTAGCTTAATAACGACTGGCGCACCGCCAACCATTTCAAGCAGGTCTTTTACGTCATCAGGTTTGCTTGCAAAGCCAGTGATAGGCATGCCGATACCTTTACGTGACAGTAGCTGCATAGAGCGAAGCTTGTCGCGTGAGCGAGTGATTGCCACTGACTCATTAACTGGATATACGCCCATCATTTCGAATTGACGTAGTACCGCTGTGCCGTAGAAAGTCACAGACGCACCGATTCGAGGAACAATCGCATCAAAGCCAGACAGCTCTTCACCTTTGAAGTGGATCTCTGGTTTCTCTGAGTTGATATTCATGTAACAACGTAGCGCATCGATCACTTTTACTTCATGACCACGGCTTTCTGCCGCTTCAATTAGACGCTTGGTTGAGTACAGGTTCGCGTTGCGAGACAGAATACCAATTTTCATTATTTGCTTTCCTCGAAAGGGACTAAAAACGATTCAACAGGGTCGACAATGATGCGATCGTGCATTGCAGTGCGACCTAATAACATGCGAAAAGCCATGTTTTCGCGATTAGTTAAAGTAATTTCGATTGGCCAACTTTTTCCGCCAATGCTCAGTTCAGATTCGATCACATAACGTGATTCTTCGTGACCACCTGAGTCGCGCACTGTGCGCTCATCAATTACTTTAGCTTCACAAACTTTTTCGAATTCCGTGTTGTGCTGCATTGGGTGGATCCAGAATCTGACCCAAAGAGCTTCGTCCTTTTTAAAGCTCTCTACTTTGAACGCGTGTAAGCAAGACGTCCTGGCTCCGGTATCAATCTTTGCGTTAATTTCATTAATACCTAAACCTGGCAGGCTAAGAGTTTCTCGCCAACCGACTAATAGTTTTTCTTTCATCGCAGTAACATAATTTTAGAGAGTATTTAAGATGCTCGAGTGAAGTGAGCATCCCCAACATAACACGGTCGAATTGTGCCGAGTCTTGTGCTTGAAGAGGGTAAGAATGTACCCAAAGGCGCTTCAAGGAGGGCGACTGTAGCAACCAAGGATAGGTGTGACTAACGAAAAAATAATACCGTTACGACAAAAAAAATTTATCGATAGAAAATGAGTAGCAATAAAAAAGCCAGCTAATCTGAGCTGGCTTTTTCGATAAGTTTTTCTAATGGAATGTTGCTATTTTAGCAAATTATGCCTTTTCAGGAATTGCTTCTAATAGCGCAACCATTTGATCCCAGAATAGGGCAACGGTATCGATCTTCACTTTCTCATCAGGAGAGTGAGGGAACTTGATCGTTGGGCCAAAAGAAACCATGTCCATGTTCGGGTAAGGTTCTTTGAATAGACCACACTCTAGACCTGCGTGAATCACCATGATGTTTGGTTTGTGACCGTAGATGCCTTCATACATATCACGGAAGATAGCCATGATTTCAGAATCAGCGTCTGGTTTCCAACCTGGGTAAGCGCCAGAGAATTCAATTTGTGCACCCGCTAGCTCAGCAACAGAAGTTAGCATGCCTTCTACTTGCTGACGACCCGAGTCAATCAGTGAGCGAACTAGACATAGCACTTGAATTTGGTTCTCTTCCGTTGTGATAACGCCAACGTTAAGAGAAGTCTCTACCACGCCTTCGATTTCGTCGCTCATGCGGATCACGCCATTTGGACATGCATTTAGTGCTGCGATGAAACGTTGTTGGTCTGCAACCACTAGAGCGTGAGCGTCAGTGTCGATGGCTTCGTTGAAAGAAACGATGTCCGTTTCCACTTTACCTAGCTCTGTTTTAAGCAGGTTAGTGTAGAACTCAAACAGCTCTGCAAGTTTTGCTTCGTTTTCAGCAGGAACCGCTACCGTTACGAATGCTTCGCGAGGAATCGCATTACGTAGGCTACCACCACGGAATTCAACTAGACGAAGATCAAGCTCCTGCGCGTGACCTGCAAGGAAACGAGCAACTAGTTTATTTGCGTTACCACGACCGGTGTGAATATCACAACCAGAGTGACCGCCTTTTAGGCCTTTAAGCACTAGCTGGCGAGTAACGTAACCTGTTGGGATTGCTTCACGTTTGATGTCAAAAGTCATTTCGCCATCGATGCCGCCAGCACAGCCCATGTAGACTTCGCCTTCTTGCTCAGAGTCAGTGTTTAAAAGGATCTCACCTTCTAACCAACCCGCTTCAAGACCAAACGCACCTGTCATGCCTGCTTCTTCATCAATCGTCAGCAACACTTCAAGAGGGCCATGTTTGAGATCTTTTGATGCAAGGACAGCAAGACAAGACGCCATTCCCATACCATTGTCTGCACCAAGTGTGGTGCCTTTTGCTGTTACCCATTCACCATCAATGTAGGGTTGAATTGGATCTTTGGTAAAGTCGTGGTCTGTGTCTTCATTTTTTTGAGGAACCATATCAATGTGAGCTTGAAGCACCACACCTTTACGGTTTTCCATTCCAGCCGTCGCAGGCTTTTTGATAAATACGTTGCCGGTTGGATCTCGGCGAACCTCTAGACCTTGTTCCGTTGCCCAATCTACGATGTATTGAGCAAGCGTTTCTTCATGTTTTGAAGGGTGTGGAATAGAACAAATCTTGTCGAAGAACTGCCACAAAGGCTGTGGTGACAAGTGGCTAATTTCAGAATGGAATTCAGACACGGAAGACTCCTTTTGTAGTGTTTTTCCACATATTTGATTGCATTTTTGCCTATCAAATAGAGTTAATATCCAAAATTTGGGTATTGAGTAGAGAGGGCAGCATACCACTACAGCGTCTCTTGGAGTAGTCGCAGTGGCTAGATTCCATCATTCTCATCAAGAGTTGCAAGATTGGTATTTATCGAATATGACACAGGGTTTGTATTGATTTGTTCTTTACTTAGAAAATTGATTGATAATGCTGTAATTTAATTACTAAATTTTATTGATCATTATCATATTATGAACTTTTTGTGACCTTGGTCACTTTTGGGGTTGTAATTTTATTTCTTTGAGGTATATTGTAACCAACTTCGCAAGCGAAGAGAAAATGCTCAAAGGATGAGTCCGATTTATCGCCTCCAAGGAACCGAGAAATCAACGTATGTTTCATTGATTTAGAAGGTGATGTTTATGAAAGGTTTACCAAGTGCAACGTTCTGGCTAAACAGCTCTGTTTACACAAGTAACTTTGCATACCCTACAACTTTTGGCTACTAAGCCGGGAATTGTAACTCTCGAACAGTATGTTCACCCCTATATATTGGAATTTATCGACAGCGTGTTTGCTGACATGATTCAACCGCCGCTCAAATTGAGCGGCGTTTTTTTATCCTTAATTTCTATTTTTATTGCAACTCGCGATATTTTTATTCGTATAAATTCATATTTCTCCATTCAAAAATGCCTTCAATACGAGAAGTAAACTTCGACAGAGTACAAAAAAACATCATTTGATTTTTATTCGTTTTTTGATTGATTGTTTAATATTATCATGTGGTTATGTTGTTTTTACTTGCTGTTGTACACCTCTGTTGCCTACTTAATAATAACTATTGTTGATTTGGGTCAGATTTCTGTCTGGAATTTGTTATTTGATAACTTTATAATCCACGGCCAATCGATTACGCAACCGTTTACTTTTACCATTATAGGATTCGAACATGCTCGAAAGGCTATTTAAACTAAGCGAAAATGGCACGAACGTGAGAACTGAGATCATCGCGGGTCTGACTACGTTCTTGACAATGGCTTACATCATTTTTGTTAACCCAGCAATTCTCGCTGATGCAGGAATGGATCGTGGTGCAGTATTTGTGGCCACTTGTTTAGCGGCGGCTATTGGCTGTTTCATTATGGGCTTTGTTGCCAATTACCCAATCGCGCAAGCACCGGGCATGGGGTTAAATGCATTCTTTACCTATGCGGTAGTGCTTGGCATGGGCTACACTTGGCAGGTTGCGTTAGCGGCGGTTTTTGTGTCGGGTGTTCTATTTATTTTCCTAAGCGTGTTCAAGATCCGTGAATGGATCATCAATTCGATTCCAATGTCGTTGCGAACAGGTATTTCAGCGGGTATCGGCCTTTTCCTTGCTTTCATTGGTTTGAAAAATGCAGGAATTGTCGTTGATAACCCAGCGACACTTGTTTCTATGGGCGCAATCACATCGCTGCCTGCAGTGCTTGCTTCAATTGGCTTTTTCTTGACGATTGCTCTGGTTCACCGTGGTGTGAAAGGCGCAGTGATGATTGCTATCTTGGCAGTGACAGGGCTGGGCCTATTGTTTGGTGATGTACAGTGGGGTGGAGTAATGTCAGCGCCTCCAAGCATCGCACCTACGTTCCTTCAATTGGATTTCTCCGCTGTATTTGAAGTCGGCATGATCTCAGTGGTGTTTGCTTTCTTGTTTGTGGATTTATTTGATACAGCAGGCACGTTAGTTGGCGTTTCTCAAAAAGCAGGTTTAGTGGGTGAAGATGGCAAGATCCCTCGTTTAAATAAAGCGTTACTGGCAGACTCTACTGCAACATCGGTTGGTGCACTTTTGGGTACATCAAATACCACGTCATACATCGAAAGTGTGTCTGGTGTTGCTGCGGGTGGACGAACTGGCTTAACTGCGGTTGTGGTTGGCATTTTGTTCCTACTTGCACTGTTCTTCTCGCCATTAGCTGGTATGATTCCGGCGTATGCGACAGCAGGCGCGTTATTTTATGTTGCGATTCTGATGCTTTCTGGCTTAGTTAGTATCGATTGGCGTGACCTAACGGAAGCTGCACCTGTTGTGGTTACTTGTTTGTTGATGCCTCTGACGTTTTCTATCGCAGAAGGTATTTCGCTAGGCTTTATTGCTTATGCCGCAATCAAGTTGTTCAGTGGTAAAGGGCGAGAGGTTTCCATGAGTGTATGGGTGATGTCTGCTATCTTTATCATCAAATATATTGTCGCTTAAGAATTCAAAAGACTTGTAGGGGCCATTATAAAAGCGTCTACAAGTTTTCATTTTTATAAATTAGGTTATTGCAATGAGTAAGAAATTCATCATTACCTGGGATCAGATGCACTCTTTTTGTCGTGAACTCGCTGCGAAGCAAATGCCAGCCGAACAGTGGAAAGGCATTTGGGCAGTAAGCCGTGGTGGCTTAGTTCCTGGTGCTATTTTGGCTCGTGAACTGGGTATTCGCTACGTCGATACTATCTGTATTTCAAGCTACGACCATGATCACCAACGTGACATGAGCGTGCTGAAGGCGCCTGAAGGAGATGGTGAAGGCTACTTGATTGTTGAAGATCTTGTAGATAGCGGTGATACCGCACGTAAACTTCGTGATTTATATCCTAAAGCGAAACTGATTGCGGTATGTGCAAAACCTTCTGGTGCTGAGTTGCTGGATGACTACGTTGTCGACATTGCTCAAGAAACTTGGATTGAGCAACCATGGGATATGGCAATCCAGTACATCGAGCCGATTAATCGTAAACAAAAATAATCATTAAGCAGATTATTGAAAATGACCCTTTCACGGGTCATTTTTTTTATTACTATGTAGAGTAAGTTCTCCAATTGGGCGTATTCATGTCTGAAGAAGTAAGTAAAAACCTCTCTGAAACTCTATTTGTGAAGCACAAGCAAGCAAAAGAAACCTCCGCTTTAACTCGATATATGCCAACCAGTTTGGAGACGTTAGAGCAAAAACGTCAGTCAGAAGGCTATCGCTGGTATCGAAACTTAAGGCGTTTGCAGTGGGTATGGCAGGGAATTGAGCCGATTGAACAAGAGAGTGTGCTGTCACGTATTGCTTCTTCAGATGGTTCACGTACAGAAGACCAGTGGCTTGACACTGTGATGGGCTATCGCAGTGGCAACTGGGCTTATGAATGGACCAAATTAGGTATGCAGCATCAAAAGCGAGCGAATGATCTCGATGGTGATCAAGCGGCTGATGAGCTGTTTAGTGCATCGCTCTGTTTTAGTATTGCTGGTTACCCTCACTTAAAAAATGACAACCTTGCATTACAAGCACAGGTGCTGGCGAACAGTGCCTACAATGAAGCAGCGAAGAAAAGTCGCTTTATTATCAAGCAAATTGAAGTGCCTTATAAAAATAAGCGGATCATAGCTAACTTACACCTTTCCAAAACAGACAAACCTCAACCTGTTGTGATCGTCAGTGCCGGATTAGATAGCTTGCAAACTGACATGTGGCGATTGTTTCGCGATCACCTAGCTGAACGTGATATTGCAATGTTAACCGTGGATATGCCGTCGATTGGCCACAGCAATCACTGGTCTTTGAGTGAGAACTCATCGTGCCTACATCAAGCCGTCTTAGATTATTTACCGCAATTGCCATGGGTTGACCATTTCCGTGTCGGCCTGATTGGTTTCCGCTTTGGTGGCAATGCGATGGTGCGGTTATCGTTTGTTGAGCAAGAAAAAATCAAAGCGTGTGTGACATTGGGGGCGCCCATTCATGATGTTCTTTCTTCACCAGAAAAACTGAAAAAAATGCCTAAAATGTATTTGGATGTGTTGGCCTCTCGCTTAGGGAAAACCGCTGTCGATATTAATAGCTTAGCGTCACAAATGATGGCGTGGTCGCTTAAGGTGCAAGGCTTTTTGACCAGTCGCAAGACAAAAGTGCCAATTTTAGCACTGAGTTTGGAAGGCGATATGATTTCGCCACCATCGGATAATCAGCTAGTAGCACTTTTTAGTGAATACGGCAAGGCGAAGAAAATAAGTGCAAAAACAATTACTCAAGGATATGAGCAATCCCTCGATTTAGCCATAAAATGGTTAGAGGATGAGTTATTGAGATGACAAATCTCCTAATTTAGTTAAGAGTGATATTAGAGGTTAGTTAATAACCCGCTGATAAATAAAAATAATAGTCATTCTTAACATTGAATATGGAGAGTCAATATGTCTGAGATGACGGCAAAACCTACTCATTACCGCTTGCTGACGACGTTAAAAGCCATTGGTCCTTATCTTAGAGAGGGGCAATGCAACGAGGAGCAATATTTGTTCGATTGTTTGTCGGTTTGTGTTGACGACAAGAAGTCACCTGAAGAACGAGAGTTCTGGGGCTGGTGGCTAGAATTGGTCAAAACGGATGAGGGGTTCGCTGCAAAATATTACACGGGACAGTACGATGTCTCTGGAAATTGGCAAGATCTAAAGATTCCAGCGAAAATCGTACCAGAAATAAATCGAACTCAAGAAGTATTTCATCAAAAGCTGGTTGATACTTTGCAAGAAAAATTTTCTTTAGACGTTAATTTACATGCAGAGTCAGCGGAATTTGTCTGATATTCCCCATTAATTCCCTTCCAACGATAAAAAGGTGCTTTTGAGCACCTTTTCTACTTGTGCATTATTCGTTTGATTGCTAAAACATCAGCTCTTACACGTAAATTCATTTTTTAGACATCATGACAATGAATCAACACAACGGAAAAGTTCAACAACCACAAACGATGGTTGTAAAACTGGGAACCAGTGTTCTTACTGGTGGAACCTTGGCGCTGGACCGTGCTCACATGGTTGAGCTGGCGCGTCAATGTGCGGAACTAAAGAAACTTGGCCATGCAGTGGTCATGGTTTCCTCTGGTGCGATAGCTGCAGGCAGAGAGCACTTAGGTTACCCCGCACTCCCCAATTCGATGGCGAGTAAGCAATTACTTGCTGCAGTTGGTCAGAGCCAGTTGATTCAAACATGGGAGTCACTCTTTGCGATTTATGGCATCAAAATTGGTCAAATGTTGCTAACACGTGCTGATTTGGATGACCGTGAGCGTTTCCTTAATGCGCGCGATACCATCAATGCTCTGGTTGAAAACGACATTATTCCAGTGGTAAATGAGAACGATGCAGTAGCGACCAGCGAAATTAAAGTCGGCGATAATGATAATTTGTCTGCTTTAGTCGGTATTTTATGTGGTGCAGATAAGCTGCTACTGCTGACTGACCAAAAAGGTTTATTTACTGCTGACCCGCGCAAAGACCCAAATGCTGAACTAATTAAAGAAGTTAAGACCATTGACGATACCCTGCGCAAAATTGCAGGTGGTAGTGGTACCACGTTAGGCACGGGTGGTATGGCAACTAAGCTACAAGCGGCAGATATTGCACGCCGAGCGGGCATTGAGGTCATCATTGCAGCGGGTAGCGCACCAAATGTAGTGTTTGATTCACTTGGTGATAACCCTCAAGGAACGCGTTTCTTACCATGTGAAGAAGCATTAGAAAACCGCAAGCGTTGGATTCTAGCAGGGCCAGCCGCTTCAGGTGACATTGTGATTGATGATGGCGCAGTTAACGCTGTGGTGGGTAAGGGCAGTAGCCTACTTGCGAAAGGCCTTATCAAAGTGAGCGGAGAGTTTGCTCGCGGTGACGTTGTACGCGTGACCGACACACAAGGCAAGTTGATTGCACGTGGTATCGCCAGTTACTCGAGCCAAGACATGGCAAAAATTGTCGGCAAACACAGTAAAGATATAATTGGAATTTTAGGTTACGACTACGGCAATGAAGTATTGCACCGTGACGATATGGTCGTAATTCAGGAATAAGGAAAGAAAAGTGGAATTGATTTCTATGGGTATCGCTGCCAAAGACGTGGCTTTCCAATTGGCAACAGCATCAACAGCGCAAAAAAACCAAGCTTTGGCAATTATTGCTGATGAACTTGAAGCCAATGCTGATACGATTTTAGCGGCAAATGCGAAAGATATCGAACAAGGTCGTAATGCAGGCCTAACAGAAGCGCTGCTTGATCGTTTGTTGTTAAACCCAGAGCGTTTAACAGGGATTGCTAACGACGTACGTAATGTGATTAGTCTAAATGATCCTGTAGGTAGTGAACTAGACAGTAAAGTGCTTGAAAACGGTATGTCGTTGTCACGCCGTCGCGTACCACTTGGTGTGGTTGGTGTAATTTATGAAGCTCGCCCTAACGTAACGATTGATATTGCCGCATTATGCTTAAAAACGGGTAACGCCAGTATCCTACGTGGTGGTAAAGAGACGTTTTTCTCCAATATGGAATTGGTTAAAGTGATTCAGTCTGCACTGGCGAAAGCGGCGTTGCCTGCGGCATCAGTCCAGTACATCGAAAAGCCAGATCGTGAACTGGTTTCTCAGCTACTGAAGTTGGATGAGTACGTGGATATGATCATTCCACGTGGTGGTGCTGGCCTGCACAAAATGTGTAAAGAAAACAGTACGATTCCTGTGATCATTGGTGGCTTTGGTATTAGCCATATCTTTGTTGATGAAAGTGCTAACCTAGAAAAGTCATTGGATGTGGTTGAAAACTCAAAAGTACAACGACCATCGGCATGTAACTCATTGGATACGCTATTGGTTCACGAAAAAGTAGCGGCGGAGTTCTTACCTATGCTAGCAGAGCGTTTGGCGGATAAGGTTGCGCTTGTTGCTGAGCCAAAAGCGAAAGCACTACTTAACAATGCAAAAGAGCTGCGTGATGCAGGTGAAGGTGACTTTGATACCGAATGGCTAAGCTACACGCTAGGCGTTAAAGTGGTTGCTGATGTTCATGAAGCTGTTGATCACATGCGTGTTCATAACGCCAGTCACTCAGATGCAATTATGACTAACAGCCTAGAAAACTCAGAAGTGTTTATTAACTCGGTTGGTTCTGCGGCGGTCTATGTGAATGCTTCGACGCGTTTCACTGATGGTGCGCAGTTCGGTCTTGGCGCGGAAGTGGCTGTATCTACTCAGAAACTTCATGCTCGCGGTCCAATGGGCTTGGAAGAGCTGACCAGCTACAAATGGGTAGGTAAGGCAAATTACTTGCCGCGTAGTTAACAAAACTTGCGAAACTTAGTTTGAAAGGGGGCTTAATGCCTCCTTTTGCGTTTCTTAGCGTAGGTAATTCCGTTACACTAGCGGCTACGTGAGATGGAGGTGATATGCATTGTCCTTTTTGTTCTGAGAACGACACTAAAGTGATCGATTCTCGCTTGGTGGCCGATGGTCATCAGGTACGCCGCCGCCGGCAATGTCTGGCATGCAGCGAACGATTTACCACTTTTGAAACCGCTGAACTCGTGATGCCTCGCGTCATTAAATCTAACGGCAATCGCGAACCCTTTAATGAAGATAAAATGGTTGGTGGCATGCAACGTGCGTTAGAAAAGCGCCCTGTCAGTGCTGACTCTGTGGAGCTAGCCATCAGCATGATTAAGTCACAGTTGCGTGCAACTGGTGAACGAGAAGTATCCAGTGACATGATTGGTAATCTCGTGATGGATCAGTTGAAAGAGTTGGATAAGGTTGCCTACATCCGCTTTGCCTCTGTATACCGTAGCTTCGAAGATATTCGTGAGTTTGGCGAAGAGATCGCTAAGCTGGAAGACTAAGCTGGATTGATGATGACAACATTCAGCAAGTTTGATCACCAAATGATGTCGCGTGCTATTTCACTCGCTAAAGGCGGCATCTACACAACAGCCCCTAACCCCAATGTAGGGTGTGTGTTAGTGAAAAATGGAGCCATCATCGGTGAAGGATTTCACTATCGTGCTGGTGAACCCCATGCAGAAGTTCATGCATTACGCATGGCCGGAGAGAAAGCAGAAGGTGCGACAGCCTATGTCACACTTGAACCGTGTTCTCATTACGGAAGAACGCCGCCATGCGCAGAAGGGTTGATTAAGGCGAAGGTAGCGAAAGTCATTTGTGCCATGCAAGACCCTAACCCACAAGTTGCAGGGCGAGGTATTCAAATGCTTCGTGATGCGGGTATTGATGTCGCTGTTGGATTGCTAGAGCCTGATGCTGAAGCCTTAAACCCTGCTTTCATTAAACGAATGAAAACGGGCATGCCTTACGTTCAGCTCAAGATGGCAGCAAGCCTTGATGGACAGACTGCACTCTCAAATGGTCAAAGCAAGTGGATCACCTCTTCCCATGCGCGCCAAGATGTTCAGGCCTTTCGTGCTCAAGCTGGTTCAATCTTATCAACCAGCAAAACCGTCATCGAAGACAATGCTTCACTCAATGTGCGTTGGGATGACCTACCTCCATCAATTCAACAACAAATTCCTCAAGCGCAACTGCGTCAGCCGACTCGAATCATTCTCGATAGAACTAATCAACTATCAACGTATCCAGAGCTAAAATTTCATCAAGCTGAAGGGACTCAATTAGTGCTAAGCGAGCATGGTGAGATACCTTGCACCATTGGTGAAGACGGCAGTATTGATTTAGAAAAGGCGATGTTTACGCTGGCACAGCAACATAATATCAACCATATTTGGGTCGAAGCTGGGGCCACGTTAGCGAGTAGTTTGCTTAAAGCCAACTTAGTCGATGAAATTGTGTTATATCAAGCACCTAAACTCATGGGGAGTGATGGTCGTGGGTTATTTGGTGCATTCGGCTTACAGGCCATGAATGAAGTATTAGATCTCACGTTGCTCGATGTTCGCCAGATAGGCCAAGATATTCGCATCATTGCCAAACCAACGAAGAAAGAAAATTAAATGTTTACTGGAATTGTAGAAGCAGTTGGTACGTTGACTGCAATCACTCCGAAAGGAGAAGATATTACCGTAACCGTGGAAGCGGGTAAGCTGGATATGTCTGACGTTAACTTGGGTGACAGCATTGCGACCAATGGTGTATGCCTGACAGTTATTGAGTTTAACAGCCACAGTTACAGTGCTGATCTATCACTTGAAACCTTAAATAAAACTGGTTTTACCCACTATCAGGTTGGTGACAAAGTGAACCTAGAAAAAGCAATGTTACCCACCACACGTTTTGGTGGGCATATTGTTTCTGGGCACGTTGATGGTGTCGGTGAAATCGTCGAGCGCCAGCAAGTGGGTCGTGCAATCGAGTTTTGGGTTTCAATCCCAGAAGAGCTGACTAAGTACATTGCTGAAAAAGGCTCAATCACGGTTGATGGTATTAGCTTGACGGTAAACGCACTACGTAAAGATGCATTTAAATTGACCATAGTGCCTCACACCTCTTCGGAAACCACCATTGACAGTTTCCATGTTGGGTGCAAAGTCAATTTGGAAGTGGATGTGCTGGCGCGATATATGGAGCGCTTACTGACTGCAAATCAAGCATCGACACAGCCTGAATCTAAGATCACAATGGAATTCTTACAACAAAATGGTTTTGCCTAAGCAAACCCAGTTACCTTGCAATTAGCAGCTAAAATCATAGGAACTACAGCATGCCAATTAGTACGCCACAAGAAATTATTGAAGATATCCGCTTAGGCAAAATGGTTATCCTTATGGATGATGAAGATCGTGAAAATGAAGGCGATCTGATCATGGCCGCAGAGCATATTACCCCAGAAGCCATTAATTTCATGGCAACTCATGGCCGCGGTTTGATTTGTTTGACCATGACAAAAGAACGTTGTGAGCGCTTGGGTTTGCCGCCGATGGTACAAGACAATAATGCGCAGTATACGACAAACTTTACGGTTTCTATTGAAGCTGCTGAAGGTGTAACAACCGGTATCTCGGCAGCGGATCGCTCTCGCACGGTTCAGGCAGCAGTGGCAAAAGATGCTAAAGCAGCTGACTTAGTTCAGCCTGGCCATATTTTCCCTCTTGCGGCGCAAGAAGGCGGGGTATTAACACGTGCAGGTCATACCGAAGCTGGTTGTGATTTAGCTCGTTTAGCTGGCCTTGAACCATCCGGTGTTATTGTCGAAATCTTAAATGATGATGGCACTATGGCTCGTCGTCCAGACCTCGAAATCTTTGCCGAAAAGCATGGACTGAAACTGGGTACCATTGCGGATCTGATCGAATATCGTAACAACACGGAAACCACCATTGAGCGTGTTGCTGAATGTAAGCTACCAACTGAGTTTGGTGAGTTTAATTTGGTGACGTACCGTGACACCATCGATAATCAAGTCCATTATGCGCTTCAGAAAGGCGATCTAAAGGATACTGCACCGTTAGTACGCGTTCACTTACAAGATACATTCACTGATTTATTGCGCAGTGACCGTAATGCAGAACGTAGCTGGACACTCGAAAAAGCGATGAAACGCATCGGCTCTGAGGGTGGTGTGTTGGTGATTCTTGGTAATGAAGAGTCAACCGAACTGTTGATTCATCGCGTGAAGATGTTCGAAGCACAAGATAAAGATGAAGCGCCAACGCTAGCGAAGAAGCAAGGTACATCACGTCGTGTTGGCGTTGGTTCACAAATTCTAGCAGACCTTGGTGTACACGATATGCGTTTATTGTCATCGACGAATAAGCGTTATCATGCTTTGGGTGGTTTTGGCCTTAATGTAGTCGAGTACGTATGTGAATAACTGCTCACCATCGTGAAAAATGTAAGAACGTGAATGAGGAAAGTCATTCACGTTTTTTTATGCTTATTGTTTACTATCGCGTGTTGTTTTTGACTTGGCTTAAGTTTGCTACAGATTGCAGACGAAAATTCCTAGCAGCCCGTACTTTTTTCACTAGAATATGCCTTTTATGATTGGCCATAAACGTGTCTATTGTTGACTGTGGTTAATCGAAGTATCAGACAATCCAATGGAGCTCGTATTGTATGCAAGACAAAACGATTTTTGATCCGCAATTGTGGGACGCCGTCGAAGGTTTCGATTTTGAAGACATCACTTATCACCGTGCTAAAGATCAGGGAACCGTCCGAATTGCAATTAACCGCCCGGATTGTTTGAATGCATTTCGCCCCAAAACGGTGGATGAATTATTTACGGCACTGGATCATGCGCGTCAATGGTCAGATGTTGGTTGTGTATTGTTAACGGGCAACGGACCATCGAAAAAGGGACAGTGGTCTTTCTCATCAGGTGGTGACCAACGCATTCGTGGTAAAGATGGTTATAAATACGAAGGCGAAGAAGCTGGTAAAGCTGACGTTGCTCGAATGGGGCGTCTTCATATCCTTGAAGTGCAACGTATGATCCGTTTTATGCCAAAGGTTGTGATTGCGGTTGTACCTGGATGGGCCGTTGGTGGTGGTCATAGTTTGCATGTTGTTTGTGATTTGACTCTCGCTTCTAAAGAGCATGCGGTGTTTAAACAAACCGATCCCGATGTGGCTTCATTTGATTCTGGTTATGGTTCTGCTTATCTAGCAAAAATGATTGGTCAGAAACGAGCACGTGAGATTTTCTTCTGTGGTTTTGATTACAGTGCGCAAGAAGCTTATGAAATGGGCATGGTGAACAAGGTGGTCGTTCACTTTGAACTAGAGCAAGAGGCGTTGCGCTGGGCGAAAGAGATCAACAGTAAGTCACCGACTGCGATGCGTATGCTCAAATATGGTTTTAACTTGCCAGACGACGGATTAGTGGGGCAGCAACTATTTGCAGGAGAAGCAACTCGCTTGGCTTACGGTACTGAAGAAGCGCAAGAAGGAAGAGATGCCTTTTTAGAGAAGCGCGATCAAGATTTCAGTCGCTTCCCTTGGCACTATTAATATCGCTTAAATGCTATTCAGTAAACGGAGCCTTGAACGGCTCCGTTTTTGCTTTTTAAGCCGACTTATTCTCGCTCGAAAAATCCATTTTTAGCATCAAGCCACGGCAAATATCATTAGATATTGCTCACAAAACTGTGCTAGAATCCGGCGATTCTCACTTGATGAATATAGTTAAAGGAAGGCTTATGAAAGTGATCGAGGGCGGCTTCCCTGCGCCAAATGCAAAAATTGCTATCGTTATTTCTCGTTTCAACAGTTTTATTAACGAAAGTTTGCTATCTGGTGCGATCGATACACTAAAACGTCACGGCCAAGTTAGTGAAGAGAATATTACCGTTGTTCGTTGTCCTGGTGCAGTCGAGCTACCATTGGTTGCTCAGCGTGTTGCAAAAACAGGTAAATACGATGCGATCGTATCTCTTGGCACAGTTATTCGTGGCGGTACACCACACTTCGACTATGTTTGCAGTGAATGTAATAAAGGTTTGGCGCAAGTGTCTCTGGAATACAGTCTTCCAGTCGCATTTGGCGTATTGACCGTTGATACTATTGATCAAGCTATCGAGCGCGCAGGAACCAAGGCTGGTAATAAAGGTGCAGAGGCTGCACTGAGCGCGCTTGAGATGATTAACGTTCTTTCAGAAATCGATTCCTAATGGGGGCCAGTGTGAAACCAGCCGCACGTCGTAATGCACGTCGATTTGCTTTACAAGCAATCTACTCATGGCAAATTACTAAAGAAAATGTTGCCACAATTGAAGAGCAGTTCTTATCTGGTGGTAAGTATGATGAAGAAGAGCATCATGCATCAGAGCCTGCTTTGTCAGCTCCTGACACAGACGTTGCATACTTCCGTGACCTATTAACAGGTGTTGTGCTAAGTCACACAGAGTTAGATTGCAAGATCCGCCCTTACACATCTCGTCCAATGCAAGATCTGGATATGATGGAACTGGCACTACTTCGTCTTGCTATGTATGAAATGACTCGTCGTGAAGACGTACCATACAAAGTGGTAATTAACGAAGCTATCGAGCTAGCAAAAGTGTTTGCAGCAGAAGATAGCCATAAGTTCGTTAATGGTGTGCTGGACAAAGCCGCACCACACGTTCGTAAGAAATAATCGCGATTCAGCGAATAAAAGGTCAGCTAATGCTGGCCTTTTTTGTTCGTTACTCTGACCAAGGTAGGTAATAAGTTGGCTGGTGAATTTAATTTGATCGAGAAGTATTTTGTTGCTCGGCAACCAAATCGCGCTGATGTCATTTTAGCAGCAGGAGATGATTGTGCGATCGTGTCTGTTGCGCAAGGCCAACATGTCGCGATTAGCACAGATACATTGGTTGCAGGAACTCATTTCCTCGCTGATGCTGATCCCGCAATGGTTGCCCATAAAGCTCTGGCGTCGAATATTAGTGACTTAGCGGCAATGGGAGCCACGCCTGCATGGGTTTCTTTCGCGCTAACCATGCCAGAAGTCGATGAAGCATGGCTTAAGCCTTTTTGTGATTCATTTTTTGCATTGGCTGATCAATTTAATATCCAGTTAATTGGTGGTGACACCACCAAAGGGCCATTAAGTCTGACACTAACAGTTCAAGGCCTCATTCCTAGCGGTCAGTCATTGCGTCGAGACTCTGCACAAGTAGGTGACAGAATTTACGTTACGGGTGATCTTGGTGATAGCAAAGCTGGCTTAGATGTTATTTTAGACCCGTCTTTATCGATTCGTCCTTTTGCAGAGCAACTTATGAGGCGGCACTACCTTTCTACTCCTCAAATTGCATTGGGGGAAGCCTTACGTGGCATTGCTAGCGCAGCGATTGATATCTCAGATGGCTTGATTTCCGATCTGCAACATATTTTGTGTCGCTCAGGCTTGGGCGCACGTGTGGATATCGATACACTGCCGTTTTCTCAAGAGCTGTGTGAGTTTATTGGTAGCAGAGAAGGGGCTCAACGCTATGCATTGACCAGCGGTGAAGAGTACGAACTGTGCTTTACCGTGCCAGATAGCAAACGTGACGAGTTTGAGCAAGTTATCTCCACTCATGCTGTGAAGGTGTCTTGCATTGGCCAAACATGTCATGGCAGCGATATAGAACTTCATCAAAATAGCTTAGCGTTAGATTGGCAGTTAAGCGGTTATGATCATTTTAAGGTGGGTTTATGACCAATCCTCTTTCTCTTATTTCATTGAAAAACCCATGGCATTTATTGGCTACCGGGTTTGGTAGTGGTTTATCGCCAGTGATCCCGGGAACGATGGGAACCTTAGCGGCGATCCCGTTTTATTTGTTGTTGGTGCAACTGCCACTACCTTTGTATCTAGCTGCCGTTTTGATCTCATGCCTTATCGGGGTGAAGATCTGTCAGATCACCTCTGATGATATGGGGGTACATGATCATGGCTCTATCGTATGGGATGAATTTGCCGGTTTTTGGATCACCATGCTGGTGGTTCCGTTGTTCCAGCTTTCTGCAACAGATTGGAAGTGGTTGGTGACCGGTTTCGTGCTATTCCGTTTTTTCGATATGGTGAAGCCATGGCCTATTGGCTGGTTAGATAAGCGTGTTCATGGCGGCTTAGGTATCATGCTGGACGATATAGTCGCAGGTATCATGGCGGGCGTAGCACTGTACCTTGTTGGACTTTATGCTGGGTGGTTAGCATAAGATGGTACATTGATGTTAGCTGGTGAGTGAATAGTTTAAAGAGTTGTCATAGCGACAACTCTTTTTCATTTCATGTCTATTTTAATTTATCGAGATCTGCTTCTATTTCAGCAATTTTACTCGAAACCACTTTTTCTAAGTGGCGTAAGTCGGTCAAGATCTTTTGTTTTACATCGGCTTCGGCCAACTTTTCTGGTTTGGTAATTTTATTTAGCTCATCAATCACTAAGGTTAGGTTGCGATTGATTTCAGTCACCTCTTTATACTGATGGCTACCACTATCTACCAGCACATTTTTAACCTGCCTTGGGTATTTAAACTTCACGCTTTTCGCAAACAGTTCTCCCTTTTGTTTACGAAAATAGATTTTTAAAACATCCTTATGCGCTTCTTGACGAAGTGAATAGCGCTCAATCTGTTTAGGTTCATGAATGCCTAAACCAGTGAGGTGTGGAAACATAGGCTACCTCTGTTAGTTTGATGTTATTAACATAACTAATGTAGCAGCCTATTTTTGTGTCAGATAGTCGATTATTCGAACAGTTAGCTAACTTGTGGACGAGATCGCGCTAGTTGGGAGCTAACTCAGCGACATTGTCGATAAGTTGCTGTCTTAACAGAGTTTGTTCTTCATCAGACAGTTTTCCACCTTCAGCACTGGTGATGATAAATAAATCTTCAGCGCGTTCTCCAATGGTGGTGATTTTAGCAGCATGAAGACTGATACCCAGATCCGCAAATGTTGCTCCAACTGTGGCTAGCAACCCAGGGGTATCGAGAGCCACAAATTCGAGTAAGGTTCGTTTTTTACTTTTTGTCGGAAGGAAATCAACCCGAGTTTTAACGGTAAAGTGTTGTAAGTTCCTTGGTACGCGGCGAGTGCGGATCTTCGTGGGTCGTCCATCTTCTAAAACGTGCAGTAAGTGCTTTATGACAGCTTTATGGCGGCTTTCTTCGATCGCTTCGCTGTTTTGATCCAATACCATAAATGTATCAAGGACATAACCGTCTTTACTTGTCATGACTTGCGCATCATGAACGTTAAAATTGCGTCGGTCGAGCTCTGCCACCACAGTGGCAAATAATGCGTGCTGATCTTTGCTATAAACAAAGACTTCAGTACCGCCACGAGTGGCTTTTTTGCTGACTAAAATGAGCGGCTTTTCTGGTGCATCATGTCGTAGTAAGTGACTACAGTGCCAAGCGATTTGCTTATGAGTGTGGCGCAGGAAGTAGTCGGCTTTAAAGCGCTGCCATAACACTTCAATTTCTCTAGCAGTAAAACCTTCTTTTCTTAGTATGGCAGAAGCCAGCTGTTGGTTGTGGCGGATGCGATCTCGGACGTCAACGGGATTTTCCAACCCGCGACGCAGTGCTCGCTGAGTTGAATAAAACAGTTCGGCCAATAAAGTTCGCTTCCAACTGTTCCATAACTCTGGATTGGTAGCACAAATATCTGCAACGGTTAGGCATACTAAGTATTCTAGGTACTCTTCATCACGGACCTGTTTTGCAAATTCAGTGATCACTTCAGGATCGTAAATATCACGACGCTGCGCAGTGACGGACATCAATAGGTGATTGCGCACCAGCCAAGTCACCAGTTTAGCTTCGGGCTTGGATAAGCCATGTTCGATGCAAAACTGGTATGCCTCTTCAGCACCAATTTCTGAGTGATCGCCACCACGTCCTTTACCTATATCATGGAAAATTGCAGCGAGGATCAGGAGTTCTTTTTTCTGAATTCTAGGATAGACTTCGCAGCAAATAGGGTGCTTATCGTAATTCTTGGCGTAGCTAAAGATGTTGATGTGCTTGAGTAAACGAATACTGTGTTCGTCCACGGTATAAACATGAAACAGGTCGAATTGCATTTGGCCAACAATTTGGCTCCATTGGGGTAAGTAGGCAGAGAGCACTCCAAGCTTGTGCATTAAGCTAAAAGCTTTGTGCAATGCATTCGGGTGACGGCATAAGGTCATAAATTTCTCTCTTGCCGCTGGAATGGTATGCAGGAACTTGTTTAATCGTCTACGAGCCGTTCTTAATTGACGCAGTGTTGGTGGTGAAACGCCTTCGATACTTGAGTCATTGGCAATATGAATAAACATGTCGAGAATGGTTTCTGGGCGCGCTTGAAACAGGGCAGGCTTACGCGCTTCTATCAAATGACCACGTCGCTGGAAGTCATCACTGAGGATCTCTATCTGACATTCCACACCATTATTCAATATCGCTTGATCAAAAATCTTGAGCAGCATTTTATTGAGCTCAGCTACACGACGTAGCGTGCGATAGAACTCCTTCATCATCATTTCAACACCACGGTTACCTTCTCCGGTAAAACCAAGGTGTTCAGCCACCTGTGCTTGGTGGGCAAAGGTTAAGCGGTTGTCGTAGCGCCTCAGCTCGATATGCAAAGCAAAACGTACACGCCAAAGAAAGTCTTGGCATTCTACCAGTTCTCGGTATTCCGCATCAGTCAGAAAGCCATAGCGGCTCATTTCGAACAGTGATGTGGCGCCGAAGTGACGACGAGCAACCCAGCTTAAGGTATGGATATCGCGTAATCCTCCGGGTGTCGATTTGATGTCGGGCTCTAGATTATAGGTAGTGTCGTGATAGCGAGCGTGACGTGCTTTTTGTTCATCCAGTTTGGCTTTATAGAAGACTTCACTTGGCCAAAATGATTCAGAGTGGATCACCAACTGTAGTTGATGAAATGTGTCTTCGCAGCCGCATAGTAAACGAGACTCTTGTAGGTTGGTTGCCACGGTTAGATCTTGGCGACCAATATCGGCACACTCTTCAACGGTTCTAACGGCATGGCCGATTTCAAGTCGTAGATCCCACAGTAGGGTAATAAATTCACTGACTTTTTCAGCAAGTCCTTCGGGAAGGCGTTTGCGTGAGACAACAAGAATATCGATGTCGGAAAGTGGATGCAGCTCGCCGCGTCCATATCCGCCCACTGCCACTAAGCTGATATTGGGTAAGGCATCAAACCCATAATGGCACCATAGCCGATTGAGCAGCATATCGATGTATTCAGCTCGTCCTAAGACCAAATCAGTCACTGGATGATGGTTTAAGAACTCTTGTTTTTGATAAAGGGCAAACTGATCAAGCTGAGTTTTGATTTCAGCAACGGTCAGCTGCTGTTCAGAGAAGGTAAGGGGAGATTGGTATGGCATATACTGCGATCCATGCAAGATGATTCCATATAATGGAATCCACTCTAGCAAATTCAGGCGGATAAAAAAATATCCCTGCCGAAGCAGGGATATTGAAATTTATGCGTTGTTCATGTGGCGAGGAATGGTGTCATCACTGCGTAGTGTTAACACTTCACAACCACTACTGGTCACTAAAATTGTGTGTTCGTATTGCGCTGATTTCTTACCGTCGCCTGTGTAAACCGTCCAGTCATCTTCTGCATCAACAGTCACCCCAAATTTACCTGCATTGATCATCGGTTCGATGGTAAAGCACATGCCTTCCTTCAATACACGGCGATCGTTGTTTTTGTAGTGAACAATTTGTGGCTCCTCGTGGAACTCATTACCAATACCGTGACCACAAAAATCTTTTACAATTGAGAACTTATTGCGTGGGTTCTTTTTGTTGTTGTCTTTGATGTATTTTTCAATAGCTGTACCAATATCACCAACGGTTGCTCCCGGTTTTACTTTGCGCATGCCCACATAAAGGGCTTCTTGAGTCACCATGCAAAGACGTTTGTCAGCGGGTGATACATCGCCAACGAAGAACATTTTAGAAGTGTCACCGTGGTAACCTTCTGGACGAACACTTAGGTCTGCACCTTCTTCATTTGGAATGATAACAGTGATGTCTACGTTAATGATGTCGCCATTTTTTAATACGGCTGGTTTTGGTTGACCATTACTGCCCACTTCATCTTCAGAAGCTGGAATGCCATGGCAAACAATGTGGTTGATAGAAGTACAGATTGATTTAGGGAAACCATGGTAATCAAGAGGTGCTGAGTATGCGCCTTTTTCAATCCCGTAATCGTGACAGAGCTGGTTTAGTTCATCTGTCGTCACACCTTCTTTAATGTGTGGTTCGATCATTTCTAGGATTTCAGCGGCCAACGCGCCCGCAATACGCATACGTTCGATTTCTTGAGCAGTTTTGATCTTGATTGACATTGGTTTTCTCTACTAACAGGTTGCGCCGAGTTCTGCGCGAATTGCGCGCATTCTAACAGGAAGAGATGAGAATGTGTATTGGTCTTGTTTTTACAAAGGCTACTGCATGCCTCGAATCTAGGGTTGATTGATCGTAAACGGGATTTTTTTCTAGCCAATTAGCACCGAAATATGGTATAAAGCGCGCCGGAATCGTGGTCTATACTCTTCAAACTTGGCGAGGTAGATGCACCTTCCATTAACCAATTATCTTTAAATCACACACATTCCGACACATATTCCGGGGTGCTGGGCAGAAGCCTAGTCGGAATCATGGGGGATGTGGAGGCCTAACCCCATAGAGGATTATAAAATGGCAACTGTATCAATGCGCGATATGCTAAAAGCTGGTGTTCACTTCGGTCACCAGACTCGTTACTGGAACCCAAAAATGAAACCATTCATCTTTGGTGCTCGTAACAAAGTTCATATCATCAACCTAGAAAAAACTGTACCAATGTTCAACGAAGCTCTAGCTGAGCTTGCTAAAGTTGGCGAGAAAAAAGGTAAAGTTCTTTTCGTTGGTACTAAGCGCGCTGCATCTGAAGCTGTTAAAGAAGCTGCTATCGCAAGCAACCAGTACTACGTTAACAACCGCTGGTTGGGCGGCATGCTAACGAACTACAAAACTGTTCGTCAGTCAATCAAGCGTCTGAAAGATCTTGAAGCTCAAGCTCAAGACGGTACTTTCGACAAACTAACTAAGAAAGAAGCTCTAATGCGTACTCGCGAAATGGAGAAGCTAGAGAAATCTCTTGGTGGTATCAAAGATATGGGCGGCCTACCAGACGCTCTATTCGTAATCGACGCTGATCACGAGCACATCGCAGTTAAAGAAGCAAACAACCTAGGTATCCCAGTTTACGCTGTGGTAGATACTAACTCTAACCCAGACGGCGTTGACTACATCATCCCAGGTAACGACGATGCAATCCGTGCGGTACAGCTTTACCTAAACGCTGCTGCTGCTTCGGTAACTGAAGGTCGTAACAAAGACGTTGCTGTAGCTGCTGAAAAAGACGGTTTCGTAGAAGCTGAATAATAGCGGCTCCGCGTCATTCTTGGTTTATATGGCATCAATTTGTCACATAGACCAAGATATAGTTAGCATCAGGGGCCGATAACGTAGGCCCCTGATTTTTACCAAATCCAGAATCAACTGAGGAATAGAGAATGGCTGTAACTGCTGCTCTAGTTAAAGAACTGCGCGAACGTACTGGCGCAGGCATGATGGAATGTAAGAAAGCGCTTGTTGAAACTAACGGCGACATCGAACTAGCAATCGAAAACATGCGTAAGTCAGGCGCTGCTAAAGCTGCTAAGAAAGCAGGTAACGTAGCTGCTGAAGGCGCAATCATCATCAAAGAAGAAAACGGCGTTGCTGTTCTTCTTGAAGTTAACTGCCAAACTGACTTCGTTGCTAAAGATGCTAACTTCACTGCATTTGCTGAAGAAGTTGCAGCTGACGCTCTAGCGTCTAAAGCAACAGCTGAAGAGCTACAAGCGAAATTCGAAGAAACTCGCGTTGCTCTAGTTGCTAAGATCGGTGAAAACATCAACATCCGTCGTGTTCAATACGTTGAAGGTACAGCAATCGCTTCTTACCGTCACGGTGAGAAAATCGGTGTAGTTGTTGCTGGTGAAGGTGACGCTGAAACACTTAAGCACGTAGCTATGCATGTAGCTGCTTCTCGTCCTGAGTTCGTTAACCCAGAAGACGTACCTGCTGACGTAGTAGAAAAAGAGAAAGCGGTTCAAGTTGAGATCGCAATGAACGAAGGCAAGCCAGCTGAAATCGCAGAGAAGATGGTTGTTGGCCGCATGAAGAAGTTCACTGGCGAAATCTCTCTAACTGGTCAGCCTTTCGTTATGGAACCTAAGAAATCTGTAGGTGAAATCCTGAAAGAGCGTGGCGCTTCTGTTTCTGCATTCGTTCGTCTAGAAGTTGGCGAAGGTATCGAGAAGAAAGAAGAAATGAGCTTCGCTGAAGAAGTTGCACTAGCTCAAAAAGGTTAATCCTTAGAGAAGTGTTTTTGAAGAGACCGTGGCCTTGGCTACGGTCTTTTCATGAGTATCGCGGCTAATCGTGATGAATAAAGGGTTATTTACTTTTTTCTCAAAATGAATGCAGCCTTATGCATTACAATTTGAGCCTTTATTCATGACTGTTAATCAACAAACTCTTTCTGGAAGGTAAACTCCATGACTACGAACCCTAAACCAGCGTATCAACGAATTCTATTAAAACTGAGTGGTGAAGCACTTCAAGGTGAAGAAGGTTTTGGTATCGATCCTGCAATTTTGGATCGTATGGCTCAAGAAGTTAAAGAACTGGTTGAACTGGGTGTTCAGGTAGGTGTTGTAATTGGTGGTGGTAACCTTTTCCGTGGTGCAGGTCTAGCTGAAGCTGGCATGAACCGCGTAGTGGGTGATCACATGGGTATGCTTGCGACAGTGATGAACGGTTTGGCAATGCGTGACGCACTGCACCGTGCATACGTAAATGCTCGCGTAATGTCTGCAATTCCTCTAAAAGGTGTGTGTGACGATTACAACTGGGCAGATGCGATCCGTGAACTTCGTCAAGGTCGTGTAGTGATTTTCTCAGCAGGTACGGGTAACCCATTTTTCACAACGGACTCTGCTGCTTGTCTACGTGGTATCGAGATCGAAGCGGACGTAGTTCTAAAAGCAACAAAAGTAGATGGTGTATTTACTGCTGATCCGGTGGCAAACCCTGACGCAGAGCTGTATGATAAGCTTGCTTACAACGAAGTTCTTGATAAAGAACTGAAAGTGATGGATTTGGCAGCATTTACACTGGCTCGTGACCATAAAATGCCAATCCGTGTATTCAACATGAACAAACCAGGTGCACTACGTCGCGTGGTTATGGGTGAAGCTGAAGGCACGCTAATCAGCAACGCTGAATAATAGATAACACCATGACAATATTTTTATTGTCATGGTGTTGCCTTTTCAAAACACCCTATTAGGCTTTCATTTAGAAAGAATTACACATTAAGGTGATATTGTGATTAACGAAATCAAACAAGACGCTCAGGAGCGTATGGACAAAAGCGTTGAAGCGCTGAAAAATACCCTTTCTAAAGTTCGCACTGGACGTGCGCACCCAAGCCTTCTTTCCGGTCTCAGCGTAGAGTATTACGGTGCTCCAACCCCGCTAAATCAGGTTGCAAACGTTGTGGCTGAAGACGCTCGTACATTAGCGATCACTGTGTTTGATAAAGAGCTTGCTCCAAAAGTTGAAAAAGCGATCATGATGTCAGACCTAGGTCTGAACCCAATGTCTGCTGGTACTGTAATTCGAGTACCACTTCCACCACTAACAGAAGAACGTCGTAAAGACTTAGTTAAAATCGTTCGTGGTGAAGCAGAAGGTGGCCGTGTGGCTATCCGTAATATTCGTCGTGACGCAAATAATGATCTAAAAGCGCTTTTGAAAGATAAAGAAATCTCTGAAGATGAAGATCGTAAAGCACAAGACGAAATCCAAAAAATTACTGATGCAGCTGTAAAAAACGTAGATGAAGTCCTTGCTGCAAAAGAAAAAGAGCTAATGGAAGTATAATTCCTGCTCATACTCTTCATATAAAAAACGCTGTGCTCGCAGCACAGCGTTTTTTTATGCTAATCTTTGTCACCTGCTGATATTCACTATTCTCTTTATGCAAAACTCACAACTCTCTCCTGATTCTTTACCTCAACATATTGCAATTATCATGGACGGAAATGGCCGTTGGGCGAAAGCTCAGGGTAAACCTCGTGTGTTTGGTCATAAAAATGGAGTTGCGGCGGTTCGAAAAACGATTTCTACGGCAGCAAAGCTAGGGATCAAAGCGGTGACGTTATTCGCTTTTAGTAGTGAAAACTGGCGTCGACCTGAAGACGAAGTGGGAGTTCTGATGGAGTTGTTCATCAGTGTACTTTCTACCGAAGTAAAAAAACTGCATAAGAATAACCTACGCCTTCGAGTCATAGGTGACACTAATCGGTTCAATGAACGTTTGCGTAGCAAAATTGCTCAAGCAGAAGCATTAACAGAAAACAACACAGGTATGGTGATCAACATCGCCGCAAACTATGGCGGTAAGTGGGATATCACTCAAGCAACACAAAAAATTGCGGCTAAGGTCAAGCTAGGTGAAATTCGAGTTGATGAAATTTCTGAAGAGTTGATTACGCAACAACTAACGATGTCTGATTTACCTGAAGTTGATTTGATGATTCGAACCAGTGGTGAATGTCGAATCAGTAACTTCATGCTTTGGCAAATGGCTTATGCCGAAATGTACTTTACGCCTATCTATTGGCCAGAGTTTGATGAAGATAGCTTAATTGAAGCAGTGACTTGGTTTGTTAATCGTGAAAGACGATTTGGTTGTACCGGTGAACAAATCAAGGCATTGATAGAAAATCAATAAAGGACTAATTGCTTGAAACAAAGAATAATAACAGCACTAATTCTTGCGCCAATCGTTATCTTTGGGATTTTTGAGTTGCCACTCTATTGGTTTATGTTTGCTGTCGCAGGCATAACCTTATTGGGTTTTTGGGAGTGGACTCAATTTGTTGAACACAAATCTCGTATTGCTGCACTCGTGCCCGCCGTTTTGATCAGTGTGGGGAGCCTTTTTGTTATCCCTTTTGACAGTGCAAGCTTACATAATCCGTCTCATCTACATTTAAGTATGTTAGCGATCGGTTTTGTTTGGTGGTTAGCCGCCAGTACGTTAGCCGTCACTTACCCAAGATCCAGTGCCATGTGGCAGGATTCTAATTTATTGCGTCACTTGTTTGGTATTCTTACTCTTTTACCTTTCTTTTGGAGCGTTGTGCTACTAAGAGCAGAGCCAGCAAACGCAGATCCATATCATGGCGCCAAACTTGTTCTCTTTGTGTGCTTTATAGTGTGGGCTGCTGATAGTGGGGCTTATTTCGCAGGGAAGACATTAGGTAAACGAAAAATGGCTCCTCATGTTAGTCCAAATAAAACTATCGAAGGGTTAATTGGGGGAATCATTACCGCCATTATCGTGGCTTGGTTTTCCGCAAAATGGTTTGGTATCGAGTTTAGTAGCCCTGCGGTTATGATCATGATTACCTTGGTGACGGTTGTTATTTCGGTATTAGGTGATTTAGTCGAAAGCATGTTTAAACGTGTGGCTGGTATCAAAGACAGCAGCAATATCATACCGGGCCATGGTGGTGTTCTTGATCGTATCGATAGTTTGACTGCGGCTTTCCCTGTATTTGCTCTTCTTTATTTCTTCTTCTAATACATAAGAAGGCAAGCATTAGGCTTGCCTTCTTAATTACTATTGGTTTCGTGTTATGCGTAAGTTAACAATTCTAGGTGCAACTGGCTCAATTGGTGCGAGCACGTTAAAAGTCGTAGCGCAGAATCCGGAGCAGTTCTCTGTCGTTGCATTAGTGGCAGGGAAGAACGTTGAAAAAATGCGTCAGCTTTGTGAGCAATGGAAACCAAAATATGCCGTCATGGCGGATGAAGATGCTGCAAAAGCACTGAAGCAACAACTCGTTCAACTTAACCTATCCACACAGGTAATGTCTGGTGTTGAGGCAATGTGTGATGTTGCCTCGATGGATGATGTTGATACTGTAATGGCTGCCATTGTTGGAGCAGCTGGTTTGTTACCAACGATGGCAGCAGTCAAAGCTGGTAAGCGAGTGTTATTGGCAAATAAAGAAGCTCTTGTCATGACTGGGCAGCTCTTTATTGATGCTGTTGCCCAATATGGTGCTGAACTATTACCTGTTGACAGTGAGCACAATGCAATTTTCCAATGTTTGCCAAATTCGATCCAAACAAATTTAGGTCGTTGTGACTTAGCCAAGCAAGGTCTTTCCCATATTCTGTTAACAGGTTCTGGCGGCCCTTTCCGTTATAGCGATATTCATTCTTTAAGCAGTGTTACACCTGAGCAAGCTATCGCTCACCCTAACTGGTCTATGGGCCCTAAGATCTCTGTCGATTCCGCTACCATGATGAATAAAGGTTTGGAGTATATTGAAGCCAAGTGGTTATTCAATACGTCACGAGATCAGCTGAAGGTATTGATTCATCCTCAATCTGTTATTCACTCTATGGTGCAATACAAAGATGGCTCAGTACTCGCACAGATGGGGGAGCCTGATATGGCGACGCCTATTGCACTGACCCTTTCCTATCCAGAACGAGTTTCCGCTGGAGTTGCTCCGCTAGATTTTACTAAAGTTGGTGAACTGACTTTTCTTGAGCCGGATTACAATCGTTATCCGTGCCTTAAGTTAGCCATAGATGCTTGTTACGAAGGCCAGCATGCAACTACGGCATTAAATGCGGCGAATGAAGTGGCAGTAGCGGCATTTTTAGAGCGAAGACTACGTTTTACTGACATTGCGAGAGTGAATGATGTGGTAACGTCCCGACTTTGTGGATTAAATACATCATTGCAATGTGATGACTTGGAAAGCATATTGGAGCTCGATAGAATAGCTCGCAAGCTAGCAACTGAAACTGTGAATGAGTGTTCGTTATGAGTGGAGTATTGTGGAACTTCGTCGCGTTTATTATCGCACTAGGTATATTGGTTGCGGTGCACGAGTTCGGTCATTTCTGGGTTGCACGCCGTTGTGGCGTTAAAGTAGAAAAATTCTCTATTGGTTTTGGTAAATCGATCTGGAGCAAAGTTGGGAAAGATGGCACGGAATATAGCGTGTCCATTATTCCGCTAGGTGGCTATGTCAAGATGCTGGATGGGCGTGTTGATGATGTGCCAGACGACATGCGTCGTTTCGCATTTGATACCAAACCATTATGGAAACGAGCTTCTATTGTTGCTGCTGGGCCTGCTTTTAACTTCCTATTTGCGATTTTTGCTTATTGGTTAGTCTTTCTTATTGGTGTTCCTGCCATTAAACCTGTCGTTGGTCAGGTGACTCCGCACTCCATTGCAGCGCAAGCTGGTCTAGAGCAGGGGATGGAACTAACCGCTGTTTCTGGCGTCAAAACCGCAGATTGGGAATCTGTCAATATGGGGCTGATTTCTCATATCGGTGACCCAGAGCTTACTTTGACGGTTAAGCCTGAAGAAGGTATCGGTGTTGAGCAAACCCTCGCATTAAATCTGACAACATGGAACTTTGACCCAGAAAAAGAGTCTGCTATGGGAGCGTTGGGCTTTAGGCCTTATACTCCGGAAATTAAAACGACACTTGCGAATATTTCAGCCGGTGGCGCAGGTGAAAAAGCTGGGCTGTTGGCCGGCGATAAGATTATTGAGGTTAATGGCGAATCAATCAGTCATTGGCAACAAGTTGTTGATGTCATTCAACAGAACCCAGACACTCAAGTCTCGATAATGGTAGAGCGTAACGCTCAGACTCTGGAAATATCCATGACGCCGGCAAGTCGAGAGGTCGCGCAAGGGAAAGTGATCGGTTTTGCTGGTATCGCTCCTGAAGTCGCAGAATGGCCGGAAAATTATCGATTTGAGCTGCAATTTGGTGTATTTGAATCTATCGGTAAGGCAGTAGATAAAACTGGTCAAATTATCGATTTAACCGTCAGCATGCTTAAGAAGCTGATTGTTGGTGATGTTGGGTTAAATAATTTAAGTGGTCCCATTTCCATTGCGAAAGGCGCTGGTACGACAGCTGAATATGGCCTCGTTTACTTTTTAGGCTTTTTAGCATTAATTAGTGTCAATTTAGGCATTATTAACCTCGTACCTTTGCCAATGCTTGATGGTGGCCATTTACTGTTTTTTGCTATTGAGGCAGTGATCAGACGCCCTGTTCCTGAAAAAATTCAGGAAATGGGGTATCGCGTTGGTGGTGCGATCATTTTCTCATTGATGGCTGTGGCAATATTTAATGATTTTGCTCGTTTGTAACAGAGCAAAGGTTGTAGTAAGGAATAACTAAAACAAATATGGCGATGAAAAAAATTCTGTTTGCGACATTGCTAGCGACGAGTGTCTCAGCGAACGGTGCCGAGAACTTTGTTGTTCAGGATATTAAAATCGATGGATTACAACGTGTCGCACTTGGTGCGGCGTTGCTAAAAATGCCTGTGCGTATTGGCGATACAGTCGATGGTCAAGACGTTGCGGACATCATTAAAGCGCTTTACGCCTCAGGAAACTTTGAGGACGTTAAGGTTCTACGTGATGGCAATGCATTATTAGTGCAGGTTAAAGAACGTCCTACCATCGCTAGTATTTCTTTCTCTGGCAATAAAGCGATTAAAGAAGAGCAGCTACAGCAAAACCTTGATGCATCAGGTATTCGAGTTGGTGAAGCCCTTGACCGTACAACGTTATCCAATATTGAGAAAGGATTGGAAGACTTTTACTATAGCGTTGGTAAATACAATGCTTCGGTAAAAGCTGTTATCACACCTCTTCCTCGAAATCGCTCTGACCTTAAGTTTGTTTTTACTGAAGGTGTCTCTGCGAAAATCCAACAAATTAACTTTATCGGTAATGAAATATTTACGGATGAAGAGCTATTAAGCCGCTTCAACTTAAATGTTGATATCGCTTGGTGGAATTTCCTTGCTGATGATAAATACCAAAAGCAAGTACTCGCTGCCGATATCGAAGCATTAAAATCCTACTACCAAGATCGTGGCTATCTTAAATTCAAAGTCGAATCGACCCAAGTTGCGATTTCCCCAGACAAGAAAGGGGTCTATATCACGCTTGGTTTGAATGAAGGTAACCCTTATACCGTGAAGAACGTTAAGTTCCGTGGTGATATGATCGGTAAGCGCAAAGAGTTTGAGAATTTAGTACCGTTTCTTCCTGGTGATACCTACAATGGCTCTGCGGTGACATCATTGGAAGAGAGTGCGAAACGCTTACTAGGTGAAGCGGGTTATGCGTACCCTCAAGTCAACACCATTCCAGAATTTAATGAAGAAACTCAAGAGGTCTCTTTAGTGGTGAATATCGACGCGGGTAAACGAATGTATGTACGCGATATTCGTTTCGTTGGTAATAATTCAACTAAAGATGAAGTACTGCGCCGCGAAATGCGCCAAATGGAAGGCAGTTGGTTGAACTCTAAAGCGATAGATACGGGTAAAACTCGATTAAATCGCTTAGGCTTCTTTGAAACGGTTGATGTTCAAACGGTTCGAGTTCCAGGCAGTGAAGATCAGGTCGACTTGGTTTATAGCGTTAAAGAAGCAAACTCAGGCAGTATTAACTTCGGTGTCGGTTATGGTACTGAATCAGGTGTGAGTTTCCAGGTCGGTTTACAGCAAGATAACTTTATGGGCTCAGGTAATCGCGTTGGTATCAATGCGATGATGAATGATTATCAGAAAAACGTCAGTTTGGATTATCGTGACCCGTATTGGAACCTTGATGGTGTCAGTTTAGGCGGGAAAGTTTTCTATAACGAATTTGAAGCCTCTGAAGCCGGTATCATCGACTATACCAACGAAAGTTACGGCGGTAGTTTAACGTGGGGCTTCCCATTCGATGAATTAAACCGTTTTGAATTTGGTGTGGGATACACACACAACAAGATCGGTAATGTACCGACTTACGATCAAGCGCAACAGTTTGCCCAAAGTATTGGTCAAGGCGATCAAAACGAAATTGTGACCAGTGACTTTGATGTTAACGTCTCTTGGACGCGTAGCAACCTGAACCGAGGTTACTTCCCTACCGACGGTAACTATCAGCGTGCTTTTGCGAAAATGACAGTACCAAGCTCTGATGCCCAGTATTTTAAAGTGCAATACGACGTGCGTCAGTATGTCCCATTAACACGCAAACATGAGTTTACGGTATTGATGCGTGGCCGTTTAGGTTATGGTAATGGTTACGGTCAGACAGACGGTAGCGACAACTTATTCCCATTCTATGAAAACTACTACGCAGGTGGCTTTACTACGCTTCGTGGTTTTGGATCAAACAGTGCGGGTCCACGTGCCGTTTACACTGACAACAGTGGCTCATGTGGTAACAATGGCTGTGTGTCTGCGACAGATGACTCTGTGGGTGGTAACGCGATCGCTTTGGCAAGTTTGGAGCTGATTGTACCTACGCCATTTGCTTCGGATGAAGTACGTAACCAGATTCGTACCAGTCTCTTTGTTGACGCAGCAAGTGTTTGGGATACCGAGTTTGTTTATCGTGATGGTGTGGATGATAAGTACTATTACGATTACTCAGATCCAACGAATTACCGTGCTTCTTATGGTGCGGCTCTGCAATGGATGTCACCAATGGGGCCATTGGTCTTCTCAATTGCTAAACCTATTAAAATGTATGAAGGTGATGATGAGGAGTTCTTCACGTTCACCATCGGCAGAACCTTCTAAAACTGAGGAAAATATTTTGAATAAAATGATCAAAGCGGCTGGTGTAAGCCTTGCAGTTCTAACGTCTTCTTTCTTCGCCAATGCTGCTGAAGCTGCTCAAAAAATCGGTTATGTGAATACAGCTCAGGTTTTTCAGGCGCTTCCTCAACGTGAAGTTGTTCTTCAAAAAATGCGAAATGAGTTTAAAGACAAAGAAGCTGAGTTGAAGTCAATTCAAGCGCAAGCAAAAACTAAGCTTGAGAAACTAAAACGTGATGGTGAGCTACTATCTTCAGATCAGGTTGAAAAGCTGCGTATTGAAATTGCCTCTTTAGACAGCAAATACAAAGTAAAAGCTCAAGCTTTCCAACAAGCTTCTGCGCGTCGTGAAGCGGAAGAGAAACAAAAGTTATTTAAAGTGATTCAAGACGCAGTTTCTAAAGTCGCGAAAAAAGAAGGTTATGATGTTGTTGTTGATATTCAGGCTGTAGCGTTTGCGAAACCAGAATACAACATCTCAGAGAAAGTAATTAAACAAGTAAAATAATTCGTTTATGGCAGTACTGACTTTAGCCGAATTGGCACAAATTACTGGGGGAGCATTACATGGTGACGAGAACGCTAGCGTCACCATGGTTGCACCGATGGATAAAGCTCAAGAAGGTCACGTAACCTTCTTGTCTAACCCGAAATACGCTAAACACCTTGCTGATTGCCAGGCAACGGTTGTCATGGTGAAAGATGCACACAAAGCGTTATGTGCAGGTAATGTATTAGTTGTTGATGATCCATACGTTGCTTTTGCTAAAGTAACTCAAGCGTTAGATTCGACGCCGGCACCTGCATCTGGTATCGCACCTTCTGCTGTGATAGCAGAGGATGTGAATATCGGGGAACGTGTATCAATCGGTGCAAATGCGGTGATTGAATCGGGTGCCACACTAGATGATGATGCAGTGATCGGTGCTGGGTGTTTTGTTGGCAAAAACGCAAAGATTGGTCGCAATAGTAAGTTGTGGTCTAACGTTAGTGTTTATCATAATGTTGAAATCGGCACTGACTGTCTGGTTCAGGCAAATACGGTGATTGGTGCTGATGGTTTTGGTTATGCGAATGAGAAGGGCGAATGGATTAAAATTCCTCAGCTTGGCTCGGTGAAAATTGGCAATCGAGTTGAGATTGGCTCTAGCACAACCATTGACCGTGGCGCGTTAGATGACACGGTGATTGAAGATAATGTTATCCTCGATAACCAATTGCAGATAGCCCACAATGTGCACATCGGATATGGTACAGCGATAGCTGGTGGTACAGTAATCGCTGGCAGTACTACGATTGGTAAGTATTGCATTATTGGTGGTGCTACTGTAATTAACGGCCATATTGAAATTGCAGATGGAGTAACCATTACCGGAATGGGAATGGTGATGCGTAGCATTTCAGAAAAAGGAATGTACTCTTCAGGTATACCTTTGCAGCCCAATAAAGAGTGGCGTAAAACAGCTGCTCGTGTTCATCGTATTGATGAGATGAACAAACGCCTGAAAGCTGTTGAGAAGCAGTTAGAGCAGAAAGGTGAATCTTGATTCCGTTTCTGTTGAAAAAGGCTCGCGAAAGGCGAGTCTTTTTCGTCTATAATGCCTGCCAACTAGTAAAGAATATTAAGTATTAAATAGGAATATGACTTTGACTACTGAAAAGAAAACGATGAATATCACTGAAATTCAGGAACTTCTTCCTCATCGCTACCCTTTTTTGCTAATTGATCGCGTTACCGATTTTCAAGAAGAGAAATACCTAACTGCGATTAAAAACGTCTCTGTAAATGAGCCTCAGTTCACAGGTCATTTCCCTCAGCTTCCGGTATTTCCTGGCGTACTTATTCTTGAAGCCATGGCTCAAGCGACAGGCCTACTGGCGTTTAAATCTTTTGGTGCTCCTCAAGGTAATGAGCTTTACTACTTTGCAAGTGTTGATAATGCGAAGTTTCGTAAGCCAGTAACTCCAGGTGACCAATTGGTCATTGAAGTTGAGTTTCTAAAAGAGCGCCGTGGTATTGCTGCATTCAATGGCGTGGCGAAAGTAGATGGTGAAGTAGTTTGTTCTGCTGAACTAAAATGTGCTCGTCGAGAGTTTTAATATGATTCATGAAACAGCTCAAATTCACCCAGCAGCGGTCGTTGAAGAAGGTGCAAAAATTGGTGCTAACGTGACCGTTGGACCATTTACTTACATCACTTCTAACGTTGAAATTGGTGAAGGTACTGAAGTGATGTCACATGTGGTGATTAAAGGCCACACCAAAATAGGCAAAGACAACCGAATTTTCCCACATGCAGTGATTGGTGAAGAGAACCAAGACAAAAAGTATGGTGGTGAGGATACGACCGTGGTGATAGGTGATCGCAATGTGATCCGTGAAGCTGTTCAAATTCACCGTGGTACGGTGCAAGACAAAGCATCGACGGTGATTGGTAATGACAACCTATTGTGTGTGAATGCTCATATTGCCCATGACGTTGTAGTTGGTAACCATACTCACATTGGTAACAACTCAATATTGGGTGGTCATGTAACCGTGGATGATCATGCGGGTGTTATGGCATTGTCTGCAATTCATCCTTTCTGTACAGTTGGTGCGTACGCTTACATCGGGGGCTGCTCTGCGGTGGTACAAGATGTTCCCGCTTACGTATTAGCTCAAGGAAATCATGCATCTCCGTTTGGCTTAAACTTGGTAGGGCTAAAGCGTAATGGTTTTGAAAAACCAGAATTGCGTGCTCTGCAAAAAGCATACAAAGAACTTTATCGCTCTGGTAAAACGTTAGAAGAAGTGATGCCGACTCTGAAAGAAATGGCCCAAGAGTGGTCGTCAGTGCAACGCATTATTGATATCGTTGAAAACAGTGAGCGTGGCATTATTCGTTAAGGCGAAAATGCATGGAATAGATAAAGATCGCCATTTTATCAGTGGCGATCTTTTTGTGTTTTATGGATAGAGAGAACCTTTATCCATAAAACATAGGACAGAAGTGAACCTCTTATGGAAAAACCACTACGTATTGGTATTGTCGCAGGAGAGCTGTCTGGCGATACACTTGGTGAAGGCTTCATCAAAGCAATAAAATCACAATATCCCGATGCAGAGTTTGTTGGTATTGGCGGCCCAAAGATGATGGCTCAAGGGTGCGAGTCTCTGTTTGATATGGAAGAGCTGGCGGTGATGGGCTTGGTTGAAGTGTTTGGTCGGTTACCTCGTTTGCTCAAAGTGAAAGCTGAATTGGTTAAGTTTTTTACGGAAAATCCACCAGATGTTTTTATTGGTATCGATGCACCAGACTTCAATTTACGCTTAGAGCTGGATTTAAAGAACGCTGGCATCAAGACGGTTCACTACGTCAGTCCTTCCGTTTGGGCGTGGCGCCAGAAGCGAATCCATAAAATTGAAGCGGCAACAAACTTGGTGTTGGCGTTTTTACCGTTCGAAAAAGCGTTTTACGATAAGTTCAATGTCCCATGTGAATTTATTGGTCACACGCTGGCTGATGCGATTCCGTTGGTTTCTGAGAAAGCTCCTGCTCGAGAGTTACTCGGCCTTGCTCAAGATAAAAAATGGCTTGCCGTTTTACCAGGTAGCCGTGGCAATGAATTAAAAATGCTGTCACAGCCATTTATTGAAGCGTGTCAACGACTACACGAACGATACCCTGAGCTTGGGTTTGTTGTGGCGTTGGTGAATCAGAAGCGCCGTGAGCAATTTGAAGCTGCATGGCAGGAATTTGCACCAGAGCTGGATTTCAAACTTGTTGATGATACTGCTCGTAATGTGATCACCGCATCGGATGCCGTTATGCTTGCTTCGGGAACCGTAGCTTTGGAATGTATGTTGATTAAACGTCCAATGGTGGTTGGCTACCGTGTAAATGCGCTTACCGCATTCATCGCCAAACGCTTGGTTAAGACTCAATACGTCTCTCTACCCAACATTCTTGCGGATAAGGAGTTGGTGAAAGAATTCCTCTTGGAAGATTGCACAGCAGAGAATTTATCAGTAGAAATCAGTCGCCTGCTCGATACTGACGCTGGCAGTGCAATGATAGAAAAATTCACCGAGATGCATCACTGGATACGAAAGGATGCCGATCAACAAGCCGCACGCGCTGTGTTAACCCTGATAGGCAAATAATGACTATGACAAAAGATAAAAAAGAATTGCCACCTTTTGAGTATCCTCATGGTTACCACTTGGTTGCTGGTGTCGATGAAGTCGGGCGTGGGCCTTTGGTCGGGGATGTCGTGACTGCAGCCGTTATTCTTGATCCGAATAATCCAATAGAAGGGCTTAATGATTCTAAAAAATTGTCGGAGAAAAAGCGTTTAGCACTTCTTCCTGAGATCAAAGAAAAAGCACTCGCTTGGTCGGTAGGGCGCTGTTCTCCAACTGAAATTGATGAGTTGAATATTCTTCAAGCCACTATGGTAGCGATGCAAAGAGCGATTGCGGGACTATCGGTTCAGCCGGATTTAGCCTTAATTGATGGTAACCGTTGTCCTGAATTAGCAATGGATGCTCAGGCTGTAGTGAAAGGTGATTTGCGTGTGGCAGAGATAAGCGCAGCCTCCATTATTGCCAAAGTGGTGCGTGATCAAGAAATGGAAGCGCTGGATAAGGTTCATCCACAATTTGGTTTTGCTAAACATAAAGGTTATCCAACCAAAGCACATTTTGAAGCGATAGAGCAACATGGTGTGATCGCCGAACATCGCAAAAGCTTTAAGCCAATAAAAAAAGCTCTTGGTATAGAGTAACAATTTGCGGGCTATTCACGTAAAATAGCCCCTAACTTTCCGCAACGCGTTATATTCCGGAACTTTATTCATGTCAGATCCTAAGTTTATCCACCTTCGAGTTCATAGTGACTTTTCCATGGTCGACGGCCTGTCTAAGGTGCCTCCATTGGTCAAGAAAGTGGCTGAAATGGGGATGCCTGCGGTAGCATTGACTGATTTCACAAACTTGTGTGGTCTCGTTAAGTTTTATGGTACGGCTCATGGTTGTGGTATCAAGCCAATCATCGGCGCCGACTTTGCCATGCAGTCACCAGAATTTGGTGAAGAGCTGAGTAAGATTACAGTTCTGGCAGCAGACAATACCGGTTATAAGAATCTAACGTTACTGATTTCTGAGGCTTATCTTCGTGGTCATGTACAGCACCAGCCTGTAATTGATAAAGAGTGGCTTATCAATCATGCAGAAGGCCTGATCTTACTATCTGGTGGTAAAGATGGAGAAATAGGCAAAGCTTTACTCAAAGGCAATCAGGCCCTTGTTAACAGTTGCGTAGCCTTTTACCAAGCGCATTTCCCAGATCGTTTTTATCTTGAGCTGACCCGTACTGGTCGAGCTGATGAAGAAAGCTACCTTCATTTTGCTTTAGATCTTGCGGAGCAGTTTGAGCTTCCGGTTGTCGCAACAAACGACGTTGTGTTCATCTCAGAAGATCTTTTTGACGCCCATGAAATCCGCGTAGCGATTCATGATGGTTACACACTTGAAGACCCTCGTCGCCCTAAAAAATACAGTCCGCAACAATACCTTCGTACAGAAGAAGAAATGTGCGAACTGTTTGCTGATATTCCAGAAGCATTAGAAAACAGTGTTGAGATTGCTAAACGCTGTAATGTGACGGTACGTTTAGGTGAATACTTCTTACCTGCGTTCCCTACCGAAGGAATGGAAGAAACCGAGTTCTTAGTAAAGAAATCGGAAGAAGGGTTGGAAGAGCGTTTGGAATTTCTTTTTCCTGATGCAGAAGAGCGCGCAAAGCGCCGACCAGAGTATGATGATCGCTTGAAAATTGAATTGGAAGTGATCAACAACATGGGTTTCCCGGGGTACTTTTTGATCGTAATGGAGTTCATCCAGTGGTCGAAAGATAACGATATCCCTGTAGGCCCTGGGCGAGGTTCTGGTGCAGGTTCCCTTGTTGCATATGCGTTGAAAATCACGGATCTTGACCCGCTTGAATATGATTTGCTCTTCGAACGTTTCTTAAACCCAGAACGTGTTTCGATGCCCGATTTCGACGTCGATTTTTGTATGGATAAACGTGATCAGGTGATTGATCACGTAGCAGAAATGTACGGCCGCGATGCGGTATCTCAGATCATCACCTTTGGTACCATGGCTGCGAAGGCGGTTATCCGAGATGTGGGCCGCGTATTAGGGCATCCATTTGGTTTTGTTGATCGTATCTCTAAACTGGTACCGCCAGATCCGGGTATGACACTGGAAAAGGCATTTAAAGCCGAGCCAGCGCTACCTGAGCTTTATAATAACGATGAGGAAGTCAAAGACCTTATCGATATGTGCCGCATTTTGGAAGGGTGTACGCGAAATGCTGGTAAGCACGCGGGTGGGGTTGTGATTTCCCCAACCACCATTACCGATTTTGCCCCGATTTATGCGGATGCCGAAGGCCATTTCCCCGTAACACAGTTCGACAAAAACGACGTAGAAACCGCAGGCTTAGTTAAATTTGACTTCTTGGGTCTACGAACTCTAACCATCATCGATTGGGCGTTAGGGTTGATCAACCCTCGTTTAGAGAAAGAAGGCAAAGACCCAGTTCGAATTGAATCGATCGATTTGGCCGACGACACTTCATTCCGTTTGCTTCAGAACTCTGAAACCACTGCAGTATTCCAGCTTGAATCGCGTGGTATGAAAGAGCTGATCAAACGCCTTCAACCTGACTGTTTTGAAGATATCATCGCATTGGTGGCCTTGTTCCGTCCAGGACCATTGCAGTCAGGCATGGTAGATAACTTTATCGACCGTAAACATGGTCGCGAAGCCATCTCATACCCTGATGAAAAGTGGCAACATGAGTCGTTGAAGGAAATCCTTGATCCGACCTACGGCATTATTCTCTATCAGGAACAGGTCATGCAGATCGCACAGGTACTGTCTGGTTATACCCTTGGTGGTGCAGACATGCTGCGACGTGCGATGGGTAAGAAAAAACCTGAAGAAATGGCTAAGCAGCGTGCGACATTTGAAGATGGCGCGGTGAAGAATGGTGTTGATGGCGAGTTGGCGATGAAAATCTTCGACTTGGTAGAAAAATTCGCCGGTTATGGTTTTAACAAATCTCACTCAGCAGCCTACGCCTTAGTTTCTTACCAAACGCTTTGGCTTAAAACACACTTTCCTGCAGAGTTTATGGCGGCGGTAATGACCGCTGATATGGATAACACGGAAAAAGTGGTTGGCTTAGTCGACGAATGTTTCCGAATGAAGTTAAAGGTATTGCCGCCAGACATCAATGCGGGCTTGTATCGCTTTAATGTCGACGAAGATGGTGCGATTGTTTATGGCATCGGCGCAATCAAAGGGGTTGGTGAAGGCCCGATTGAAGCAATATTGGTTGCGCGCAATAAAGATGGCCACTTTAAAGACTTATTTGACTTCTGTGCTCGTATTGATCTGAAAAAAGTGAATAAACGAGTCATTGAGAAATTAATTTACGCAGGGGCGCTTGATCGTCTTGGTCCTCATCGTGCAGCATTGATGGCTTCGCTGGATGATGCGGTCAAAGCAGCAAGCCAACATCACCAAGCTGAAGCATTTGGTCAGTCCGATCTTTTTGGCGTATTAACTGAAGCGCCAGAAGAAGTTGAGCACAAATACACTAAGGTGCCACCATGGCCTGAAAAGGTTTGGCTGGAAGGTGAGCGTGATACATTAGGGCTTTATTTGACCGGGCACCCAATTAATGCCTATCTCAAGGAACTCGGTAAGTACACCAGTTGTCGACTAAAAGACGCCACGCCAACGCGTCGTGATCAATCCGTTACTGTGGCAGGTTTAGTTATTGCCGCTCGAGTGATGACAACTAAACGTGGAACCCGAATTGGTATCATGACGTTGGATGATCGCAGTGGACGAATGGAAGTCATGCTGTTCTCTGATGCGCTTGATCGTTATGCTGAACTTCTCGAAAAAGACAAAATTTTGGTGATTTCTGGACAGGTCAGCTTTGATGATTTCAATGGTGGTCTTAAAATGTCCGCGCGCGAGGTCATGGATCTTGGCGCTGCACGTGAAAAATACGCACGTGGTGTATCTGTTTCGATTGATGAATCTCAGATAGACGATCAGTTTTTCGAGCGTTTCAGTAAAATACTGGAGCCTCACCGAGCAGGTAGCGTACCTGTGAATGTATACTACCAACGTTGTGATGCGCGAGCGCGGATCGCCTTGGGGACAGAATGGCGAGTGACGCCAAGTGATACATTATTAGACGAATTAAAACAGTTGCTTGGTAAGAGCCAGGTAGAACTCGAATTTAACTAAAAATTCGATATACAAATATCGAGTGAAAAGGATCCATAGATGAGCCTAAACTTTCTAGAATTTGAAAAGCCAATTGCAGAACTTGAAGCGAAAATCGAAGCGTTACGTGATGTTTCTCGCCACGGTGGTGAAGCGGGCGTTGATTTAGATAAAGAAATCGAACAGCTAGAGAAAAAAAGCTTAGAGCTTAAAAAGAAAATCTTTAACGATCTTGGTGCTTGGGAAACAGCGCAGCTTGCTCGTCACCCTCTTCGTCCATACACATTAGACTACGTTGAGCACGTTTTCACGGAGTTTGATGAACTGGCTGGTGATCGTGCTTATGCTGATGACAAAGCTATTGTTGGTGGTATTGCTCGCCTAGAAGGGCGTCCAGTGATGATCATTGGCCACCAAAAAGGTCGTGAGACGAAAGAAAAGGTGAAGCGTAACTTTGGTATGCCAAAACCGGAAGGTTACCGTAAGGCCCTTCGTCTAATGGAAATGGCAGAGCGTTTTAAAATGCCTATCATCACGTTCATTGACACGGCTGGTGCATACCCAGGTGTTGGTGCAGAAGAACGTGGTCAATCTGAAGCGATCGCAAAAAACCTTAAAGTGATGGCTGGCCTTAAAGTGCCTGTTATTTGTAACGTTGTTGGTGAAGGCGGCTCTGGTGGCGCATTGGCGATTGGTGTTGGCGATTACGTGAATATGCTTCAGTACTCGACTTACTCAGTGATCTCTCCTGAAGGGTGTGCATCTATCCTTTGGCGTGATTCAGATAAAGCACCACAAGCTGCAGAAGCGATGGGTCTGATTGCTCCTCGTTTAAAAGAGCTTGAGCTGATTGATGAAATCATTGAAGAGCCACTTGGTGGCGCGCATCGTGATCACATTCAAATGGCCGAAAACATGAAAGCAACACTTCTAAAACAATTAGAAGAGCTTGAGCAATTTGGTGCTGAAGATTTGCTAGAGCGTCGTTACCAACGCTTGATGAGTTACGGTTACTGTTAAGCAGTATGAATTGATAAAAAGGCCGAACTCAGTTCGGCCTTTTTTGTGTCTGGCAGACAAGGACAAAGATTGGGTTTCACGCTAAACTAGCTCTGATTTTGGATTACTTGTCACTGAATATGCCCGAGTTATATCACCAGTTCTCTCAGCTACTACATCAACACTACCAACCTGAACATAAAATCGTTATCGCTTTTAGTGGCGGTATCGATTCTCGTGTTTTACTTGATTTAGCCCATCAATATCAGCGGCAACACCCGGTAAATATAATGGCAATCTATGTTCATCATGGGTTGAGCTCAAATGCGGATGAATGGGCGGAAAATTGTGCACGCTGGGCAGCGCAAGCAGGTATTGCTTTTAAGGTCGAGTATGTTCAGTTAGCTTCCGCTAGTGGTGAAAGTATCGAGAAGTTGGCGAGAGAAGCACGTTACCAAGCTCTCGAAAAGCACTTGAACCAAGGTGATCTGCTGTTAACAGGGCAACATGCCGATGACCAATTGGAAACGTTCTTGCTGGCATTAAAGCGAGGTAGTGGGCCCAAAGGCTTATCTTCAATGGCTGAAAGTATGCCGTTTGCTGGTGGAAAAGTAGTTCGCCCCTTACTGAAATGCTCACGCGCTCAAATTGAAGCGTATGCTGAATCCAGAAACTTAGCTTGGGTGGAGGATGAAAGTAACCAAGATACTCGTTTTGATCGCAACTTCATCCGCCATCAAGTAACTCCAGTGTTAACTGAGCGCTGGCCTTTTTATCGTCAGTCAGTGCAGCGCAGTGCAGAATTGTGCGCCGAACAAGAAGCACTGCTCAATGAGCTATTAGCTGAAAAGTTTCAATCAGCACTGCAAAGTGACGGTAGCCTGTCTATTGCTGTGCTAGCGGATAGCTCAGAGTTGGCGAGAGTACGCTTACTCAGAATGTGGTTTGAGCATCATCATCAGCTGATGCCTAGTCGAGAGCACAGTTTGATGATTTGGCAACAAATTGCATTGGCTAAACAAGACGCAAATCCGCAACTCAATCTTCAACCTGTACAAATTCGCCGTTTTAATGGTGCGTTACACATGCTTGTGCAGTGGGCAGACGTGAGTCAATGGCGTAGTGTGTTTAAGCTGGGTGAGACCTTGAACTTACCTGATAGTCTTGGCTGCTTATCACTCCAAGACAGCGGTGCTCAGAACCATCTCCGACTACCAGAAGGGAAAGCGACGTGTTTTGATGTGGTATTTGAGCCGCAAGGTTTAAGTGCTCATCCTGTTGGTCGTGGTCATAGCCGTAAGCTTAAGAAGCTGTTTCAAGAATATGATGTGCCTAGCTGGCAGAGACGCCGAACTCCAATTTTACTCCATCAAGGTCGGGTAGTTGCAGTTGCAGGTTTGTTTATAGATCAAGCGTTTGCAGGTCACGATTGTGAACTTCTCTGGAGCAAGTAATCCGATTTTGTGTAAGAATCGTATAATAAAAACACGATAAATTAAGGAAGAGCAATGAAAAAAGTCGCACTGGGAATCATTATCGGCATAGGCATGATTGGAGGGCAAGCGGTCGCTGGTGATATTGAAGCGGGTAAAGCGAAAGCGATGGTTTGTGCTGCATGCCATGGTGCAGATGGTATGGCGACCATTCCAGGTTACCCCCATTTAAAAGGACAAAATGAGCAATACATTATTTCTTCGATTAAAGCTTATAAAAACAAAGAGCGAACGGGTGGCCTTGCCGCGGTGATGCAAGCGCAGGCTGCATTGCTAAACGATGATGATATTGCGAATTTGGCTGCGTACTATTCGAGCTTGAAATAGTTGAATGTATTCATGATGAGCCCGAGCCTATATGCTCGGGCTTTTTGTTGATTGTTAGCCTTTGCTGGCTGATAATAGCGGCAACGCCAAAAGTTTAAGGGATGAACATGAAGAAAATTGAAGCGATCATTAAACCATTTAAGCTTGATGATGTTCGTGAAGCGCTGGCTGAAGTTGGCATTACTGGTATGACGGTTTCAGAAGTGAAAGGTTTTGGTCGTCAGAAAGGGCATACAGAACTGTATCGTGGTGCTGAGTACATGGTGGACTTTTTACCAAAAGTGAAGCTTGAGATTGTGGTGACTGATGACGTCGCTGATCAATGTGTCGATACTATTATTGAGACCGCTCAAACCGGTAAAATTGGCGATGGAAAGATCTTCATTACGGACGTGGAACGCGTGGTGCGTATCCGTACTGGAGAAGAAGACGAAGACGCAATTTAAGAGAAAAGAGCCGTAAGGCTCTTTTTTATTGATATGAGAAAAAAGCTACTCCTTGGGCTTCCTTTCATGATTACCGTTGTGATCATTTGGGGTTACCAGACCATATTTACCCTTTCAGATACACCTCAATTAACAACGATAGAAAGCCACTCAGAGTTGCCTTCACTCAATTGTTACCATAATCCTGCTCCTGTCACTATTGATGACGGTGGCGTGATTAATCTTTTAGTTTGGAACATTTATAAGCAAAATCGGGACAATTGGCAGCAAGCACTAGAGCAATACTCCACAAACAAACAGTTGGTTTTACTGCAAGAAGCCAGTATGACTTCCGAGTTAAAGCAATGGATTGCTCAACGAGGGTGGAATGGTAATCAGGTTGACGCGTTTAAAGCATTTGATGTTAGTGCTGGGGTGCTAAATTTAGCGCTAGAATTGCCTGTAAAAGCGTGTGCATACACAGAGTTGGAACCATGGCTTCGATTACCTAAATCGGCACTCTATGCAACCTATCAGCTCTCTGACGGTCAACAACTGGCAGTTGTTAACATTCATGGGGTGAACTTTACTTATGGTACGACAGAGTATCAACGGCAATTAGATAGCTTGGTTGCTGCGTTAAATGAGCACACGGGGCCAATTATTGTTGCAGGAGATTTTAATAGCTGGAGTGAGCAGCGCTTACAGGTCTTGAAACAAGCTTTGAGCGGTTTGAAACTGACAGAAGTTAAGTTTTCCCCTGATCACCGAGTGGAGTTTGTGACTGGATTGCCACTGGATCATGTGTTCTACAAGGGCCTTTCTCTAAAAACAGCAGAGGCGCCTGTTTCTGACGCCTCTGATCATAATCCTTTATTAGTTCAATTTAGCTTATAGCAATGTAAATGGCCCAAATTAGGTAGTAACCTAACCAAGGTAAAGCCGAAATAACCAGAGCCTGCCCTCGTTCAAATTCAGTCCATGTGCCTATTGCGGCATAGCCGAGTACGATGTACCAAGGAAGAAGCAGTGGAAATGAGCTAGCAAACTGAGACCAATCATTGGTTAGAGGTAGTTTGAGCAAACCATTTAAGCTATTGAGATCAGCAGCATAGGTCATCACTTGACCATGTTTAAGTAGTAAGCTGGCATAACTGGCGAGATCACCAAGTACTGCCGGGAAAGTGATGACGGCACTGGCGGCAAACCAACGCCAAAAGCCATGTTGATGCTGGCTTGGTTTGGTCGCTAGGTTGAACCAAAATGCCAGCATAATAATTGTGAGCGTTCGGCTGACAATATCACTAATGATTTCGCTCGCCATGAGTGTATTAGCATCCAAAAGCTCTAGTTGCTCTGGATTTGTTTGGCCAAGTTGCGCGGATAGACCGGCTTTTAGCCATTCAAAGTCAACGATATCAAAGTATGCGCCCCAAAATAGGAAAGGGGTCAGCATCAAAAAGATATACGGTTGCCAGCCCCACATTCCTCTTTGATACAATGCGAGAAAACATGAACTTGGTGAACGAAAAATGTCCACCAGCATGATGAGTGGGTTACTTGAAGGATTCATTAAACACTTACCTTAGTGACATCGACATATAATTTAAGCTTTTGACCCGGTTGCAGGTACTTATTCTTGCTTAATGCGTTCCATTTGACGATATCGTTACTTTTCACTTTAAATCTATTTGCGATCCCACTGATGGTATCACCAGAGCGGACTTTATAAAAAACGGTTCGAATGATGGCACCATCGCTACCATCTTTCCAGATCACTAAACTTTGTCCGATACGTAATGTATCGCGTGGGCTGAGCCCATTCCACTTCGCGAGTGCTTGATGAGATACTTTATTGTCGTTGGCAATACTCCACCAACTTTCTCCAGCGCTGACTTTGTGGATCAGTTTGTACTTTCCGCGGCTTTTATCTTGAGTTTTCTGCAAGCGATTCGAAGCGCTTAGTAAATAGGCTTTATCATCTTTGGTCGATGTTGGGATCATTAGTGCTTGACCAACACGAATGGTATTGCCTGATAGGTTATTGGCGGTACGAATCACTTTTGGGGTGGTGTTATATTTTTGCGCTAGGACACTAAGGCTATCCCCTGATTTCACCTTATAGCGAACCAGTTTCATCCCTTTACCGCGGTTGCTATCCACTTGCTGAGTAAACTGGGTAACTGCTTGAATTGGTAACAGTAATCGATGTGGTCCATTAGGAGCCGTTGCCCATTGGTTATAGGCAGGGTTTAGGCTCTGAAGTTGTTTAACAGAAATACCGGCATATTGCGCGGCAATAGCGAGATCGAGCTGCTCTTTCGGGTCAACTTGTTCTACGACTGGTTTATTTGCAATCGCTGGGATCTTGATGCCGTATTTATCTTGGTTGGCAATGATATCCGAAAGAGCGAGAAGCTTAGGCAAGTAACCGCTGGTCTCTTTTGGTAGGTCCAAGGAGAAAAAGTCCACTGGTTTGCCGAGTTTTTTGTTTTTGCGTATCGCGCTAGAAACTCGACCACCACCGCTATTGTAGGCAGCAATCGCATGATCCCAATTCCCATCAAAACGCTTATTGAGTGAGGTTAAGTAATCAAGTGCAGCATCGGTAGAAGCTGCGACATCACGGCGACCGTCATACCAGTAGTTTTGCTCTAATCCATACATCTTGCCTGTCGCAGGAATAAACTGCCATAAACCTGCCGCACGGCCATGTGAATAAGCAAACGCATCAAAGGAGCTTTCAACAACAGGTAAAAGCGCCAGCTCGAGTGGAAGATTACGTTCTTCAATTTTCTCAGTGATCAGATACAGGAAAGGTTCCGCGCGTTCAGACACCGTCTTAAGATGACGAGGGTGCTTGAGATACCAATTACGGTAATAGTCGACTTTTTTATGCATTGGAATAGGCATTTCCAATTGCATAGCAATGCGTTGCCAAACGTCTTCTTGTGATTCAGGCGTCAATACTGGCTTGAGCTTGATAACGGGTTTACTTGGCTTAACTTCAGAATTAACCGTATGCTCAACTTTTGGTTTTGCTTGAGTATTCGTTGGTTCTGCATTGGTTTGTTGTGGTGGCTGGGTAAGCTGACATCCTGTCAGAAAAAGCGCCAGTACCCAGCTGTATGTTACTCGCATTCTACAGCCCTTTTGTTATGTAGCTGCTGATAATAAAGGTCTAGTTATGCGAGTGACAAGCACCAAAACGTTAAAATTCGTTCTTCCACTCACGTAATGCGGTAAAAATAGCGAGTGGATCGGTTTGTGCTGTACGATTTGCCACCGATTTGATCACATTAGGTTGATCTAAGCGTAAGAACGGATTTACCCATTTTTCTTGGCGCAATGTTGTCGGAATGGTGGCTTTGTTTTGTGCCCGCAGACGATTTACCTCATCGCGATATTGTTGCAAGAGGTCATTTTCTGGCTCAACAGCTAAAGCAAAAGAAAGGTTGCCTGCGGTATATTCATGTGCGCAGTACACTTCGGTCTCTTCTGGTAGAGCTGCTATTTTTTCTAGAGATGTGTACATTTGCTCCATTGTGCCTTCAAAAACTCGTCCACATCCGGCAGAAAACAGCACATCACCACAGAATAGTTTACCATCACCGACATACCCGATATGACCGAGTGTATGTCCTTCTAATCCAAGGACAAAAAATACTTCATCAAAAAGTTTAATTTGATCGCCCCCTGATACAGGATGCGTCAGTGGAGGAACGGGATCATTTGCTGGGCCAACAATATCTGCATTAGGGAAGTGGCGAGCCAGTTCTGAGATCCCTCCAGTATGGTCAGCGTGATGATGCGTGATGAGAATGGCATCCAGTGTTAAGTTATGTGTTTGAATATATTCTAATACGGGCTTGGCATCGCCCGGATCGACGACGGCACAACGCTGATCGCTATTTTGTATCAGCCAGATGTAATTGTCGTTAAATGCGGGTATGCTTTTGATATCTAACATTGTTGAGTCTCCAATCCCCAAGAGTGAAGCAGGTTACACATGAACCCAGCACGCAGCAATAAAAAGCTTGAAAAGCCTCATTCATGGTCTCAGCTAAAAAATGGTCAATGGGTGAGTGAGTCCATTCAAATCCGTGTGGATGAATGGTGCCCGAAATTGTTTGGTTACCATTTTTTAAAGCTGGGAGGGTTGAGCTGTGAGCTCACCACCAGTTGTAACTGTAACATTCAACATCAAGTAAACCTAGATATCCAGAACCCATTGCATAATGTTATCGCAGATGGTTACGAGCTTCCTTTTCTTGAAAAAAGCTTTGATGCTGTTTTATTAGCCCATCAATTGGATTACTGCAATGATCCGCATCGAATGTTGCGCGAAGTCGATCGAGTTATGATTGATGATGGTTACTTGATCATCACGGGGTTTAATCCTGTTAGCTTCACTGGGCTGGCAAGCTTGATGCCGTGGCGCAGGAATAATTTACCTTGGAGTGGGCGAATGTTCACTCCTGGGCGAGTTCGAGACTGGCTTGGTTTACTAAATTATCAAGTAATTGAGATGGACAGATATGCTTTGTTTCCAATGCAGAGGTATCGCACGATGTGGACTTGGATGGAGAACAGTCTAGGGGAGTGGGCTTCCCCCTTTGGTAGTTTGTATTTTATTGTGGCACGAAAACGGACCTACCCACTAAAACCGATCAAACCTCATTGGAAGCTTAAACGTAAGCTTTCTCCAGTTGGGGTGAACTATAAAGTCAGAGTCGAAAAGACCAACCATCAAGAAGGCTGATAGCCTGTGTCCTCGTCGGTTGGGTTTTCTGCAGCCGTACGTGCAAGTTCATCACACATTTCATTTTCTCGGTGACCTGCGTGGCCCTTGACCCAACGCCAGTCGATCTCGTGACGCTGAGTTTCAGTGTCGAGTGCTTGCCATAAATCCGCATTTTTCACTGGCTTTTTATCCGCCGTTTTCCAGCCACGTTTCTTCCAATTGTGGATCCATTGGGTGATCCCTTGACGTACGTATTGGCTATCCGTCGTCAGAATAACATGACAGGGTTCTTTGAGAGTTTGCAGAGCAACGATGGTTGCGAGCATTTCCATGCGGTTATTGGTTGTTAGGGTGTAGCCCTTCGCCAAGGTTTTTTCTACTTGCTTGTAGCGAAGTACGATCCCGTAGCCACCCGGGCCTGGATTCCCCAAACAGGAACCATCAGTGAAAATTTCCACCTGTTTTGTCATGATTTGATACTATTGGGTTAAGCAGTTATAAAGCATAGTCTGACACACATATCGTTATGAATACCAGTAACAAATCGAATTCCCAACGCATCGTGGTGCTCGATACCGAAACCACGGGTATGAACAGAGAAGGTGGCCCTCACTACCAAGGGCACCGTATTATCGAAATCGGTGCGGTTGAAATTATCAACCGTAAGCTCACAGGGCGCCATTTCCATGTTTATCTCAAACCTGATCGTGAAATACAGCCAGACGCCGTCGAAGTTCACGGTATTACGGATGAATTTCTTATTGATAAGCCAGAATATCGCGATACTCACCAAGAGTTTCTAGACTTTATTAAAGGCGCAGAACTTGTTGCCCATAACGCGCCCTTCGACGTGGGCTTTATGGATTACGAGTTTGAAAAGCTCGACCCAGCCATAGGTAAGACAGTCGACTACTGTAAGGTGACTGATACCCTTGCGATGGCGAAGAAAATCTTCCCGGGTAAACGTAACAACCTCGACGTACTCTGTGATCGTTACGGTATTGATAACTCGCATCGTACTCTCCACGGCGCATTGCTCGATGCGGAGATCCTAGCGGATGTTTACCTGCTGATGACTGGTGGGCAAACATCAATGCAATTTGGGGGCGACGCATCATCTGATGGTGATTTGAGTGGTGAGTCGATAAAACGTGTTGCTGGTGGACGAAAAGCATTAAAGGTTTTACGTGCAACCGCCGATGAATTAGAAGCACATCAAGGTCGTTTAGATATCGTCGAAAAAAGTGGAAGTTGCCTCTGGCGTCAGTAGGAGAAGGAATGTTGAGGATTTGGTTTACCCTGTTAGCTCTGGTTTATACATCACTCAGTTATGCCGCTGAGGGATCCTCAATGTCTTTACTCGATAACCGTTTTCGTGTTGATCCCACCATTAAACAAATTACCTTTGTGATTTATCGTGCAGAGCGTTCTCAACCAGTGGTATTGGTGCGGCCTGATGGTAAGAAATATTATGCTTGGCGTTCCCCTGATAATGTTCGTTGGTATCAAGAGCCTGCTATGGATATCATCTCAATCGATAACCCGATGCCGGGACCTTGGCAGGCGATTGGCAAAGTGACGCCAAAAAACAAAATTAAACTGATTTCGCATTTAGAGCTAAATACGGATGAGTTGCCTGAACGATTATTTCAAGGGGAAGAGATTAAGTTTACTGCCCAACTGACGTCTGATGGAAAACCCTTAGTGCTAAGGGACTTTTTAGATCGAGTTAAGTTGATGGTGACGTTCACCAAGTATGTCGAAAATGAAGATAGCTTGATTAAAGAAGCTCGCCCAATTCCAACCACTATTGGGGAGTTTGCCGATGACGGGCAGGGGCTTGATGAACGTGCTGGTGACGGTATTTTTACCGTATCGTTACCTATCACACCACAACCGGGTAAATATCGCGTACGAGTGACTTCTGGCAATGGTGTATTCCTACGCGCTCGTGAAAATGAAGTATTGGTTTACCCGTCACCTCTGCAACATACTTTTATTCAGTCTCGCACAGAAGGTACTCCTCACGAGTTGGTTTTTTCTGGGGAGCAAGGCATGGTTTCACCGGGTTCTGTCGCGGCGCAAATTGAACACCAAAATCCTGATGGATCAGAAAATATTCTTGCTGGTGCAGCTGCGGAAGAATCGATGAAAGTGTCGTTGAAGATCCCATATTCAGGGGAAATTGGCCAGTATTCATGGACGGGCCGTGCCTTTGCCACTGAGCTTGCCGCTGGCAGGCCGCTTGTTTTTCCACTCACGCAGCAAACGTACAGCGTAGTGAAAGAAGTGGATATGGCAGAAACTCGTCGCCTTCAGGAAGAAGAGCGACTCAAGCAGCAGAAAATCCAAGAAGAGTTACGTTTATTGCAACTGCGTGAGGAAAAGCGTCAGCGCAGCATTATGTTTATCGCCATAGGTAATGTTGTTGCGATACTGCTGGGGCTGATTGGTTGGTTTGTATGGCGTAAAGTGAAATTTAAACGTGAAGCCATCCCTGAGATGCAATTGGAAATGCCCAAGAAATGAAAAAGGAAAAGGACTGCATGAGGCAGTCCTTTTTTGTTCAGCGTTATATTCCCAGTGGTTTACGCGACGTTATCCATCACTGGGAATCTTGGCTTTGCGGCTAGGGATTCAGGCTCAAAGTCATCAACATTGATGACGTATAAACGCTGCTCCTCAGCCTCACATAGCAGATCGGCTTCTGGTTTATCAATGATGCCTTGCGCTAAACCAATTTCAGCAACTAAATCTAACCTCAGGAATGGACGGCGCTGCTTAGTCATTTTACAAACTTTATCAAACAAAGGCTCGGCTTTGAGGATCACGTCTAACGCTTGCTCAATGCGACCTGCAGGGTTGTGCTCTGTTGGTTGCAAGTATTGATGTCGACCAATACGTGAGCGAGAAGCGCTTGGCGTTTGTAAAATTTGCGCGACGGCACTGTCGAGCGCATCACTTGGGGCTCTGCGTACACGTCCAAATGGCATTAGCATGATGCGCAGTGCTCGACCGACCCAACGATTAGGGAAGTTAGCTAAAAATTCATCGATAGCGACTTCGGTTTGTTTCAAGCTGTCTTGCAAGCTCCAATGTACCAACGCCAGATCTTCTTCAGGGCGAGCGTCTTGTTCGAAGCGTTTCAGCGTTGCAGAGCTTAAGTAAAGTTGGCTAAGAATATCACCAAGGCGCGCAGATAACCGCTCCTTACGTTTCAGAGAGCCTCCCAGCATCGCCATTGAGATATCGGCAAGCAGAGCTAAATTCGCGCTGTAACGGTTTAACTGTTGATAGTAACGTGCGGTTGTGTCAGAGGTTGGCGCATCAGAACCAATACCATCGCTTAAGCCAAACCACATACTGCGAACAAGGTTGCTCATTGTAAAGCTAACATGCCCAGCAAGCGCGCGGTCAAACTGAGCTACTGCATCCGCGCTTTCTGAATAAGCGGCATCCATTTCAGCCAGTACGTATGGATGGCAGCGAATCGCGCCTTGACCAAAGATGATCATAGAGCGTGTCAGAATATTTGCTCCTTCGACAGTGACCGCAATTGGAGCACCCTGATAGCCACGAGCAAGGAAGTTTGAAGGGCCCAAACAGATCCCTTTTCCGCCGACGATATCCATAGCATCGATAATGCTTTGCTGGCCGCGATGAGTGCAGTGATATTTTACTATGGCTGATATCACAGAGGGTTTTTCACCGGCATCGATGCCAGCGACAGTAAGGTTGCTGGCGGCATCCATCACATAGGCGTTGCCACCAAGGCGAGCGAGTGGTTCTTCAATCCCTTCCATATGGCCAATAGGTTGCTTGAATTGGCGACGAATGCGTGCATAAGCACCGGTTGTGAGCGCGGCGGTTTTGATCCCACCAGTTGAATTGGAAGGCAGTGTAATGCCACGGCCAACGGACAAGCATTCAACCAGCATTCGCCAGCCTTGACCTGCCATTTTGGGGCCACCAATAATGAAATCGAGAGGGACAAAAATGTCGTTGCCTTGCGTTGGCCCATTTTGGAACGGCACATTGAGTGGAAAGTGGCGGTTGCCAATATCGACGCCCGGAAGTTCCGTAGGGATCAGGGCGCAAGTAATGCCAACTTCTTCTTGTTTACCGAGCAATCCATCGGGATCGCGCAGTTTGAATGCTAACCCTAATACGGTTGCTACCGGAGCTAGCGTGATATAGCGCTTGTTCCATGTCAGTCGCATGCCCAATACTTTTTCACCTTGCCAATCACCTTCGCAAACCACACCATAATCTGGAATCGAGCCTGCATCTGAACCGGCTTCTGGGCTGGTTAATGCGAAACAAGGTATTTCCTTACCTTCGGCTAGACGAGGTAGGTAATGATCTTTTTGTGCTTCAGTTCCGTAGTGTTGCAACAGTTCGCCCGGGCCCAGTGAGTTAGGCACACCCACGGTAGAAGAGAGTACGCTGGAAACGCCTGTCAGTTTTTGCAACACAAGTGATTGCGCGTATGCGGAGAACTCGAGACCACCGTATTTTTTCTTGATGATCATGGCGAAGAATTTATGGTCTTTTAGGTATTGCCATACTTCAGGGGGCAGATCAGCCAGTTCATGCGTGACTTGATAATCATTGACCATTGCACACACTTGGTTGACGGGTCCGTCTAAAAAAGCCTGTTCCTCGTCACTTAATGTTGGTGCAGCAATATCATGAAGCTTGCGCCAGTCTGGCTTTCCTTTAAACAGTTCGGCTTCCCACCATACTGTCCCGGCATCCAGTGCTTCTTTTTCGGTTTGTGACATTGCTGGTAATACTTTCCGAAATAATGTTAAGGCTTTTCGACTGATCAACGTTTGTCGAATGGCGGGAACGGCTAATATCGCCACTGCTGTTAGATACAACAGCCAAGCAATAGAGCCAGCAGTGCCTAAGATAGTAAACAGCACCATGACAGCAGTTAAGGCGGTAAGTGTCAGCGCTATTGTTGCGCGATGGTATAGGCAGGTTGCACTAACGACAACAAAGCCAAGCAGGGAGAGCAAGATGTCCATATATCTGTTCCTTGTTCAGACACTGTAATTTTGTTTATTGGTCTGGTTTGAATAAGAGGTCTTACCAGTTAAGTGTAATCAAAATATTAAATAAATGTAAAACGATGGCGTGGTTAAAAAGTGATCCGTGTAGAGCAATAATTCTAAAAATGAGGGGTTGTGCCGATTTTGTGAGCGTAGGAAGTATCGAAAGAGAATATTCTTGGACGCTGACTATCGACAGTGAGAATTGTTTGAGTAAACTCAGAGATAACGCAGAACCTCCCTCAGTGGGGGTCATCTTGTTACAGAATAACTAAGAGAAAAATCCTATGTACCACGACCTGATTAAAAGTGAGTTGACTGAAGCTGCCGACGTTCTCAACAAATTTCTGAGTGATGACAACAATATTGCTCAAATTGAAGCCGCAGCAAAATTGATCGCGGATTCATTTAAGCAAGGTGGCAAAGTCCTTTCTTGTGGCAATGGTGGTTCTCACTGTGATGCGATGCACTTTGCGGAAGAGCTAACTGGCCGTTATCGTGAAAATCGTCCGGGCTATCCTGGTATCGCTATTTCAGATCCAAGCCACTTGTCGTGTGTAAGTAATGACTTTGGCTATGATTTTGTTTTCTCACGTTATGTCGAAGCGGTTGGTGCTCAAGGTGATGTGCTGTTTGGACTTTCTACATCTGGTAACTCTGGCAATATCTTAAAAGCGATTGATGCTGCGAAGGCAAAAGGCATGAAGACCATCGCATTGACAGGGAAAGATGGTGGTAAAATGGCAGGACTCGCGGATATTGAAATCCGTGTGCCACACTTTGGTTATGCTGATCGCATTCAAGAGATCCACATCAAGATCATTCACATTGTGATTCAGTTGATTGAAAAGGAAATGGAAAAATAATTGGTTTAATTTTCAAAGGAGTGTTTTAAACCATGTGTGAGTTGCTCGGAATGAGCGCAAATGTGCCGACAGACATTTGTTTTAGTTTTACTGGTTTGATGCAGCGTGGGGGCAATACAGGCCCTCATCGCGATGGTTGGGGAATCACCTTTTATGAGGGGAAAGGATTCCGTAATTTCAAAGATCCAAACCCAAGCTGCGACTCTAAAATCGCAGAGTTAGTACAGAATTATCCCATCAAGAGTTGTGCGGTGATCAGCCACATTCGGCAAGCGAATCGTGGTGGCGTTAACCTTGAAAATACCCACCCATTTACCCGCGAGTTATGGGGACGTTATTGGACCTTTGCTCATAATGGGCAATTGTCTGACTATCAGGACTTCCAAACGGGACGCCACCGGCCAGTCGGGCAGACCGACAGCGAGCTTTCTTTCTGCTGGTTACTTAAACAGATGGAAGATAAGTACCCTGAGCCACCGCAAGATATGGTTGGCGTTTTCCGTTTTGTGGCACAGTGCTGTGACAAGCTAAGAGAGAAAGGGGTGTTTAATATGCTGCTTTCTGATGGGGAATACGTCATGACATATTGCACCAATCATCTTTATTGGATCACTCGCCGCGCACCTTTTGGTAAAGCGTCATTGATTGATGAGGACGTGGAGATCAACTTCCAAGAAGAGACCACGCCAAACGATGTTGTGTCGGTGATTGCCACTCAACCTTTAACGGACAATGAAACTTGGCATCGAATGAAGCCGGGTGAGTTTGGTATTTTTCACTTTGGTGAATTGATTGATGGTAATGCTGATGAACTTGTTGATGTGCCATACGCGCCGAAGAAAGTCGCAAGCCAAGCACCAACAGAACCGCTGGAGTAGATAAACAAAAAGGCCGATGTTTCCATCGGCCTTTTTAATTTCTAAGCGTTAAACAATTTAAGCCAGTTGCGCTTTAATGTGTTCAACAATATCAGCCATCGCTACAGCCGTTTTCTCACCTGAACGGCGATTCTTATACTCGAAGTTGCCTTCTTTCATAGAACGATCACCGATCACGATAGTGTGAGGAATACCGATCAGCTCCATATCAGAGAACATTACACCTGGGCGCTCTTTACGGTCGTCGAATAGGACTTCAATACCCATAGCCGTCAGTTCAGCGTACAGCTTCTCAGCTGCTTCTTTCACTTCTTCAGACTTGTGCATGTTCATTGGTACGATCGCTACTTGGAAAGGTGCTAGTGCGTCTGGCCAAATGATGCCGTATTTGTCGTGGTTTTGCTCGATTGCAGAAGCAACAACACGTGAAACTCCGATGCCGTAGCAACCCATTTCTAGGATTACGTTCTTACCATCAGGACCAAGCACGCCACAGTTCATCGCTTCTGAATAAGCATTACCAAGTTGGAAGATGTGACCAACTTCGATACCACGTTTCAGTTGTAATGTACCTTGACCACATGGGCTTGGATCACCTTCAACAACGTTACGTAGGTCTTCAATTTGGCCTAGCTCAACGTCACGGCCCCAGTTGATGCCGAAGTAGTGTTTGTCATCAACGTTAGCACCGGCGCCAAAGTCGGTCATTACAGCAACAGTACGGTCAACGATGAACGGCAATTCAAGGTTTACTGGACCTAGAGAACCTGGGCCAGCGCCAATCAGTGCGCGAATTTCTTCTTCTGTTGCCATCTCTAGAGGAGAAGCAACTTGAGGAAGATTTTCAGCTTTCACTTCGTTTAGCTCGTGGTCACCACGGATGATAAGCGCGATGATATCTGCGTCTACTTCATCAGAGGCTTTAACGAATAGCGTCTTAACTGTCTTTTCGATCGGCATGTCGAACTGTTCAACAAGCTCGGCAATAGTTTTCGCGTTTGGCGTATCAACCAGCGTCATCTCTTGAGTTGGCGCTGCACGCTCGCCAGCAGGAGCAGCAGCTTCCGCTTTTTCGATGTTTGCTGCGTAATCAGACTCAGTAGAGAATGCGATTAGGTCTTCGCCACTTTCTGCAAGTACGTGGAACTCTTGAGAGCCACTACCGCCGATAGCACCAGAGTCAGCCAGTACTGGGCGGTACTCAAGACCCATGCGATCGAATGCTTTACAGTAAGCATCGTGCATCGCTTGGTAAGACTTCTCTAGACCTTCTTTGTCGATGTCGAAGCTGTAAGCATCCATCATGCAGAATTCACGTGCACGCATTACACCAAAACGTGGGCGACGCTCATCACGGAATTTAGTTTGGATTTGGTACAGGTTTAGCGGAAGCTGTTTGTAAGAGCTCACTTCGTTACGCACAAGGCTAGTGATCACTTCTTCAGCTGTAGGGCTAAGAACAAACGGACGAGTATGACGGTCAGTAAAGCGAAGTAGCTCAGGACCCATCTTCTCAGAACGACCTGTCTCTTCCCATAGTTCAAACGGCTGAACAACGGGCATCAAAGTTTCGACTGCACCTGCATTGTCGATCTCTTGACGAACGATGTTTTCGACTTTACGCAGCACACGTAGACCAGTAGGCAGCCAGGTATAAAGACCTGAAGCCAGCTTACGGATCATACCCGCGCGTAGCATGAGCTGGTGGCTCACTACTTCTGCGTCGTTTGGAGTCTCCTTCAGAGTAGAAAGAAGATAATTACTGGTACGCATTAAATTTATCCGTTTATTAAAGTTAGATACTCAAGCCAGAATGGACTGGAGTATGAAGGTCCCCGAAGGGAAAATTGTTAGCCGCTTATAATATCAGCCAATTGGCTTTGTCAAAAGCGTTCAATCGCAGTAACTGTTATTAAGTTATCGTTCGCTGTGAACTTAACGTTCAGATCGAACAAATTTACCGCATATTCTTTACTATCTGGTTTGCTCTTCTTATAAGCCGGCCGAGGATCTTGCGCGAGTACTTGCTCGATGATCTCACGCTCAGTACGACTGTCTGCTCTCTTCGCAAGTACCCGTTGAGCCTGCTCGGAAAAAATGACCACTGAAGTGGCAGGCTCTGCGTCCGCATACCCACCTTTTGCGTTTGTTACTGAATCGGAGTAGGGGATGTAGGGCTTAATATCCACAATAGGCGTACCACTGACTAAGTCGACACTGCCCAGCTCGAGGTACACCTGATCCCCTTCAATTGAGACACCTTTTAGTTCAACGGCTGACATCCCAATGCCATTTGGGCGGAACGTTGAGCGTGAGGCAAATACGCCAATGCGCTCATTGCCACCAAGGCGAGGTGGTCGCACGGTCGGCTTCCAACCTGCTGAAAGATTTTGGTCAAACAGAAATAACAGCCACACGTGGCTAAATTGTTCGATGCCTCTTACGGCTTCCAAACAATTGGCGGCCCCTGAAAGCTTGATCCGTGCTGTTGCTGCAGGCACCAAACGAGGTTGACGAGGAACCGCAAATTTCTCTTTATATGGGCTTTCTACGGTACCAATTGGGTCTATGGAATACATATTTATTGTTATGACGAAAAAGACTGCGACACAAAGTATCACATTTTTTACTTGCAAAACTGGTTGAGAATGATTATTAATTAAAATGTTATAACATAACAATTTATCTTTTGAGGAGTAGAATATGAAACCAGGCATCCATCCTGAATACCGGAAAGTGATTTTTCACGATACGAGCGTCGACAAGTATTTCGTTGTGGGGTCAACCTTGCAAACCGATCGCACGATCAAGTGGGAAGACGGCGAAACGTATCCTTATTTTACGTTAGACGTTTCTTCGGAATCTCACCCTTTCTACACTGGAAAGCAACGTGTTATCCAAAAAGAAGGACGTATCGCCAACTTTAACCGTCGTTTTGCCCAGTTTTCAAAAGGAGAGGAGTAAATGAAGGTAGTTAAATCATTAAAGAGTGCGAAAAGTCGTCACCCAGACTGCCAAATCGTGAAGCGTCGTGGTCGCTTATATGTGATTTGTAAAACCAATCCGAGGTTTAAGGCAGTTCAGAAATAACTGACAAACTTATTAGTTACTCTAATTAATCTAGCTTAATAATTATGCTAACAAATTGTTTGTAACTGGATATAAAATCTACATATTTGATAAAAAATGGTGAAAAATTGTGATTGCAGCAACACTTTGTAACATTTAGGATTTTTAATTGAGCCTTCTCTCAAGTAACCTGCGCTGGATTTGTGAATGATTTGTCACAAATTCGGAGGAATAACTACAAGGAGGGAACAGATGAGTTCATCTGCTTCAATTAAACAAAATTCACCTAAGAAACCGTTATTTACGCGTTTCCTAGATGCTGTTGAATATTTGGGGAACCTTTTACCCCACCCAATCACTCTTTTCGCCATCTTCTGTGTGGCCATTCTTATCACATCTGGCATCGCTGGCTATTTTGATGTTTCTGTCGTTGACCCTCGCCCTGAAGGTGCGAAAGGTCGAGCGGCTGATGGCATGATCCACGTTGTCAGCTTGCTTAATGCAGATGGCCTCCAACTGATTGTGACCAATCTGGTTAAAAACTTTGTTGGCTTCGCACCGCTCGGTACTGTTTTAGTGGCGATGTTAGGTGTTGCGATCGCAGAGCACTCAGGTCTACTTTCTGCCGCGATGCGTGGCATGGTGATGGGCGCGTCTAAGCGTATGGTGACAGTGACTGTTGTATTCGCTGGTATCATTTCTAACACTGCATCTGAGTTGGGTTACGTCGTTCTTATCCCATTAGCAGCAATGCTATTCCACTCTTTAGGACGTCACCCTCTTGCAGGTCTTGCAGCTGCCTTCGCTGGTGTTTCTGGCGGATACTCAGCAAACCTACTGATTGGTACTGTTGACCCATTGCTTTCTGGTATTACAGAAACAGCGGCGCAAATGATTGACCCGACTTACACTGTTGGTCCAGAAGTAAACTGGTACTTCATGTTTGTATCGACGTTCTTCATCGCTTTCATGGGTGCGTTTGTTACCGAGAAAATTGTTGAGCCTAAATTGGGCAAATACAATGAAGAAGAAGCGGCAGAAGATCTATCTCAAGACACCATGGGTAAACTTACGGCTGTTGAGAAGAAAGGCCTTAAGTTAGCGGGTCTAGCGGTATTGGTTGTTTCTGCACTACTTGCTTGGACAATTGTTCCTGAAGATGGCGTGCTGCGTTCAGCAACAGGTACAGTGGCAGGTTCACCATTCCTGAAAAGTATCGTTGCGTTTATCTTCGTATTCTTTGCGATCCCTGGCTTTGTCTACGGTAAAGTTACCGGTTCGATGAAAACGGACCGTGATGTGATTGATGCGATGGCGAAGTCAATGTCTTCAATGGGCATGTACATCGTACTGGTCTTCTTTGCAGCGCAGTTTGTCGCGTTCTTTAAGTGGACTAACTTTGGTCAGGTATTTGCGGTTGCGGGTGCAAGCTTCCTACAGGAAATTGGCTTGACTGGTCCAATGCTGTTCTTCGCATTCATCCTAATGTGTGGCTTCATTAACCTAATGATCGGTTCAGCGTCAGCTCAGTGGGCAGTAACAGCGCCAATCTTCGTTCCGATGCTAATGCTAGTTGGCTATGCGCCAGAAACGATTCAGGCAGCTTACCGTATCGGTGATTCGACTACTAACATCATTACACCGATGATGAGTTACTTTGGTCTGATCCTTGCTGTTGCTAGCCGTTATATGAAGAATCTAGGTATCGGTACACTGATCGCGACCATGCTCCCTTACTCAATCTGCTTTATCGTTGGTTGGAGTGTGTTGTTCTACCTATGGGTATTCGTGTTTGGTCTACCAGTAGGTCCGGGTGCTGCGACGTATTACACACCTTAGTAGAGGTTATTAAATCTTCATTAAAAGCCAGAGCTCTTGCTCTGGCTTTTTCATTTAGGAGCTTATTAGATAATAAAAAAGCCAGCGTTATGCTGACTTCACTTTCTGTATCCGTAATGACTTGCTTAGTTGTTTGCTATCTTCACGCGAATCTTACTCTTAGCAAGCGTGCTAAGGTTTAAATGAGTCATCGCCGCTTTAGCTTCATCTTCATTTGCCATTTCAACAAAGGCGAAGCCTTTTGATTGCCCAGTTTCTTGATCTAAGACCAGAGTACATTGAGCAACAGTACCGTGAGCTGAAAATAGAACGCGAATTTCGTGTTCTGTTGTTGTACGTGCAAGGTTACGAACTAGTAGTTTCATCATATAGGTCTTATTGAGTAGTTAAGGGCGGATTGTCGCAGGTTCGTTATGACAAACCAAGCAAAGAATAGAATTATGGGAATTAAAAAAGGGCTAACGCGTTAACGTCAGCCCTTACAATTTGTATAGCGTAGTAAGTGATTACCAGCCTTTTACCACACCACCTTGGAAGATCTCTGAAGCGGCGTTGTACACTTCTTCAGTTTGGTAAGACTTCACAAAGTTTTGCACGTTTTCAGCTTTTACATTGTCTTCACGCGCTACGATTAGGTTTACGTATGGCGACTCTTTATCTTCAACGAAGACGCCGTCTTTTTGTGGCGTTAGGTTGATTGAGCTCGCGTAAGTGGTGTTAATGATTGATAGCGCAACATCATCTAATGAACGAGGAAGCTGTGCTGCATCGAGTTCAACGATTGTGATGTTTTTTGGGTTTTCTACGATGTCACGCACTGTTGCTAGCAGGCCAACACCTTCACGTAGTTTTAGCAAGCCTTGTTGCTCAAGCAATAGCAATGAACGGCCAAGGTTAGTTGGATCGTTTGGTACAGCGATACGGTCACCATCTTTGATTTCATCCACCGATTTTACTTGCTTTGAGTAGCCTGCGATTGGATAGACAAAAGTGTTGCCAGCGATAGTCAGTTTATAACCACGATCGGTCACTTGTTGGTCTAGGTATGGTTTGTGCTGGAATGCATTGATGTCGATAGAGCCATCATCAAGCGCAGCGTTTGGTGTGACGTAATCTGTAAAAGTAACCAGTTCAACATCCAAGCCATAAGTTTCTTTTGCAACTTTTGCTGCTACTTCTGCCACTTGTGCTTCTGCACCTGCCATGACGCCAACTTTGATTTTGCTGTTATCTACGGCTTTCTCACCACAACCTGAAAGCACCAACGCTGAAGCGGCGGCTGCAATTGCCAAAAGACCTTTTAAATTAAATTTCATCGACTATCTCCTTATAAAATCTTGTGTTGTTATCTGTGATCAACGCGGCGAACAACAGCATCGCCAATCATTTGAATAATTTGTACCAATACGATAAGCATGACGACCGTCACAGCCATAATGACCACATCGTAACGGTGGAAGCCATAACGGATGGCAACGTCACCTAAGCCGCCACCGCCTACCGTTCCAGCCATGGCTGAGTAACTTACCAAGGTCACTAGCGTAATGGTTACTGAGTTAACAATAGTTGGTAGTGCTTCTGGTAGTAGAACTTTTGAAATAATTTGAAGTGGTGTTGCGCCCATGGATTGAGCGGCTTCGACTAAGCCCGTCGGCACTTCAAGTAATGCCCCTTCAATTAAGCGAGCGACAAATGGGATTGCGCCAATGGTGAGAGGAACGATTGCGGCGGTTGTGCCGATAAAGGTTCCGACGAGTAACTTAGTTACGGGAATAATAGCCACCATTAGGACTAAGAATGGCACGGAGCGACCAACGTTTACCACTGCGCCTAACACATTGTTCAACTTGGTATTTTCAAGTAGCCCACCTTTTTTAGTGATATGTAGGATGACACCTAGCGGAATACCGACAGCGAAGCCAACAATACCCGCTACAGCAACCATATAGAGGGTTTCCCATGTTGCACCCAGTAGAAGATCGCCATTTAGGCTAATCCAATCAGAAACTGCATTAAAGGACATAACCTAGCACCTCCACTTTTACATTATGGTCGCGAAGATAATGGATCGCCGCATTATCGTCTGATTCGTTGCCAAAGAGTTCAGCGACCATCATGCCAAACTTAACACCGCCGGCGTAGTCCAGATCGGAGCTCAGAATACTGACATCAATATTGAACTTACGTGAGATTTGCGACATCAAAGGTGCATCAACGGTAGCGCCAGTAAATTCGAGGCGTACCAATGGGTAGCTACCTTCAACTCGTGTTGTCTGAAGACGTGCTTGGTAGTCTTCTGGAATAGAGAGGTCGAGCGTAGAGCGAATAAAATCGTGGGCTAATTCTGTTTTTGGATGGGCGAAAATCTCGCCAACAGTGCCTTTTTCGACCAGTTCACCATCACCGATGATTGCTACTTCGTGACAGATGCTTTTAACAACATCCATTTCGTGAGTGATCAGTAGTATCGTGATGTTGAGGGTGCGGTTGATCTCTTTCAGTAATTCAAGAATGGATTGTGTGGTCGCTGGATCCAGTGCGCTGGTGGCTTCATCACATAATAAAACCTTAGGATCGGATGCCAATGCTCGAGCGATAGCGACACGTTGTTTCTGACCACCACTCAAGTTTGAAGGGTAGCTTTCATGTTTGTCTGCAAGACCAACCAGTTTTAGTAGTTCAGAAACTTTCGCGTTGATTTGGCTTTTCTCTTTGCCAGCAAGCTCGAGTGGAAGGGCAACGTTGTCAAATACGGTACGAGAAGAGAGCAGATTAAAATGTTGGAAAATCATACCAATATTACGGCGCGCTTTACTTAGCTCAGATTTCGACAACTGGGTCAGGTCGACACCGTCAACAACGATATTGCCTGATGTTGGCGCTTCAAGCATATTCACGCAACGGATGAGCGTACTTTTCCCCGCACCAGAAGAACCAATGACACCAAAAATAGTGCCTTGTGGAACATGAAGGTTGATGTCTTTCAAGGCATTAACTTGTTTATCGCCTTGATAGAAAACCTTATTAACTTGTTTAATCTCAATCATTTAAAAACCTGTTTAACTTGAGTGCAGAGGAAACAGAATAATATTTTGAGCAATGTCTCAATTAGTAGATGATGCTATGGTGTTCAGAGATTCAAGTCAATAGATATTTTTACGTCTAGATGGCTAAACGGAGAATTGCAGCTAATTAAAGTGTCATTAGATATGACAAATCGGAATGCATATCCATGATGAGGTTTTGTACTAAGGCTTCGTAAGCTCCTACTCGCATCTTAATGTTACTTGCACCCAAGTCATGTATAATCGGCCTTTCCCTATAATGCAGACAGAGAAGCAAATTTTGGCGAAACCAGCAGTCTTTTTAGATCGTGATGGCGTGATTAACGTCGATCATGGTTATGTTCATGATGAACATGATTTTGAGTTTATTGATGGTGTATTTGAAGCGACGAAACAGTTGAAGCAAATGGGCTATCAGCTGGTATTGGTCACCAACCAGTCAGGAATTGCTCGCGGTAAATTTAGTGAAGATCGCTTTTTATCTTTGACCCAATGGATGGACTGGAATTTTGTCGACAATGGGGTTGAGTTTGACGGTATTTATTACTGCCCTCATCACGCAGAGCATGGTGTTGGGAAGTACAAAGAAGATTGTGATTGTCGCAAACCCAAACCTGGAATGTTTATCTCTGCGCGTGATTTTCTGAACATTGATATGGCCAACTCTGTCATGGTTGGTGATAAAGCAGAAGACATGATGGCAGCTGATGCCGCTGGCGTTGGAACAAAAATTTTAGTTCGCACAGGAAAGCCTGTGACAGAGCAGGGTGAAGCAATAGCGACTGCTGTGTTAGACAGCATTAAAGAAGTACCCGCTTACCTTACCAAATAAGCCTGATTTCCTGTCAAACAGGTAGCTTGCTAACTTGAGTGTATATACTTAGTAGGCAACCTTTTGATGTGGAAGGAGGGCTTAATGAAAAAACTCATCGCTATTTCTATGTTTAGCTTAATGGCTGCGTTAGGGTGTGCAGGCTCTGGCTCGCAAGAGGGCTTAAGCGAAGGGCGATTCTATCATTATCATTGTGACCAAAATGAAACGTTCTCAGCGGCGTATTACCCACAACAACGTTCGGCGGTGTTGCAGGTTGCCGATGAAGAGTTTCAGATGAAACAAGTGATCATGGGGTCGGGGACTCGCTATATCCTTGATGACGGCACCGCTGAGATCGGTAATCCTGTGACGCTGTACACGAAAGGGTACGAAGCTCGCTTGGAATTGGACCGAGAGATTTACAAGAATTGTAAAACTCAATAACGTAATACGTATTGGCGGACAACCCTGCGGGTCGCGAAATAGCAAAAAAGGCATTCGACATGAATGCCTTTCTGATCCCCGTTTCTTTTCTATTAACTATCACAGCTGACTTATATGAGTAAAAAACTCACGATTCTGGATATTGCTAAACTATCGGGCGTTGGTAAATCAACGGTCTCTCGTGTATTGACCAATGATCCAAAAGTAAAGCCGGAAACTCGAGCCAAAGTAGAGCAAGTTATTGAGCAATCAGGCTATGTGCCTTCGAAATCGGCTCAAGCGATGCGAGGCGGGAGTCAGAAAGTCGTCGGGGTGATTATTTCTCGTCTGGATTCACCATCAGAAAACCGCGCGGTCGGCAGTATGTTGCAAGCCTTGTATAAAGCGGGGTACGATGCAGTGATTATGGAGAGCCAGTTTGACCGTGAGAAAACCTCGGAGCATTTAGAGGTACTGCGACGTCGCAATGTTGATGGGATCATTGTGTTTGGCTTTAGTGAGTTAGACATCGATAAGCTTGCCGCTTGGCAAAATCGAGCTGTGGTGTTAGCCATGGATACTCAAGCTGTTTCTTCCATTAATTATGATAATCGTGGTGTGATTTTTTGTGCTCTTGAGTATCTTCTTGCAAAAAATTGCCGAGACATTGCATTTATTGGTGTCGACCCAAGTGATAAAACGACCGGGAAACTCCGTCTCGAGGCATATCTTGACTGGTGCCAGCAGCATGGAGTGAAGCCTAACTACCAAACAGGTCAGTTGCATCATGATAGTGCCTACCATCTCGTGACAGACGTATTGACTAAACAAACTCAAGCCATTGTTTGTGCCAGTGACACTCTAGCTATGGGGGTGATTAAGCGTTTACAAGAACTCGGACGTGAAGATGTTGTCGTCACCGGAGTTGGTGGTAATGAGTTGTTGTCTTTCCTTTTCCCTAATGTCTTTAGTATTGATCCCGGCTATGCAGAGGCGGGTGAAAAAGCTGCTAATTTATTGATTTCCCAATTAAATGGTGAAACTGAACTGATTCATATGACTCAGTCACCACTCAACGGCTAACCCATTCTTTTATTTACTGATTTATAATTGTACTGTGATCTTGTTCAATTAATGGGAATGTTCCCATTTTGGGTTTTAATTTGCTGTGGCAATATAATTACTGAAATGGGAATGTTCCCAAAATAAAAATTATATCAGAATGAGATTCCAACTAGGGTGGACAAACTTATGAGTAAGATAGCGAAACAAGAGGTTGAGCGTCTGATAGAACTGGTCGGCGGCAAAGGCAATATTGCCAGTGTTAGCCACTGTTTGACACGATTACGCTTTGTCTTGAATGATACGAGCTTGGCAGATACGGCTAAGCTAGAAGCCTTACCATTGGTGAAGGGATGTTTTACCAATGCTGGTCAGTTTCAAGTTGTCATCGGAACGGAAGTGGATGAGGTTTACAAAGTACTGATTGAGCTCACTGGACAAACGGAAGCCTCGAAAGAGGATGCCAAGTTAGCGGCTCGTCAGAACATGAATATATTAGAGCGTGGCATCTCCCATCTTGCTGAAATTTTTGTACCACTGCTCCCTGCTATCATTACGGGTGGTTTGATCCTAGGCTTCCGTAATGTGATTGGCGACATCAAAATGTTTGATGGCCAGTCACTGACGGAGATCAGCCAGTTTTGGGCGACAGTTCATAGTTTCCTCTGGCTGATTGGTGAAGCGATCTTCTTCTTCTTACCTGTCGGTGTTTGCTGGTCGACGGTGAAGAAATTAGGCGGTACGCCGATTCTTGGCATCACGCTAGGGGTGACATTAGTATCGCCACAGTTGATGAATGCTTACTTGATTGGTAAGCAAGTTCCTGAAGTGTGGGATTTTGGCCTATTTGCCATCGAAAAAGTCGGTTATCAAGCGCAGGTGATCCCAGCAATGTTGGCGGGTATGGCGCTGGCATTTATTGAAACCCATTTAAAACGCATTGTTCCGTCTTACTTGTATTTAGTTGTTGTGCCTTTTGTTTCGATCATTGTCGTCGTTATTTTAGCGCACTCTCTAATTGGTCCGTTTGGACGTGTTTTAGGTGATGGTGTTGCCTTTGCTGCTAAAGCTGCAATGACCGGCGATTTTGCAGTGATTGGTTCCATGATATTTGGTTTTTTGTATGCACCACTGGTGATCACGGGGATCCACCATACAACTAACGCCGTTGACTTGCAGTTGATGCAAGATCTCGGTGGTACTCCAATTTGGCCATTGATTGCATTATCGAATATTGCACAAGCTTCAGCGGTCGTTGGCATTATCATCATCAGTAAAAAACACGGTGAGCGCGACATTTCTGTTCCTGCGGCGATTTCAGCTTACCTTGGTGTAACAGAGCCGGCTATGTACGGTATTAACTTAAAATACAAGTTCCCTATGTTGAGTGCGATGATCGGTAGTGCAGTCGCCGCTGCGATTTGTGGTAGTGCAGGTGTTATGGCGAATGGCATTGGTGTCGGTGGTCTGCCTGGTATTCTCTCAATTCAACCACAGTTTTGGGGTATTTACGCCGTGGCAATGCTTGTGGCGATTATCTTACCCGCGATGATGACTCTGATGTTGTACAAGCGCGCTCAAGCGAAAGGTGAGCTTGAGCCAATTAATGCTTAATTGCCTAACTTCTTTTCTGATGGAGCGGTGTTTGCCGCTCCTTATTCTTTCTTTTTTTGGTAAGTGAGTCTGAAAGATGACAATCCGCAATCAAGATGCAAACTGGTGGAAAACTGCAACCATCTATCAAATTTATCCTAAAAGTTTTTGTGATAGTGGTGCGCAAGGAACCGGGGATATCAAAGGGATCATCTCGAAATTGGATTATTTGAAGTTACTGGGTGTGGATGCCATTTGGCTGACACCCGTGTATCAATCTCCAATGGTCGACAATGGGTACGACATTTCCGATTACTATGCGATTAACCCAGACTTTGGCACCATGGATGACTTTGATGTATTGCTTGAACAAGCGCATCAACGTGGGATCCGCATTATTATGGACATCGTGGTTAATCACACCTCGACCCTGCATCCATGGTTTCAATCTGCATTAGGCGATAAAGCAAGTCCTTATCGTGATTATTATATTTGGAAAGATCCTGTAGATGGGGGCGTGCCCAATAACTGGCAATCAAAGTTTGGTGGCAGTGCGTGGGCGCTAGATGACAAAACGGGTCAATATTATTTGCATCTATTCGCTAAAGAGCAAGCCGATCTCAACTGGGAAAATCCGGTGGTTCGCGCAGAAGTTAAAGAGGTGATTGAGTTCTGGGCCCATAAAGGAGTGGATGGTTTCCGCCTTGACGTGATTAACCTAATCTCAAAGCAGCAAGACTTTCCAGATGACAATCATGGTGATGGTCGCCGCTTCTACACCGATGGTCCCCGAGTTCATGAATACTTACAGGAAATCAGCCAAGCGGTATTTCAAAAGTATGGCAGCGTAACGGTAGGAGAGATGTCATCGACAACGCTAGATCACTGCCAGCAATATTCATCGCTTGAGGGTAAAGAGCTGTCGATGGTGTTTAACTTCCATCACCTGAAAGTGGATTATCCAAACGGTGAGAAGTGGACCAAGGCACCATTTAATTTTCTTCAGTTGAAGCAGATTTTTGGTCACTGGCAAACAGGGTTAAATGGCAAAGGGTGGGGGGCATTGTTTTGGTGTAACCACGATCAACCACGTATTGTGAGCCGATTGGGAGAGGATAAAAAATATCGGGTTGAGTCAGCGAAAATGCTGGCGGCTTCGATACATATGATGCAAGGCACGCCTTATATTTATCAGGGCGAAGAGATTGGCATGACTAATCCAAACTACCAGAGTATTACACAGTACCGAGATGTAGAAAGTATCAATATGTACAACATCATGGTCGGCGGACGAAACCTTCCCAAACAAGAGATGCTGGCGATTCTTGCGCAAAAATCCCGAGATAACTCACGCACTCCAATGCAGTGGGATGACTCTGAGTTTGCTGGTTTCTCAAAAGGGCAGCCTTGGTTAGATATTGCACAGAATTACCGTCAACTCAATGCCAAATACGCCATCGCCGATAAAGACTCAGTATTTTATTTCTATCAAAAACTGATCGAACTGCGAAAACAGCTTGAAGTCATTACAACGGGTGACTATACCGATTTGTTGCCGGAGCATCCGTCTGTCTTTGCCTATCGACGCCAGTCTGAACGCCAGACTTTACTCTGTTTGAATAACTATTATGCCGATGAGGTTGAATTTGTTTTGCCTGAAGACATCGCGTTAGAAGGTGCGCAATATGTGCTTGGTAACTACAGTAAGTGGAATGAGCGGCATGTGACTCGCCATCAATGGCTAAGGCCTTATGAAACACGAATTGTTTTAATTGAATCTTAGGGTCTGTTTCCCTTCAGATATAACTAAGAATTGATTCAGGCCTTTATGACGAAGGCCTTTTTTGAGTCTTACGAACTTTAAATGCAAAAAAGCCAGCTCGATGAGCTGGCTTTAATGTATATGGTGGAGGGGGACGGATTCGAACCATCGAAGGCAGTGCCGGCAGATTTACAGTCTGCTCCCTTTGGCCACTCGGGAACCCCTCCAGGGTGTTTTTATACTTAATCAATGATTTCCCAACAACATCAATCAAGTTGTCCTAACGTTTAAAGGAGTAACGTTAGAAAGAATATGGTGGAGGGGGACGGATTCGAACCATCGAAGGCAGTGCCGGCAGATTTACAGTCTGCTCCCTTTGGCCACTCGGGAACCCCTCCAGGGTATTTTTATACTTAATCAATGATTTCCCAACAACATCAATCAAGTTGTCCTAACGTTTAAAGGAGTAACGTTAGAAAGAATATGGTGGAGGGGGACGGATTCGAACCATCGAAGGCAGTGCCGGCAGATTTACAGTCTGCTCCCTTTGGCCACTCGGGAACCCCTCCAGGGTATTTTTATACTTAATCAATGATTTCCCAACACATCAATCAAGTTGTTCTAACGTTTAAAAGGAGTAAACATTAGAAAGAATATGGTGGAGGGGGACGGATTCGAACCATCGAAGGCAGTGCCGGCAGATTTACAGTCTGCTCCCTTTGGCCACTCGGGAACCCCTCCAGGGTGTTTTTATACTTAACGAATGTTTTCCCAACACATCAATCAAGTGCGGAGCGCATCATAGCAAACTCGTCTCCGCTGTAAAGCGTTTTCTTGGCATTTTGAATCAAATGCTGCCTTTTTGGACAAAGATGTCAGGAAGTAACCATTTTATATTGTCGAATTGCTAATTACACTTACAGTTTATTGCTCGGTCTTTACATTCCTTGACGTTATTTAGACCAATTAGCGAATACAATACGAATAGTATTTCATGCCAGATAATCATTATGAAACAGACTTTTACATTAAGTGTACTGCTTTTCTCTCTTTTTTCCGTGGCACCAAGTGCTTATGCGGCAAGACCGGGTGGAAATGCCGCTATTACTGTCGTCACTGAACAAGTACAAACTCATCAGGTTTCTCAATCTTTAACTTTGGTTGGGAAGCTGGAAGCAGAGCAATCCGTCATGATTGCTCCGGAAGTTGCAGGTAAAGTGGAAAAAATTGCAGTCAAAGCAAACCAAGACGTGCAAAAAGGGCAGCTTTTAATTCAATTAGATGATGATAAAGCAAAGGCAGCAGTGGCTGAAGCGAACGCCTATCTCAGTGATGAGCAGCGTAAGCTGAAAGAGTTTCAGCGCTTAGTGAAACGCAACGCAATTACGCAAACGGAAATCGATGCGCAAAAAGCGAGTGTTGCGATTGCACAAGCGCGATTGGATGCGGCAAACGCAAATTTGAACGATCTCCATATCAGAGCACCGTTTTCGGGTACAGTCGGTTTCATTGATTTCAGTCGCGGCACTTTAGTTAGCGTTGGCTCGGATTTGCTCACACTGGATGATCTTTCGGTGATGCAGCTTGACCTACAAGTCCCTGAGCGTTATTTGTCGATGCTTTCAAAAGGCATGGCCGTTGTCGCTACCAGCAGCGCTTGGGGTGAGCAGATTTTTATGGGTAAAGTTGTGGGTGTCGACTCACGCATCAATCGAGAGACGCTTAACCTGCGCGTACGAATCCATTTCCCTAATGATGAGGGGCTGCTAAAACCGGGAATGTTAGTCTCATCAACCTTAGCTTTTCCTCCCATTGAAGCGCCAATAATTCCGGTTCAAGCTCTCGAGTACTCTGGGACTAAGCGTTATGTTTATGTCGTTAATGCCGAAGGGGTGGCCAAGCGCAGCGAAGTGCTTCTTGGTGCTCGTATCGATAACCAAGTGGTGATCAACCAAGGTCTGGAAATTGGTGACAAAATTGTCGTGCAGGGAATCGTTAATATGCGTGATGGCGCGAAAGTCATTGAGTTAGGCAAAGACGGTCGCCCTGTGCAGTCCAAAGCTTCTGAACAAGAAGGGGTCAACTGATGTGGTTATCTGACGTATCCGTCAAACGACCTGTTGCCGCAGTCGTATTGAGCTTGCTGCTGTGCGTGTTTGGTTTTGTCTCGTTCACCAAACTGGCTGTACGTGAAATGCCAGATATTGAAAACCCCGTTGTTTCGATCAGTACGCGTTATCAAGGGGCGTCGGCGACCATTATTGAGAGTCAGATCACATCGGTTCTGGAAGAACAGCTTTCTGGCATCAGTGGCATTGATGAGATCACCTCCACGACGCGTAATAGCATGTCACGAATTATGATCACTTTCGAACTTGGGTATGATTTAAACACCGGAGTTAGTGATGTACGTGATGCAGTTGCACGTGCTCAGCGCTCCTTGCCTGATGAAGCGGACGATCCCATCGTCTATAAAAATAATGGTTCAGGTGAGGCCTCGCTCTATATCAACCTTAGTTCCTCCGAGATGGATCGGACGCAGCTAACCGACTACGCTGAGCGTGTATTGATGGACAGGTTCAGTTTATTAACTGGGGTGAGCTCGGTTGATATTTCTGGTGGCTTATACAAAGTCATGTACGTTAAGTTGAAACCAGAGTTAATGGCTGGGCGGGGCGTGACGGCTTCTGATATTACTTCAGCACTACGCAACGAAAATATTGAAAGCCCAGGCGGTGAAGTGCGTAACGACCAAATCGTGATGTCTGTTCGTACTGCTCGTAGCTACAATCAACCAGAAGATTTTGATTATTTAGTGGTGAAACGTGCCAGTGATGGTTCGCCAATCTATTTAAAGGATGTCGCTGATGTCTACATCGGTGCAAAAAACGAAAACTCGACCTTTAAGAGTGATGGTATCGTTAATGTAAGCTTGGGCGTCGTACCGCAATCAGATGCAAATCCACTTGAGGTTGCGTCTCTGGTTCATGCTGAAGTGGATAAAATTCAGAAGTTCCTACCTGAGGGAACGCGCCTCGCCATCGATTATGACTCAACTGTGTTTATTGAGCGGTCGATTGCAGAAGTCTACAGCACCTTATTTATTACTGGTGGTTTGGTGATTCTGGTTCTGTATATTTTCATTGGCCAAGCACGAGCAACGTTGATCCCGGCAGTAACGGTGCCTGTTTCTTTGATTTCTTCATTCATTGCCGCTTACTACTTTGGTTTTTCTATCAACCTGATCACCTTGATGGCGCTGATTCTATCGATTGGCTTAGTCGTTGATGATGCCATTGTTGTGGTCGAGAACATTTTCCACCATATCGAACAAGGCGAAAAGCCATTGCTTGCCGCTTATAAAGGCGCTCGTGAAGTCGGTTTTGCGGTTATCGCAACCACACTTGTTTTGGTGATGGTGTTTTTACCTATCTCGTTTATGGATGGCATGGTTGGGCTGCTATTTACGGAGTTCTCTGTGTTGCTGGCGATGTCAGTGATTTTCTCATCGTTGATCGCACTGACATTAACCCCTGTACTGGGCAGTAAAATTCTAAAAGCGAATGTAAAGCCAAACCGCTTTAATCAGTTTGTCGATAAACTCTTTTCTAAGCTTGAAACAGGTTATCGTCAGGTATTGAAGTTGGCTTTGCGAGCCAAGTGGTTAGCTCCGTTGATCATTTTGGCCTGTATTGGTGGTAGTTACGGGCTGATGCAACAGGTTCCTGCTCAGTTAACCCCTTCAGAAGACCGCGGTGTAATTTTTGCCTTTGTCCGTGGGGCCGACGCCACCAGTTACAATCGAATGTCAGCAAATATGGATATTGTTGAAGATCGCTTAATGCCGCTATTAGGGCAAGGTTTCCTGAAGTCATTCAGTATTCAGTCACCTGCTTTTGGGGGTAATGCGGGAGACCAGACCGGATTTGTCATCATGATCCTAGATGATTGGAATGAACGCGATGTAACAGCACAGCAAGCTTTAGGTGAGGTGCGTAAGGCGCTAGCTGGCATACCTGATGTTCGTGTCTTCCCATTTATGCCCGGATTCCGTGGTGGTTCAAGCGAGCCGGTTCAGTTTGTTCTCGGTGGCTCAGATTACGATGAACTTAAAACTTGGGCGGAGAAACTCGAAACTCTGGCTGAAGCTTCCCCTTATATGGAAGGTGCAGACATCAACTATTCTGAAAAAACACCTGAATTGGTTGTTTCTGTCGACAAGCAGCGCGCTGCAGAGCTTGGCATCAGCGTTGCCGATATTTCGGATACGCTAGAGATCATGCTCGGAGGAAAGAGTGAAACCACGTATGTGGAACGTGGTGAAGAATACGATGTTTATCTGCGTGGGGATGAAAACCATTTCAACAATGCGGCGGACTTAAGCCAGATCTACATGCGCACCACTTCAGGAGAATTGGTCACGCTGGATGCGGTAACCAAAATTGAAGAAGTCGCCTCATCGATTCGTCTCTCGCACTACAATAAACAGAAGTCGATTACCGTAACCGCAAACTTGTCGGATGGTTACACCCTTGGTGAGGCTTTAGACTACTTAGATGAACAAGCGATCGAGTTGCTGCCGGGGGATATTTCGGTGAGTTACTCTGGTGAATCGAAAGATTTTAAAGAAAATCAATCAAGTGTTGCGGTTGTGTTTGCTTTAGCTTTGTTGGTGGCATACTTAGTGCTCGCGGCGCAATTTGAGAGTTTTGTGAACCCATTAGTGGTGATGTTCACTGTTCCGATGGGAGTCTTTGGTGGCTTCTTAGGGTTATTTGTGATGAGCCAAGGCCTCAACATCTATAGCCAAATCGGTATGATCATGCTGATTGGTATGGTCACTAAAAATGGCATCCTTATTGTCGAGTTTGCCAACCAGCTGCGTGACCGAGGATTTGAGTTTGAAACCGCAATTGTAAATGCTTCTGCACGTCGCTTGCGTCCAATTCTGATGACGGCGTTTACAACGCTTGCAGGTTCGATTCCGCTAATCCTCTCAACTGGGGCAGGCTACGAGAGTCGCGTCGCGGTAGGTACGGTGATTTTCTTTGGGATGGGCTTTGCTACCTTGGTGACTTTGTTTGTGATACCAGCGATGTATCGTTTGATTTCATCAGGTACTCGTTCTCCAGGTCATGTTGAGGCTGAGTTGAATGAAGAGCTAAGTCATGATGTGAAAGCGCGAATTTCACACTAAACCACAAATAATAAAGCCCGCTTTCAAGCGGGCTTTTTACATCGAGTTATTTGGTATTAGCCGTAGTTGACCGTGTAGCGGGTTGGCTTGTGGTTCATGGCTAATACGAGGTTGAGCAAGATGGCACCCAATACCGATAATCCAATAATCATAGGGGAAACAAAGAAGAACGAAGCGGCTAAGATACAGCAATCAATAACAAGCTGAGATTTTCCGACAGAAATCCCCGTTTTGTCTTGTATGAATAGACAGAGTACATTGAATCCACCAAGGCTTGAGCGGTGGCGAAATAAGATCAGCATTCCCAGCCCCATTAGTAGGCCACCAGCGAGTGCACAGTAGATCTCGTTGACAGTTTCCAGTTTGATCACTAAATAAAGGTGATCGGCAAAAATGGAAACTAATGCACCTGAAATCGCGCTATTGAAGGCAAAACGTGCACCAAAGCGTTTCCACGCGAGCAAATAGAATGGGCTGTTAATGAGAAAATAGAGTAAACCAAACGATAGAACGCCGGATTGACTGACCAACAGTGCCAATCCTGCGGTCCCTCCAGTCAACAGCTCTGCGGATTGCAGGAAAAAAACACCTTGTGCGACCAAAAATGTCCCTGTCAGTATTGCGATCCAATCTTCTTTTCTTGAGTGCTTTTCCATCAAATAAAAATAAACTAATCAATAATTGCCTGCATAGTAGGGAAAAGATGACATTTTCGGTAGCTTGAGAGGTCAAATTAAGGTAAACCTATGTAATTATCGATTTACAGGGTGTAAAGGATGAAGTTGACACCTGTGGCGCCTGCTTTCCACAAACAAAAGTGTCATCATGAAAGCCCTTGTTGTTTAATATGAAGAAACTGCATAGAGAAATGTGCAATTTTCTCTTTATGACCTAGATCAAATTATGTAGAATGCGCGTCATTAGCTTGATGCAAACGTTTGCGCGGGTAATTTTGCGTAGATTAATGGGTCATAAGCCAGTTTTTTTGCAACTTTCAGTACAAATCTGAGTCAGGAGATACAGATGCTTAAGCGTGATATGAACATCGCAGATTACGATGCGGAACTGTTCGCAGCAATCCAAGAAGAAACTCTTCGCCAGGAAGAACACATCGAACTTATCGCTTCTGAAAACTACACAAGCCCACGTGTAATGGAAGCGCAAGGTTCTCAGCTAACCAACAAATACGCTGAAGGTTACCCAGGCAAGCGTTACTACGGTGGTTGTGAGTACGTTGATAAAGCAGAAGCTCTTGCAATTGACCGCGCATGTAAATTGTTTGGCTGTGAATACGCTAACGTACAGCCACACTCAGGTTCTCAAGCAAACAGCGCAGTTTACATGGCGTTGCTAAATCCTGGCGATACCGTGTTAGGTATGAGCCTAGCGCACGGTGGTCACTTGACACATGGTTCTCCAGTGAACTTCTCAGGTAAGCACTACAACGTTATTCCTTACGGCATCGATGAAGCTGGCCAAATCAACTACGACGAGATGGAAGCATTAGCGCTTGAGCACAAGCCTAAAATGATCATCGGTGGTTTCTCTGCTTACTCTCAAATCGTCGATTGGGCTCGCATGCGCGAAATCGCAGACAAAGCGGGCGCTTACCTGTTTGTCGATATGGCACACGTGGCGGGTCTAATTGCGGCAGGTGAATACCCAACACCAGTTCCACACGCTCACATTGTGACAACCACAACGCACAAAACGCTAGCGGGACCACGTGGTGGCCTGATCCTGTCTAATGCTGGCGAAGAGATGTACAAAAAATTGAACTCAGCGGTATTCCCTGGTGGCCAAGGTGGCCCGCTAATGCACGTTATCGCAGGTAAAGCTGTGGCGTTCAAAGAAGCAATGGAGCCTGAATTCAAAGCGTACCAAGCACGCGTAGTGAAAAATGCGAAAGCAATGGTTGGTCAATTCCAAGAGCGCGGTTATAAAATCGTTTCTAACGGTACTGAGAACCACTTGTTCCTTGTTGACCTAATCGACAAAGATATTACAGGTAAAGATGCTGACGCAGCACTAGGTGCAGCAAACATCACAGTAAACAAAAACTCTGTACCAAATGATCCACGTAGCCCGTTTGTTACTTCTGGTATCCGTGTTGGCACACCAGCAATCACGCGCCGCGGTTTCACTGAAGAAGATGCGAAAGCGTTAGCAAACTGGATGTGTGATGTGCTAGATAACATCGGCAACGAGGAAGTTATCGAAGCAACGAAAGCAAAAGTGCTTGAGATCTGTAAACGTCTACCAGTTTACGCATAATTTATTTTGGTAGAGTGAAGCGAACTTCGGCGTCGAATATACTCATTTGCTCACGCAAACTCCGTGTATTCTTCTTGAAATTCACTCATCTACTTTGAAAATTATTAAAAGCTCCATCATTTGATGGAGCTTTCTTTTTATTCGAATCTAGCCTAGTAAAACAAAAAGGTTGATGTTTTCACATCAACCTTTTTATTGTGGTATTGAGCTTACTTTGAAATGCTGAGGAGCGTGCCTGACTTACACTGGAATTGGTAGTATTTGCGGCTTTCGTTGAACTTGCCTAGGCCCTCACCATCGCAGTAATCAATGTTGATATCACGCATGATCTCTAGCGTCTTTTCTGTAGTCAGAGCAAATTTAGAGCCGTCAGCACATACGATGCGCACACGACCATCATCGCTAACAGAGTAGATATTCACTTCCGTATTACACAGTTCAAAAGAGGCTTCGCGATAGTTGTCTTGCTGTGTATTTGAAGAACACCCTGCCATTAACGCTGCAGTGGCAATAGCCAGAAAAGCGAGTTTTTTCATATTATTATTCCTTAATTGTCAGCATTCATCCTGAACGGATACCTGCATATAACCGTTAGCCTATAAAATCCGGCTCATCCAAGCAAGTGTTTCACTTAAAACAAAAGGGCTAATCAAAGATCAGCCCTTTTAGTTACGATATTAAGCAGATTACTTCACTTCGATACCTTGTGCTTGCATATCAGCATGGTAAGAAGAACGGACAAATGGTCCACATGCTGCGTGGGTGAAGCCAAGTTCTAATGCAATGTCTTTCAGCTCATCGAATTCAGAAGGTGGAACGTAGCGTTCTACTGGTAAATGGTGACGGCTTGGTGCGAGGTATTGGCCTAGGGTCAGCATGGTTACGCCATGTGCACGGAGATCTTTCAGTACTTCGACGATTTCTTCTTTTGTTTCACCAAGACCCATCATCAGACCTGACTTAGTCGGTACATTTGGATGCTGTTCTTTGAATTTTTGCAGCAATTGTAGCGACCACTTGTAGTTTGCACCTGGGCGAGCTTTCCGGTACAGGCGAGGTGCTGTTTCTAGGTTGTGGTTGAAAACATCTGGCGGGTTGTCTTTCATTAGATCAAGTGCCACATCCATACGACCACGGAAGTCAGGAACCAAAGTTTCAATCTTGATGTGAGGATTGAGTTCGCGGATCTCACGGTTACAGTTAGCGAAGTGCTCTGCACCGCCATCACGTAAGTCATCACGGTCAACGGAAGTGATGACTACATACTTAAGTTTCATGTCTGCGATGGTTTTCGCTAGCTTTTTCGGTTCTTCAGCTTCAACAGGAAGCGGACGACCATGGGCAACGTCACAGAACGGGCAACGGCGAGTACAGATCGCGCCAAGGATCATGAAAGTAGCCGTACCGTGGTTAAAACACTCAGCAAGGTTAGGGCAAGATGCTTCCTCACAAACCGAATGCAGTTGGTTCTTGCGCATGGCGGATTTGATGTCTTGAATACGCTGGCTATCTGCTGGCAACTTGATTTTCATCCAGTCAGGCTTGCGCAGGACTTCTTTTTGCTCTGTTGGCATATTCTTTACGGGAATTAGTGCCATTTTATCAGCGTCACGATATTTAACGCCTTTTTCCATTTGGATTGGTTTGCTCATGCTTCTTTACCTACAACAGGTGCTTCAGTGCTGTATTCAATATGCTCGTAACTAAGTAGTGCAACGAGTTCTTTGATTAATTGTTGTTCTACGATATCTACGCTATCAGGGCCGCCAAGTTGGCTGACTTGAACCATTTCCATTCCTGCGTAGCCGCAAGGGTTTATACGCAGAAAAGGGGAGAGATCCATATTTATATTCAAGGCGAGTCCGTGGAAAGAACAGCCTTTACGGATCCTTAACCCAAGAGAACAGATTTTTTTACCATCGACATAGACACCGGGTGCATCAGGGCGTGCTGCTGAGTCGATGTTGTACGTTTTCAGAGTATTGATCACTAGGTTTTCAATATGAGTAACCAGATCCCTTACTCCAAGTTTTTTACGACGGAGATTAATCAAAAAGTAGGCAACTAACTGGCCAGGACCATGGTATGTGACTTGGCCACCACGATCACTCTGAACCACCGGGATATCTCCGGTATTTAATAGGTGCTCAGCTTTACCGGCCTGGCCTTGAGTGAAAACTGGGTTGTGTTCTACAAGCCAGACTTCATCGCTGGTTTCTTCTGTACGATGGTCAGTAAAGTCGTGCATCGCTTGCCAAACAGGTAGGTAATCTTGTCTTCCTAACCTTTTGACAACAAGCTGGTTTGGCATTCTTTATCTCTACGTCGCTTAATAAAGTTTTCAGATTATAAACTGCTTCGTGATAATGAACTATATACGGGTAACACATTTTTAACCCTTCAGTTCACAAGTGTTTTTTATCTGTTTGATAAATAAAAAGAAAGCAGCTTTCGCTGCTTTCAAAAAAATTTTAATAATTAAATTTTTTATAGAACCATACGAACGATATCGATCTCACCCAGTTCTTTGTAAAGGGTTTCTACTTGCTCGATTGACGTTGCGGTAATGTTAATTGATACCGAGTGGTAATTCCCTTTTGCACTTGGTTTCACTGTAGGGCTGTAATCACCAGGTGCATGGCGTTGAATTACTTCAAGCACTTTCTCTGGTAGCTCAGGTTTTGCATAACCCATTACCTTGTAGGTAAACGAACAAGGGAACTCAAGCAGGTCTTTAAGCTTTGCATCTGAGTTAATAGTCAGCATATTGAAAACTCCAAGTTGGAAAATCTGTTTAGCAGCGCGGAATAGTACTGCCTATCGAGTTGGATCTCAAGAGCAGGCTCTTTGCGCTAGAAGTAAAAAAAGCCGCATAATACGCGGCTTTTTGAAAGAGAGGGTTCAGAATTAAAAGAAGCTTTTGAATAGAAGCTTGATGTAATCCCATAGGCGGCTAAATAGGCTGCCTTCTTCAACATCTTCCAGTGCAAGTAGTGGGTATTCTGCTACGTCTTCACCGTCTAATTGATAGTATAGCTTACCAACTACATCGCCTTTCTTCAGCGGAGCTTCTAGTTCTTTCTCAAGTACGAAGCTGGCTTTCAATTTCTTCGCTTGACCACGAGGCAAGGTAACGTAAGTGTCCTGATCTAAACCTAGCGCAACAGTGTCTTTGTCACCCATCCAGATTTTTTCATCCACAAAGGTTTGACCTGCTTTGTGTGGTGCAACGGTTTCGAAGAAGCGGAAACCGTAGCTCAGAAGCTTTTTACTTTCCGATTTACGAGCGTTTGCACTCTTTGTCCCCATCACGACGGCAACAAGACGCATTTGGCCTTCAGTTGCTGAGCTAACTAAGCTGTAACCCGCGTTGCTAGTGTGGCCGGTTTTGATACCATCAACGTTCATGCTCTTATCCCAAAGCAAGCCGTTACGGTTGTATTGAGTAATGCCATTGTAGGTAAACTTCTTCTCGGAATAGATACGGTACTCTTCAGGAACATCGCGGATGAGTGCTGCACCCAGCTTCGCCATATCGTATGGAGTTGAGTATAGGTTTGGGTTATCTAAACCATGTACGTTGGCAAAATGCGTGTTTGTCATACCAATGGTATCTGCCCACGCATTCATGAGATCAACAAACGCATCTTCAGAACCAGCGATGTGTTCAGCCATCGCTACACAAGCATCGTTACCTGATTGGATGATGATGCCACGGTTAAGATCTTTGACTTTAACTGTTGTTCCCACTTCCACAAACATTTTTGAAGAGTCAGGGAAGTTCTTCGCCCAAGCATTCCGGCTGATAGTTACATCATCTTCAGAAGTAATGTTGCCGCGAGCAAGCTCTTGGCCAATGACGTAACTGGTCATCATTTTGGTCAAACTTGCAGGAGAAAGCTTAGTATTAGCTTCCTTTTCAGCAAGAATTTTCCCTGAATGGTAGTCGATTAGCACATAGCCTTTCGCTGCGATCTGTGGAGGATCTGGCACAACGGTCGGGGAAGCGAATGCGGATGAAGCGAACGTCGCAGAAATAGCGATAGAGGACGCGAAAATATTTTTAAGAAGCGTTGTTTTTTTCATGTTGAATACAAGTTTTTCGTTAACTGCCCATATCTTAACAGAAACAATCGCTCAAACCAGTAGGGGAGTACTCCCACACTGGATTGAGGACTACTGCGTTTTAATAAATGCGCTGGAGTAACCCAGAACTTTAACCTGTTCTAACGTCTTTTGCGTCAGCATATAGTCATCAAATGGCCCTAAGAACACTCGATGAGCTTTTTTATTGCTGTTGACGTAGCTTTGCACAGATAGCTTCTGACCAAGATTTTGCGCTAAAGTTCGCACACGGTCTTCATATTGTGAAGAAACTACCTGAATAACATATTTAGGAATGGCTTTCTTTTTGTGTGCCGCGGTGGGCTTATTGACGGTAATCACCTCAATTTCAACGTTGGCAGTTCCCGTCTTTAGTACATCAAGCTTAGTGGCGGCAGCATAGCTCAAGTCTATGATACGACCAGGATGGAATGGGCCACGGTCGTTAACACGAACCACTGTGCTTTTGCCGTTATCTAAATTTGTCACCTTTACAAAGCTTGGTAACGGCAGCGTTTTATGCGCAGCAGTCATCGAGTACATGTCGTAAATTTCGCCGTTTGACGTGAGGTGGCCATGAAACTTTTTACCATACCAAGACGCTTTACCACGCTCTTTATAGCCTTTTGCATCAGAGACTATTTTGTAATGTGAGCCTCGCAAGGTGTAGTTTTTGTTTCCGCCACGACTATAAGGTTCAAACTGTGGTGATACCTCTTCAATGTGTTCGACGGAAATCGGTTTTTCAGGGGCAACGTCTTGAGCCAGTTTATAGCGGCTTTTAGGCTCAGAAGGCTGAGTTACAGTGGTGCTTTTTTCAGTCTCTTTTTCCTCCGGTGTGGAGGAACATCCAGCCAAAATACCAGTAATAAAAGAAGCTAGGATGAAGTGTTTTACGTTCATGAATTAAGTTGCCTTTGAAAACGCTTTTCGGTGAGTGTGAATCGACATCAAGATGCCAAAGCCAGCCATCAAGGTGACCATTGAAGTGCCACCATAACTGATTAATGGTAGCGGTACGCCAACAACAGGTAAAATCCCACTCACCATGCCGATATTTACAAATACGTAGACGAAAAAGCTTAATACAATACTGCCAGCCATCATTCGGCCAAATGCAGTTTGGGCTTTGCTCGCCAAATAGAGACCGCGACCAATAATAAACAGGTACAGGCTAAGTAGCAGTAAGATACCAATGAGTCCCCATTCTTCTGCGATGACCGCGAAAATAAAGTCAGTATGGCGCTCTGGAAGGAATTCGAGCTGTGACTGAGTTCCTTGCATCCAGCCTTTACCTGAAATCCCCCCAGATCCAATAGCGATTTTACTTTGAATGATATGGTATCCAGCTCCGAGAGGATCGGACTCAGGGTTAAACAGGGTTCGAACACGAACTTTCTGATATTCGCGCATGAGGAAGAACCATAGGATTGGCAAAAATGCTCCGAGAGCACACGCGGCACTGAAGATGATTTTCCAGCTGATACCTGCAAGAAAAATAACAAAGATACCAGACGCTGCAATCAGGATTGAGGTACCTAAGTCAGGTTGTTTTGCGATCAAAATAGTGGGTACAAAGACCAATACTAGTGAGATCACTAAAGTTTGAAATGTGGGAGGAAGTGAACGCTTACCAATAAAACGAGCGACCATTAAAGGCACGGCAAGTTTGAGTAACTCTGAGGGTTGGAATCGTACAAAACCAAGATTGAGCCAGCGTTGAGCACCTTTTGAGGCTTCACCAAAAAAGAGCACGCCCAGTAATAAGAGTACCCCTGCGAAGAACATGAGCGGTGCAAGCGTTTCATACGTTCTTGGGGGAACTTGCGCCAGAATGACCATGACGCCAAGCGCCATTCCCATGCGTAATGCTTGTCTATCCATCATTGCGAAGTTTTGACCACTGGCACTGTACATGACCATTAAGCCAAACCCCATTAACACCAAAATGCCAAGTAGCATCGGTAAATCAATATGAAAGCGCTCAAACAGAGCGCGATTCTGGCCAGTTGCTGGATCGAAGTCCATTATTTGCTCGCCTCTTGTTGTTCTGTCGATTCATCTAATAAATAGTGATCGAACACTTTTCTTACCACTGGGGCACCATGACTAGAACCACCACCAGCGTTTTCAAGTACGATGGTCACTACCAACTTTGGATCTTTTAGTGGGGCAAAGCCAGTGAACAACGCATGATCGCGTAGGTGTTCTGCGAGTTCGTCGGCATTGTATTCCTCATCTTCACCGAGGCCAAAGACCTGTGCCGTTCCCGATTTGCCGCCACTGACGTACTTCGTATCTTTAAATGAGCGCCGTGCAGTGCCTTTTTTACCGTGGTTAACTAAGCGCATCCCATCGATGGCAATATCCCAGTAGCGTTCAGGTACGCCAGTGATAGGTGGATAGGTTTCAACGTCAGACAGTTGCTGCTTTTCAAACAGCTCGCCATTTTTGATCGTTGCACGCAGCAAGTGAGGGGCAACCACTTCACCTCGGTTGACTAAAACTGAGGTCGCTTTTGCGATTTGCATTGGCGTAGCTGTCCAATAACCTTGACCGATACCAACCGGAATCGTATCACCTTGATACCAAGGAACGCGGTGGCGCGCCATTTTCCACTCTCGAGTTGGCATATTGGCTTTGCTTTCTTCAAAGATATCAATGCCGGTGTAGTCACCAAAACCAAACATCATCATCCAGCGAGAGATGCGGTCAATCCCCATGTCATAAGCGACTTGATAGAAGAAGGTATCAACGGATTCTTCAATGGATTTTGTGATATTCACTTTACCGTGTCCCCAGCGGAGCCAGTCTCGGAATGGTTTAGTTTTCGAATTTGGTATCTTCCAGTAACCGGGATCATTTCGAGTGGTGTACGGTGTGATCACGCCTTCTTGCAATGCAGCAACAGCCATAAAAGGTTTAATCGTGGATGCTGGTGGGTATATTCCTAATGTTGCGCGGTTGACTAGGGGACGGTCTTTGTTATTAAGAAGAGCGCTGTATGCCTTGCCAGAAATACCATGAACGAAGGCGTTTGGATCATAGCTTGGGCTTGATACCATCGCCAATACACCATTGTCTTTTGGATCGAGAACAACGGCGCTGCCTCTTCGGTTATCAAGCAATTTATGGACATAAAGCTGCAACTCGATGTCTAAATTAAGCACAATATCTTTGCCCGGGATCGGTGGGACATATTTTAGTGTGCGGATAATGCGCCCACGGCTGTTGACTTCGACTTCTTGATAGCCTGCAGTGCCGTGTAGTAGATCTTCGTAATAACGTTCAATACCAAGTTTGCCGATATCACGAGTCGCTTGGTAGTTCGCATCTTTTTCTTCACGGATCAGTCGCTGCATGTCACGATCATTAATTCTTGATACGTAACCAATCACGTGAGTTAACACTTCACCATATGGGTAGTAGCGCTTTAAGGCGGCACCAACAGAAACGCCGGTAAAGCGGTGTTGATTAACGGAAAACTTAGCAACTTGCTCTTGTGTGAGCTGAGTTAAAATCGGGACAGATTTGAATCGACGAGTTTGACGACGTTCTTTTTGAAAGCGCTCAACTTGCTCCGGAGTGATTTCTAAGATTTTTTGTAGCTCGGCAATGGTTTCATCCATGTTTTTGATTTTTTCTGGGATGATTTCCAAGCTAAATACTGGGCGGTTTTCCGCAAGTAATACGCCGTTTCGGTCATAGATCAGACCGCGGTTGGGGGCCAGTGGTACGACTTTAATTCGGTTGTCGTTAGAGCGAGTTTTATAATCTTGATACTGATTGATTTGAATGTTGTACAGGTTAGCAATCAGTACGCCCATCATGGCAATAATACCGAGGAAAGCGACAACAGCACGACTGCGAAACAGTCGTGCTTCTTCTTGGTAGTCCCTTATTTGGCTACGCTTTCTTAACATCTACGTTTATTCTCGATGGTACGGGTGGTTAGCAGTGATGCTCCACGCGCGGTACAAGCTTTCTGCCATCACAATACGAACCAGTGGGTGAGGCAATGTTAATGGGGAAAGTGACCAGCTTTGATCAGCAGCAGCTTTACATGCGGGGGCCAAGCCTTCCGGTCCGCCAATTAAAATCGAAACATCTCGGCCATCTAATTTCCATGACTCCAGTTGTTGCGCTAATTGAGGGGTATCCCATTGGCGACCTGGGATATCGAGAGTAACAATTCGGTTGCCTTTTGGCACCACTGCCAACATCGCTTCGCCTTCTTTTTGCAATATTCTTGCAATATCAGCGTTTTTTCCGCGTTTCCCCGCGGTGATTTCAATCAGCTCAAGGGGCATGTCGTGAGGAAAGCGGCGGCGATACTCTTGGAATCCTTCTTCGACCCATTTCGGCATTTTCGTGCCAACCGCGATAAGCTGGATTTTCATCACTTAGCTCCACAGTTTCTCGAGCTGGTACATTTCACGATGCTCTTCTTGCATCACATGTACTATGGTTGTCCCCATATCAACGACAACCCATTCACCTTCCGTTTCACCATCGATCGCAAGTGGTGCCATACCCGCGCCTTTCGCTTCTCTGGCTACATGATCCGCAATGGAGGCAACGTGGCGTTTAGATGTTCCTGTACAGACAATCATGTAATCAGTGATGCTGGATTTTCCCTGAACATCGAGAGTAACAATATCTTGGGCTTTCATATCGTCTACTTTGTCTGCCAAAAAGTCATTTAATTCTTCACGTAGCAAGGTGAGTTCCTCTATTCGGTTTATTTAGGGCGGCGCAGTATAGCATGCATTAATGTAATTGCACTTCAGGCATACAGAGTTCAAGGCTGAGTTGGTGTAGTTGTGGCCAACTGCTTTGCTCATATTGTGTTTTCGCCTGTAGCTCGATTTGTGTAAGCAAGTGAATAAGTGTTTGTAATTTCTTCAAGTTTAAGCGATTTAATGCAGCAGAATATAAAGGCCGTTTGGATTGCCAGATCCGGTGACTTTCAAAGATCTGAGCAAGAGAGCTTTGCTGACTCTGTTGCTTCATCTGGATAAGAAGGAGCAGCTCTTTTTGTATGGTACGAATGAGTATGACATCTTCCGTACCTTCCGCTTCCAGTTGGCGAAGTATTCGTTGAGAGCGCTTTGCTTTGCCGGCCAATAATGCATCAGTCCAATGAAAAGGTGTGTAGTGGTTATGGCGGCTTAACGATTCTTCAAGACGAATTAGTGTTAATTGACCATCGGGATACAGTAAGGTGAGCTTTTCTAAGCTTTGGGATAAGGCAAATAGGTTACCCTCATGCCATTGCGCTAACATTTGTACGGCTTCGTTATCTGGTTGCAGGTTTAGGGCTCGGCAACGTGCCTGTACAAATTGGGGCAGGCGGTGTAATTCGGGGGTTAAACAGCTTACCCAAGCCCCTTTAGCACTCAGCGCTTTAAACCATTTGCTGTTTTCTTGTGCTTTGGTCAATTTAGTACCAATTAACACAAAGAGGATATCGTCATGCAACACATCTGCCAGATTAACAAGTTCTTTGGCGATCGCAGCATTAACACCAGACTCTGGCAGCTCTAGTTCGATTAACTGTCGAGAAGAGAATAAGCTTAACGCTTGGCAGCAATCGTAAACCTCATTCCAATCAAAGCTAGCATCAATACCAAATCGGTGTCTTTCTTCGAAACCTTGGCTCAAAGCTTGTTGTTGAATAGCCTGACGAGACTCTTGTATCAGCAATGGTTCATTACCAAACAGCAGGTAAACACCGTGTAACTGTTTGGCAAATTGTTCATTCAGACGGTCAGCGTAAACTCGCATTGATACCTCTTATTACTGGCCGTTTGCCGTCTCTGAGCTGACTGCTTGAGGATTCGAGACTTGCGGAAGCTCGCCCTCAACGGTTTTGATGCGGTATTGTTCTTCTGCGCCTTGAATTTGTTGCTGTTCCAGCTCTGCTTGCTGCATTTCGTTTGCCGTTATGTCTGCTTTTAAGCGCGCCATTTGACGGATGATCTGAGTTGCAGCCAGTTTACGCATCTCGTCTTCGATCATGTCACGTTCTACCGATTTCGCTAATGCAGTTAATGGGTTATCTAGATAGCTACGGGTAACACTGGTTGAAAAGGTTTTTGTTCCTAGTTCTGGAATAGTGACTCGGTAAGATGCTCGGAATGTCAGCTCTTTCTCCGCCGCTCGTGTATTTTGATAAAGAGATAGTGTGCGTTCACCAACGCCTTCACCTAATAGGTGTAAGCTCGGCGTATTCGAAGATGGTGGCACAATGTTGATATCGTTAATGCGCAGTTGAGCTTTGACCATACGTGTAAAATCACTGTATTGGTCATAACTGGTGACAGACAAATTATCGAGCTCTTCCGGAATAGAGTAGTCCCCACGTAAATGGAAACCACATGCCGTTAGCATACTTGCTGCAAGTACTACGCTAGCAAGTTTAAGGGAAGAAATAGAAAATAAGCGCATTGTCTGAGGACTCTCTGTTTTCGAAATACTTATCTTATGGCTCTATCGTAGGCATAAAATCATAAGATAAGTAAAGCAGGGCATAGGCCCTGCTTAAGACCAAGTATGTAACGATTAGTTCGCTACGATATTCAGAAGTTTGCCCGGTACGTAAATCACTTTACGGATGGTTTTATCTTCTGTGAATTTGGTAACGTTTTCATCGTTTAGACCGAGTGCTTCGATATCTTCTTTAGAGATATCAGCAGGTACTGTTAGTTTGGCACGTAGCTTACCGTTAACTTGAACTACGATAGTTTTCTCGTCTTCAACAAGCGCTTTCTCGTCGAATGTTGGCCATACTGCGTTGTCGATATCTGACTCACCTAGTACAGTCCACAGTTCGTAAGAGATATGCGGAGTGATTGGGTAAAGCATTGCTACGACCGCTTTTAGTGCTTCATCAAGGATTGCACGATCTTGTGCAGAGTCTTGAGCCGCTTTCGCTAGCTTGTTCATCAGTTCCATGATTGCAGCAATTGCAGTGTTGAACGTTTGACGGCGAGCGATATCGTCAGTCACTTTGGCGATAGTCTTGTGAACGTCACGGCGAAGAGCTTTTTGGTCGCTAGACAGTGCTGAAGTGTCTACAGCTTCTGCTGCGCCTTTTGCTGCGTGCTCGTTCACTAGCTTCCACACACGTTTCAGGAAGCGGTTTGCACCTTCAACGCCAGACTCTTGCCACTCAAGTGTCATGTCTGCTGGAGATGCAAACATCATGAATAGACGTACTGTGTCAGCACCGTACTTATCTACCATCTCTTGTGGGTCGATACCGTTGTTCTTCGACTTAGACATTTTGATCATGCCTGAGTGTGTTACGTCACGGCCTTCGTTGTCTTTTGCAGAAGTGATGCGGCCTTTACCGTCACGCTCTACAGCAACGTCAGTTGGTGCAACCCACTCTTTACCGCCTTTGTCGTTCTCGAAGTAGAACGCATCCGCTAGAACCATGCCTTGACACAGAAGCTGCTTGAACGGTTCGTCAGACGTTACGTAGCCCGCGTCACGTAGCAGTTTATGGAAGAAGCGAGAGTACAGTAGGTGCATACAAGCGTGCTCGATACCACCGATGTACTGGTCTACTGGTAGCCAGTAGTTTGCTTTTTCTGGATCTAGGATATCGTCAGCTTGTGGTGAACAGTAACGCGCGTAGTACCAAGAAGATTCCATGAACGTATCGAACGTATCTGTCTCACGTAGAGCAGGTTCGCCGTTGAAAGTTGTCTTCGCCCATTCTTTGTCTGCTTTGATTGGGCTCGTTACGCCGTCCATTACCACGTCTTCTGGAAGGATTACTGGCAGTTGGTCAGCTGGTACTGGGTGAACTTCACCGTCTTCAGTCGTTACCATAGGGATTGGAGCACCCCAGTAACGTTGACGAGATACGCCCCAGTCACGTAGACGGAAGTTAACTGTCTTAGTGCCTTTGCCTTCTGCTTCTAGCTTCGCTGCGATTGCATCGAACGCCGCTTGGAATTCTAGACCGTCGAATTCACCTGAATCGAACAGTACACCTTTCTCTGTGTATGCCACTTCAGAGATGTCTAGCTCGCTGCCATCAACTGGCTTGATAACTGGCACGATGTCTAGGCCGTACTTAGTTGCGAACTCAAAGTCACGTTGGTCGTGCGCAGGTACTGCCATTACAGCGCCTGTACCGTAGTCCATCAGTACAAAGTTAGCGACAAATACTGGTACTTCACGACCGTTCAATGGGTGAATAGCAGTAAGGCCAGTCGCCATACCTTTCTTCTCCATTGTCGCAAGTTCCGCTTCCGCTACTTTGTTGTTCTTACACTCGTCGATGAACGCTGCAAGCTCAGGGTTGTTCTCTGCGGCTACTGCTGCTAGAGGGTGACCTGCTGCGATACCCACGTAAGTCACACCCATTAGTGTGTCTGGACGTGTTGTGTAAACTTCTAGGTCTTGTTGACCCTTAACTTCAAACTTAAGCTCAACACCTTCAGAGCGACCGATCCAGTTGCGCTGCATGGTTTTAACCATTTCAGGCCAACCGTCTAGGTTATCTAGATCGTCTAGTAGCTCTTGAGCGTATTCAGTGATCTTGATGAACCACTGTGGAATTTCTTTTTGCTCTACCGGCGTGTCACAACGCCAGCAGCAGCCGTCTTCAACCTGCTCGTTTGCCAGAACAGTTTGGTCATTTGGACACCAGTTAACTGAAGACGTCTTCTTGTACACTAGGCCTTTGTTGTAAAGCTTAGTGAAGAACTCTTGTTCCCAACGGTAGTACTCAGGCGTACATGTTGCGAACTCACGGTTCCAATCGTAACCAAAACCTAGCAATTTCAGCTGGTTTTTCATGTACTCGATGTTTTCGTATGTCCAAGGTGCAGGTGCTGTGTTGTTTTTCACCGCTGCGTTTTCTGCAGGTAGGCCAAATGCATCCCAACCAATTGGTTGCATTACATTTTTACCTTGTAGACGTTGGAAACGAGAGACCACATCACCGATGGTGTAGTTGCGCACGTGACCCATGTGCAGTCGACCACTTGGGTATGGGAACATGGATAGACAGTAGAATTTTTCTTTATTTGGGTCTTCACTTACAGCAAAGGTCTTGCTGTTGTCCCAGTGCTGTTGAACTTTCTGTTCAATATCTTGCGGGTTGTATTGCTCTTGCATCGATGATATCCGGTTATCTTGGAAATTGTGAGTTCAGTTAGAACAGACATTAATAGATCGTCATAGAATACCTAAAGGAGAGGAGCACAACAATAGGCTCAGCCAGATAATCAAATCCTAATACATCAGGTTATGGAGGTGGGTATGCCAAAACGCAAAGCAGGTTATGAGGAAGTTTTTGACGATGTTGTTGAAGCACTAAAACACAGCCCGGATGAAGTAAACCATGTTTTGGAAACATCAGGTAAGGTTGTGGAAGCGGCCAATGATATGACGAAAGACGAACTGTCTTTAATTTCCGCCTATGTTAAATCAGACTTGAAAGAGTTTGCGGATAGTTATGAAGAGTCCAAAAGTGGGCCTTTCTATTTGATGGTTGCGGATTCTATCTGGCAAGGATTATTGGAGATCACCGACAGAACCAAAGTGGAGTGGGTTGAATTGTTTTCAGATTTGGAACATCAAGGTTTGTATGAAGCGGGAGAAGTGATTGGTTTAGGGACGTTGGTGTGTGATGAGTGTGGCCACAAGACACAATATAATCATCCAACCGTGATCATTCCATGCACCAAGTGTGGTCATAAAGGCTTTAACCGCGTTGCTCTTAAACCTTAAATCAGATGTGCCGATAGATTATCAGAGACGAATATGCCTTTGTTGCATTAAGAAAAGGGTTGGCTTAATCACCAACCCTTTTGGTTTTTTTAGCTTATCTTCCTTAAACGCCAACCTATCAGTAGGCTCAGAACTACCCAGATATATAGTGGCCAAGTGCCATATCTGTAATATGGTGTTTGACCATCCGTTGAGACAACGTTCACTCTAAGCACTTCCGTTTCAAACTGTGGAACCTGTTTAATTACGTGGCCTTGATAGTCAGTTACTGCGGTGACGCCATTATTCGTAGAGCGGATTACCGGCTTTCCTAATTCAAGTGCACGCATTCTGGCAATTTCCATATGTTGCAATGGTCCAATTGAACGGCCAAACCATGCGTCGTTAGATAACGTCAGAATAAAATCGGTATCTTCTGTGAGATTTCTTCTCAGTTGCTCATTAAAAATAATTTCATAACAAAGTGCAGGAGCCATATGGCGTCCGCTTGCAACGATGTTAGGTTGCACAAAGTCACCACTACTGAATGAAGACATAGGCAAATTAAAGAATGGAGCAATTGGACGCAAAATTGACTCAAACGGCACAAATTCACCAAAAGGAAGAAGGTGATGTTTATGGTAGCGTTGATTCATATCATACTGGTAATCCCCATAAGGCGTTTGACCAAGCGTTAGAATGCTATTGTAGAACTTGCGATCTTCACCTTGGTTGACGACTCCAGTAATAACGGTACTACCGTTCATTTTGGCGGCTGAATCGAGGTTCTTTAAGTATGCCGACAACTCATATTCAAAAGCAGGTATGGCGGCTTCTGGCCAAATGATGACATCGGCATCCCAGTTTTCCCGGGTGAGATCCGTGTATTTCATGATGGTTGGCCAGCGTTCGCTCGGTAACCATTTCTTCGCTTGGTCAATATTGCCTTGGATTAACGCAATAGAGGTGGTGCTTTCAGGGTTTGGTTGAACCCAACTGACGGCTCTTAAGCCAAAGCCCGTAGCAAGGATCACTGCGGGAATCAGTAAGTTAATCCACTGCTTGTTTAGTATGGTGTAAGCCAGAGCAGCATTAATGATGATGACAAAGAGTGTTAGAAGTTCAACACCGCCAATAGGGGCAAAATTAGCAAGAGGGCTATCTATTTGGCTATAACCGAGCCAAAGCCAAGGGAAACCTGTCATTACCCAACCGCGTAACCAGTCTGCGATTAACCAAAGTGCTGGTGCCGCTAAGAAAAAGCGAGTTTTGTGGTTGGATGGAAAAAATCGGTTGAGTGTCCAGCTGAATAAGGCGCTATAAATGGCTAGGTAGCCAATCAACAGAGCCATTAAAAAAACGCTGGCAATTTTTGGCATACCACCGAAATTATCGATACTAACGTGTACCCAACTGACTCCGGTAGCAAATTGGCCAATACCCCAAGCATAACCAATCCATAGTGCTTGTTTAGCAGATTGCTTATGCAGTAACAGAAGCAGCAAAGCGGGAGAAAAAAGTGCAATTGGCCAGAGTTGAAAAGGGGCAAATGCTAAAGTGGTTAAAGCGCCAACAAAAGCGGCCGCTAAGGGCCGCTTGAGGCGATGAACTAAGTTATTTTTCATCATTATTTTTATTATGTCCCTAGATAGGGGGTTACTCTTCAGCTGTTTGTGGAAGAGGCTCCTCATCGGGGATAGTCACTTGCAATTGAAGTACGCGTCGGTTATCAGCTGAGGCAACCTTGAAGCTGTAGTTTTCTATTTCTACCACTTCACCACGAGAAGGCAGATGCCCAAACGCGGTCATTACCATGCCGCCAACTGTGTCGACTTCTTCATTGCTGAATGAAGTACTAAAGGTTTCGTTAAACTCTTCAATGGTTGTCAGTGCTTTCACTGCATACGTATGCTTACTTAGCTTACGAATATCAGCATCTTCATCTTCATCAAATTCATCTTCGATTTCACCAACGATTTCCTCGAGAATGTCTTCGATGGTGACTAAGCCTGAAACACCACCAAACTCATCAACCACAATCGCCATATGGTAGCGTTCTTCTCGGAACTCTTTGAGCAAACGGTCAACCCTTTTACTCTCAGGAACCACTACAGCTGGGCGGATGACTTGCTCGATATCAAATGGAGCACTGCCTGAACCTAGGTATTTAAGTAAGTCCTTCGCTAGTAGAATGCCTTCCACATGGTCTTTATCTTCACTTATTACCGGGTAGCGAGAGTGCTGAGCATCGGTGATAAGTGCGACAAGTGCATCGAGATCATCTGTTCTTTCTGCGGTGACCATTTGCGAGCGTGGGATCATGATATCGCGAACTCGCATTTCGGAGATTTCCATAACCCCTTCCAACATATCGCGGGTGTCATGGTCAATTAGGTCGTTTACTTCAGAGTCTCGGATCACATCAACAAGCTCTTGGCGATCTTTAGGTTCGCCTTGAAATAGTTGACCTAGGCGTTCAAAGAAGGACTTTCTACTCGGACCTTCAGAGTTTTGCGAATTTTCTTCGTTCATTGCTTCTCAATTATGTAACGCTATCAGAAGTGTGATAGCACACGTAGTAGCTCTCGATATAATGCAAAACGGAGGAGAGCTACTGTTTCTCAGCGAAATATGGGTCTTTAAATCCCATACCTTGCATGATTTCAGTTTCGAGGGACTCCATTTCTTCAGCTTCATCGTCCTCGATATGATCATAACCTAGCAGATGCAGACTGCCATGTACAACCATATGCGCCCAGTGGGCTAATACTGGCTTATCTTGTTCTTTGGCTTCTCTTTCAACCACTTGACGACAGATTATTAAATCGCCTAGTAAATCTAACTCCATACCCGGAGGGGCTTCAAACGGAAAAGAAAGTACATTGGTTGGTTTGTCTTTGCCACGGTAATCTAGATTAAGTTGATGACTCTCTTGTTCATCAACTATACGCACAGTTACTTCAGCTTGTGGCTGAAATTGTGTAATCGTTTGTGTCAACCAGCGCTGGACGTCTTGCTCTGTAGGAAGCCCTTGTTCCTGTTCGACTGCGAGTTGAAGATCAAGTTCAATCGACATGATTATTCCTTATTCGCTTCTACTTTCTCTGCTTCGAGCAATTTAGCTTCACGTTCTTCGCGTCGACGTTTCTCATATTCTTTGCGCTCTTTTTGATCTTGTGCTTCCCACTTTTCATAAGCGTTTACGATGCGTGCAACGACAGGGTGGCGCACCACATCATCAGCTTGGAAGAAGTTAAAGCTGATCTCGTCAACTTCACTGAGAACTTCTATCGCATGTCGAAGACCAGATTTCGCACCACGTGGTAAATCGATTTGTGTAACGTCACCAGTGATCACGGCACGTGAATTAAAGCCAATACGTGTTAAGAACATTTTCATTTGCTCAACCGTCGTATTCTGACTTTCATCGAGAATGATAAAAGCGTCGTTCAGCGTACGGCCACGCATATAAGCCAGAGGGGCTACCTCGATGACGTTACGCTCAATGAGTTTTTCAACTCGTTCAAAACCGAGCATCTCAAATAACGCATCGTATAGTGGGCGTAGGTATGGGTCGACTTTCTGGCTTAGATCACCAGGTAGGAAGCCTAATTTTTCACCCGCTTCAACCGCAGGGCGCGTTAGAAGAATACGGCGGATCTCTTGGCGCTCTAGTGCATCGACGGCAGCGGCAACCGCAAGGTAGGTTTTACCTGTACCAGCAGGCCCAATACCAAAAGAAATGTCGTGGGTGACCATGTTAACCAAGTACTGAGCCTGGTTAGGTGTACGCGGTTTGATCACGCCTTTCTTCGTTTTAACGAACACTTCTTTACCGTGTTCAATATTTGATTCTGTACTTTGCTCTAATACACCCGTTTCTTTGATGGCGAGATGGATCTCTTCAGGATCTATATCTGGAATATTGCCACGAACAGGGGCGGTATTGACGTAAAGTGTCTTGATGATCTCAAGTGCCGCAGCAGACGTATGCGGTTTACCAACAATAGTAAAGAAGTTACTGCGATAGTTGATTTCAACGCCGAGTCGACGTTCTAAGTGCTTGATATTGTCATCGAATGGGCCGCAAAGGCTGGCCAGGCGGCGGTTGTCTGAAGGTTCTAGATTGATTTCTAGAGTAACAATTTTATTGCTCAAAGTTGCCTCTCATTTGTGGAAGCCCGATTCAGACCGGGCTTCCAATGATATATATACCCTTTATTCTAAGATGGTTGCTTAGACAGGTATTTTCAAGCTTATGGTGTAAAAGTAGCCACACCCAGCTCATCTTCTCGTTTTGTCTTCGCCATCATCTGCATTGGAGAAATGATTGAGCGAAGATCCATGTCTTTTTCTGTACGAACTAATTCACCGCGAAGAGAGTTAGCAAAGACATCGGTGATTTTAACATCGACAAACTGACCAATAAGGTCTGCACTGCCTTCAAAGTTAACCACGCGGTTGTTTTCTGTACGAGCACGAAGCTCCATTAAGTTCTTCTTCGATGGCCCTTCAACTAAAACGCGTTGCTCTGTGTCAAGCATGAGGCGTGAGTAACGCATTGCTTGAGTATTTACGGTTTGTTGCAGTTCGTATAGGCGTTCTTTTTTCTCTTGCTCTGGCACATCACATGGGTAATCCGCAGCTGGTGTGCCTGGGCGAGGTGAGAAGATAAAGCTGAAACTCATATCAAAGTCTACGTCTTTGATAAGCTTCATTGTGTCTTGGAAGTCTTTATCTGTTTCACCTGGGAAACCAACAATAAAGTCTGAGCTTATCTGAATGTCAGGACGTGCTTTACGTAGCTTGCGAATAATAGACTTGTATTCGATAGCCGTATGTGGGCGCTTCATCATCGTTAAAATACGGTCACTACCGCTCTGCACCGGTAAGTGAAGGAAACTAACAAGCTCAGGAGTATCTTCGTAAACCGCGATAATATCGTCGGTAAACTCGAGCGGGTGGCTAGTTGTAAAGCGAATGCGATCAATACCATCGATAGACGCGACTAAACGAAGCAGCTCGGCAAAACTACAGATTTCACCGTCATGAGTCGGGCCGCGGTAAGCGTTTACGTTTTGACCTAATAGGTTTACTTCACGTACACCTTGCTCTGCAAGCTGAGCAATTTCAAATAGCACGTCATCCATAGGGCGACTTACTTCTTCACCACGAGTGTATGGTACCACGCAGTAAGTACAGTACTTTGAACAGCCTTCCATAATTGAAACGAATGCGGTTGCACCTTCAGCTCGTGGCTCAGGAAGACGGTCAAACTTCTCAATCTCTGGGAAAGAGATGTCCATCACTGGCGCTTCATTGGTTTGAGATTGCTTGATCATCTCTGGAAGACGGTGCAGCGTTTGTGGGCCAAAAATAACGTCAACAAAAGGTGCACGTTCACGGATGTGATCACCTTCTTGTGTTGCTACACAACCACCAACGCCAATCACGACGCCTGGTTTCTTGTCTTTTAATGTTTTCCAACGACCTAGCTGGTGGAATACTTTTTCCTGTGCTTTTTCGCGAATAGAACAGGTATTAAGAAGTAATACATCTGCTTCATCTGGTTCTTCTGTTAGCTCGTAGCCATTAGCTGCATTCAGTAGATCCGCCATTTTTGATGAATCATATTCGTTCATCTGGCAGCCCCAGGTTTTAATTAGCAGTTTTTTACTCATGTTGTTCGCTCGATCGTTAGTTTAAATTAAGGGAGCAAATCGCCCAGTGTGTTCTTAATTGTTTCGCACAAATAATATTGGCGATGACTATATTTTAGCCGCCCTCTCGGCGGTAAGCGGCGTATTGTACTGCTTTAAAAACCAACTGACCAGTGATCTCATAAAATCTGTTCTAGCCTTTACAGTACAAGGGCTTTGACCTCGTTCATGTTAAGGTTTTTGGTTACATTTTCGTTATGAAATCGTACAATCAAAAGCAAGTTAAAATTCAATTGAATGAAGAACATATTATGACCAGATTTGATATTGCGGTTATCGGTGGTGGCATGGTTGGGGCGGCGGTTGCTTTGGGGTTTGCGAAACAAGGGCGCAGTGTCGTTCTTGTTGAAGGAAATACGCCAGAACCTTTTTCAGCCGAGCAGGCTATGGATATTCGCGTGTCGGCGATCTCGCATAATTCAGTTGCTTTGTTACAGGAACTAGGGGCATGGAATGCGATTGAAGCGATGCGTACTTGCCCATATCGTCGATTGGAAACTTGGGAGCATCCGGAATGTCGGACCCGGTTCCATTCAGAAGCTTTAGGGCTGGATCAGCTAGGTTATATTGTCGAAAACCGTATTATTCAACTTGGCTTGTGGCAACAGTTTGAACGCTATAGTAATTTGAAAGTGTATTGTTCAGACTCTTTGGCAACAATAGACTTTGATGACATTGCCAAAGTAACCTTGAGTTCTGGTGAACAGTTTGAAACACTTTGGATCGTTGGGGCTGATGGAGCAAACTCGAAAGTACGCCAAGTCGCTGGTATTGGTGTGACTGCGTGGGATTATCGTCAGCATTGCATGTTAATCAATGTGAAAACAGCGCTACCTCAGCAGGATATAACGTGGCAGCAGTTCACACCTTCAGGGCCTCGCTCATTTTTACCTTTGTGTGGTAATCAAGCATCATTAGTTTGGTATGACTCGCCAAAACGCATCAAACAATTGTGTGGGATGAGCCCAGAACAGTTAAGAAGTGAAGTTTTGCATCATTTTCCAGCGGAACTTGGTGACATTGAGGTTCTGCAATTCGGATCTTTTCCATTAACTCGACGACATGCCCAGACTTACCAGAAGAACAATTGCATTCTTGTTGGAGATTCTGCTCATACCATTAATCCATTGGCAGGGCAGGGAGTTAATTTAGGTTTTAAAGATGTATCTGCACTGCTTTCTGTTGCTGAAAGACAAGACGCATTGAGCCAATCACTGGCTAAACGTTATGAAATGATGAGAAAACCAGATAACTTACTCATGCAGACAGGAATGGATTTGTTTTATAAAGGCTTTAGCAATGACATTGCTCCGTTGAAAGTTTTGCGCAATGCAGCACTAAAAATTGCGGAAAACTCAGGACCTATGAAAGAGCAGGTATTAAAATATGCGCTTGGTCTAAAATAACCATTACTAACAAATAGACAATAAAAAACGCAGCCAATGGCTGCGTTTTTTGCGTTTAACTGAGTAAAGATTACTTAGTTACACGTAGAACTGGAGTTTCGCCAACAGTTACAGAACCAGAAAGCTTGTTCAGCTCTTTGATTTCGTCCATGTTAGAGATAACAACTGGAGTCAGTGTTGATTTCGCTTTCTCTTCTAGAAGAGCTAGATCGAATTCAATGATTGTGTCGCCAGCTTTAACAGTTTGGCCTTCTTCAGCGATACGCTTGAAGCCTTCGCCTTTCAGTTCAACAGTATCGATACCGAAGTGAACGAATAGCTCAACACCATCGTCAGACTCGATAGAGAAAGCGTGGTTAGTTTCGAAGATCTTACCGATAGTACCGTTTACAGGAGCAACCATTTTGTCGCCCGCTGGTTTAATTGCAATACCGTCGCCAACAATTTTCTCTGCGAAAACTACATCTGGCACATCTTCAATGTTTACGATTTCACCAGATAGAGGTGCGATAATCTCGATTGCACCTGCATCAGCGCTATCGTCAGATACTAGCTTCTTAAGTTTGTCAAACAGACCCATTGTGTCATGCTCCTAACGTTTAGTTTTATTCTTTCGAAATATAGTATACCAATCCAAAGCAATAGACGACTACTTTTAGCCGTCTATATGGACTGGTCTTCGCAGATTATTGTGTTTTTGCTGCAATGAACTTTTCAACAACTGCTTCAATTTCAGCAGCTGTTGGTAGTGATAGTGCTTCTTCAGCCATCGCTTTTACTTCAGCGAAGTTAGAGTTACGAATCACTTTCTTCACTTTAGGAATAGAGATGCCGCTCATTGAGAACTCATCTAGACCCATACCTAGAAGTAGAAGTGTTGCGCGCTCATCGCCCGCTAGCTCACCACACATACCTGTCCACTTACCTTCAGCGTGAGAAGCATCGATAACTTGCTTGATCACTGTTAGTACCGCTGGTGATAGTGGGTTGTATAGGTGAGAAATCATTTCGTTACCACGGTCAACTGCTAGTGTGTATTGAGTTAAATCGTTAGTACCGATAGAGAAGAAAGCAACTTCTTTCGCTAGGTGATGTGCGATAGCCGCAGCTGCTGGTGTTTCAACCATTACACCGATTTCGATGTTTTCGTCGAATGCTAGACCTTCTGCACGCAGCTCTGCTTTGTACTCTTCGATTGCTTTCTTAAGCTCACGAATTTCTTCAACAGAGATGATCATTGGGAACATGATACGCAGTTTGCCGTGTGCCGATGCACGTAGGATGCCGCGTAGCTGGTCACGAAGAATTTCACGACGGTCTAAGCTGATACGTACTGCGCGCCAGCCTAGGAATGGGTTCATCTCTTGTGGAAGATCCATGTAAGGAAGATCTTTATCACCACCGATGTCCATAGTACGGATGATTACTGACTCGCCATTCATTGCTTCAGCAACTTCTTTGTACGCTTGGTACTGTTCTTCTTCAGTAGGAAGTGCATCACGGTCCATGAATAGGAATTCAGTACGGTACAGACCAACGCCTTCACCACCGTTACGGATGATGCCGTCGCAATCTTTAACAGTACCGATGTTACCGCAAACTTCAACGCGGTGACCGTCTAAAGTTTCTGCGTGTAGGTCTTTAAGCTTAGCCAGTTCTTCTTTCTCAGCAACGAATGCCGCTTTTACTGCTTGCGCTTCTTCTAGCTCTGCTTCAGATGGGTTGATAACGATCTTGTTGTTCATCGCATCAAGAATCAGCATGTCGCCATTCTTCACTTGCTTAGTGATGTCGTTAGTACCAACGATAGCAGGAAGTTCAAGTGAACGAGCCATGATTGAAGTGTGAGAGGTACGACCGCCGATGTCACAAGCAAAACCAAGAACGTAGTCTAGGTTGATCTGTGCAGTTTCAGATGGCGTTAGGTCGTAAGCCACTAGGATAACTTCTTCATTGATATCGCTTAGAGAAACAATGTTGATGCCTAGTGCATTTTTAACGAAACGTGTACCGATATCGCGGATATCTGTTGCACGTTCCTTTAAGTATTCGTCGTCTAGAGACTCTAGAGCAGATGCTTGTTCTTCGATAACCGTATAAATCGCGTTATCAGCGTGCATCTTGTCTTTTTTGATTAGTGCTAGGATTTCTTCCTCTAGCTCTTCATCTTCAAGAAGCATGATGTGACCTTCGAAGATGGCTTCTTTTTCTTCGCCAAAGGTCTCTAGTGCTTTCTGCTTGACAGTTTCCAATTGAGCTGAAGATTTGTCACGAGCTTCAAAGAAACGCGCAACTTCAGCTTCAACTTGATCGTCTGAGATAGTGTTTGTGTTTAGGACAATTTCATCTTCTTGAAGTAGTAGTGCTTTACCAATAGCAATACCAGGAGATGCTAGGATGCCTGAAATCATAGCCTTACCTTAAATTGGTCAACTTTAAACGGGAGATTAAATGGATGCGCTAACGATAATTTTTAGCTTAAATTTGGGCCTATTTCCAACAAAGCCATTTTGTTTTCACAAAATGGCTTTGAAATAGGAGACCGGATTAGTGTAGTTGATCCATTAGAGCAACTAGGTGGTCTACAGCTTGTTGAGCTTGTGGGCCCTCAGCTGAGATAGTAACTAGTGTACCTTTTACTAGGCCAAGAGTTTGTAGTTTGAACAGGCTCTTCGCGCTAGCGCTTTTGCCATTAGAAGTCACAGTGATGTCCGCGTCGAATGCTTTAGCTTCTTTTACGAACTGTGCAGCTGGACGAGTGTGAAGACCGTTTTCTGCAGTGATTTCTACTTGCTTCTCGTACATGTTATATACCCCAATTGATTTATATTTTGACAGATTCTTAACCAGAACTAGCTTAACCGCTAATACGTGTTTCTGCTAGCAGAGTAACGTTGATCGCGTGTCATAACTGATACAGGTTATTAATTTACAACTGCGATTTCAATCTATGTTGTCTTTCGCCGCTGCGTAAAATCCTGATTCTCACTTCTTTATTTTGAAGCGAAAAATAAAACTGTGTTGATATTACCAAAGGTGGGGCAGGGATCAACAAAAAAGCCCCTAAATGGGGCTTTTTTGGACGAAAAATTGATTTGACCACATATTACTGTTGGTTCTCTTTTTCAGTAAAGATGCCTGCAAATAGTGCGGTGCTGAGGTAACGTTCACCTGAGCTTGGAAGTATAGTGACAATGGTTTTTCCTTCAAATTCAGGTAGTTCAGCAATTCGGTTTGCAGCCACCACAGCAGCACCTGATGAAATGCCAGCTAGAATGCCTTCTTCTTCCATTAGGCGGCGAGCCATCTCGATAGCCTCTTCAGAAGTAACGGCTTCAACACGGTCAAGTAGCTCTAAATCGAGGTTGCCAGGGATGAAACCAGCGCCAATACCTTGAATTTTGTGTGGTGCAGGTTGGATTTCATCGCCAGCAAGCGCTTGTGCAATCACTGGTGATTCAGCTGGTTCTACCGCTACTGAAACAATATTTTTGCCTTTTTCGCCCTTAATGTAACGGCTTGTACCTGTGATAGTGCCGCCAGTACCAACACCTGCGACGAATACATCGATTTCGCCATCAGTGGCATCCCAAATTTCTGGACCAGTGGTCTTTTCGTGAATTTCTGGGTTAGCAGGGTTGTTGAACTGTTGTAGAAGAAGGTATTTCTCAGGGTTGCTGGCTACAATTTCTTCTGCTTTTGCAATTGCACCTTTCATACCTTTCGCCGCTTCTGTTAACTCTAGATTTGCACCTAGTGCTTTAAGAAGCTTACGACGCTCAAGGCTCATAGATTCTGGCATAGTCAGTGTGAGCTTATAACCACGAGCGGCTGCTACGAATGCAAGTGCGATACCTGTATTACCACTGGTTGGCTCAACTAGTTCAACGCCAGCTTTTAGTGTGCCTGCTTTTTCTGCTTCCCAAATCATGTTGGCGCCGATACGGCATTTAACACTGAAGCTTGGGTTACGCGCTTCTATTTTGGCTAAAACTTTGCCCTTGCTTACTTTATTTAGGCGAACTAGAGGTGTATTACCGATGGTAAGTGAGTTGTCTTCGTAGATCTTGCTCATAGTGATGTTCCTTCATTACACGTTTTGTGAATACGAATAGAAGAATATTAGCTGATAAAAAAAGGGAAAAGGATTAAAAAGTTATATCTTATTAGAGGAAAGTGCTAAATGCGGTTAGCCTCTCTTATTGTGAGCTAACCGCATCCGATGTTAGCGCTGGTGTTGCTTAAATTCTGCTACCCACATTGCCGTTGCCCCACATACGGCAACTGGCATCACAAATAGGTTGAGAATTGGGATTGTGGTGAAAATAGAAACCAAGGCACCGAAAGAATAAGCTTTCCCTTGTTTTTGTTTCAAATTGTTTCTCATTTCGTTAAAGCCGATCTTATGGTTGTCGAAAGGATAGTCACAGTATTGAATCGCAAGTATCCATGCGGTAAAGGCAAACCATAAGAATGGTCCAAGTGTTTGACCTAGTGCAGGGATCAACAACAAGATAAAGAGCCCTATGGCTTTAGGAAGAACATAAACCAGTTTGCGCCATTCCCTACCTAAGATACGAGGTGTATCTTTTAGGGTATCCAGCAAACCATCATCATTAATTGAACGGCCTGTTAGTTTTATTTCTACCTTTTCAGCAAGCAGCCCATTAAAAGGAGCGGCTATAAAATTAGCCAATGTGCTGAAGAAGTATGAGAATGTCGCAAGAATAGTCAATACCAATAAAGGCCACAGCACATAACTGAGCCAAGACAGAAACTCGGGAATTTGACCAATGAGTTGCTCAATCCATCCGTTTAGGTGTGAAAAAAGGTAAAAGAGCGCTCCACCAACCAATACGATATTAGTTAGCAGTGGCATCATAACAAACCGGCGAATGCCCGGTGAAAGAGCGAGTTCGATGCCTTGGAAGAAATAACCAAACCCCGAACGTCGGTAAACGGATGTATTCATATTGCTAAATCTATGTGTGAATTTGGGTTGATTTCTATCTTACAAGAAAAAAAGCGTGTTCAAAATCACAACATACTAGGAACTTCTAACATTAAGTTGTTCTAATTACGTACTTAGTTTTGGTAAAGTAACTTAATCGTCGGCTAAACAAGTTCACTTATTAACAGCTGAAGTTTTGCCATTACATCATATTTGAGCAACTGAGAGCATAAAATGCAGGAATTGCGATTCGTACTCATCATCGTTGGTGCATTAGCTATTGCAGCACTGCTATTCCATGGACTATGGACAAGCAAAAAAGAAGGAAAAGCCAAGTTTGGTGATAAACCACTCGGAAAGCTAAATTCCGAAAGTGAAGGTGAGCAAGACAGTGCGCCCGAACGTAGTTTCGCACCAGAAGATGATTTCGAAATCATTCGTAAAGAGCGAAAAGAGCCGGAATTTGTCGCAAACCATGATCCTCTGGATCCATTGGCTGACAATTATCAAGAAGAAGCAGAGTCATCAGAGAAAGAACTGTCGGTTTCAGTCAGCGATGAAAAAGAAGAAATCCCTTCGATTGAAGCGAGTCGTGATGAAGATGTCTTTGCTGAGCCAATAGAAACACCTGTGGCGAGCAAGACTGCTTCAGCAGAGCCTGAAGAAGTGAGTGAGCCGGAATCAGAACCTAAAATGGACGTCATCGTACTGAATGTACATTGCTCTGGTGAAGATGCATTTGTCGGTACTAAGCTATTTGATAGTATGCAGCAAAATGGCTTGCTCTATGGTGAAATGGACATCTTCCACCGTCATGCAGATATGTCTGGAACGGGTAAAATCTTATTCAGTGTGGCCAATATGATGCAGCCGGGGACACTCAAACATGATGATCCTGCTGATTTTACAACCAAAGGCATTTCCTTCTTCATGACGTTGCCTTGTTTCGGTGACCCAGAACAAAACTTTAAGTTAATGCTAAAAACCGCCCAGCAAATTGCAGATGACATGGGGGCGAATGTTTTGGATGATGCCCGTAACCTGATGACTCCAAACCGTCTTGATGCGTACCGAGCTCAAATTCAAAAATTCAAGGCGGCGCAGAAAGCCTAAATCACAAACGAAAAATAGGCTCCTTTTAAGGAGCCTATTTGTTATTTGAGGCTGGCTATTGCGGATAAGCGCCCAGCTGTTCATACTCCTCCAAATAAGCTAGATAGACCAATTTTTCAGAGCTACTCATGTCGATAGAAATTCAAAACAAACTACACCAACTTCGTGAAACGTTGCACTACCACGCAGTGCGTTACTATGTTGAAGACAGCCCAGAAATTCCCGATAGCGAATATGACCGTTTAATGCGTGAGCTATTGGATATTGAAGCTGAGTATCCTGAGCTAGTGACGATTGATTCGCCAAGTCAGCGCGTGGGTGGAAAACCTCTCGATGGGTTTGACTCTGTGACCCACGAAATCCCAATGTTGTCACTGGACAATGCGTTTAATGACGAAGAGTTAGATAGTTTTCAAAAGCGGATGGTAGATCGTCTCGCAGGGATCTCTGTAGGGCAGTTTTGCTGTGAGCCAAAGTTAGATGGTTTAGCTGTCAGTCTGTTATATGAAAACGGCGTATTAGTTCAGGCCGCTACGCGTGGTGACGGTGCAACAGGGGAAAATATTACTGAAAACGTAAGAACTATTAGTGCAATACCATTGAAACTCCAAGGTAAGGGCTGGCCTGAAAGGCTTGAAGTCCGTGGTGAAGTCTTTATGCCTCTCGCGGGTTTTGAGCGCTTAAATGAACAAGCCCTTAAAAAAGGTGAGAAAGTCTTTGTGAACCCACGTAATGCAGCCGCCGGTAGCCTACGTCAGCTAGACTCGCGTATTACAGCTACACGCCCTCTGAGTTTCTACGCGTACAGTGTTGGTGTTGTAGAAGGTGTAACCTTGTCTTCAAGCCATTATGAGCGATTCCTTCAGTTGAAAAACTGGGGACTGCCTATGTGCCCAGAAACAAAGCGTGTCGAATCGCTTGATGACGTTAAAGCGTATTATCAAAATATCTTAGAACGTCGAAGTGAATTAGCTTATGAAATCGATGGTGTCGTTATTAAGGTTGATGATATCGCTAATCAGGAGCTATTGGGCTTTGTGGCACGAGCGCCTCGTTGGGCTATTGCTTATAAATTCCCGGCTCAAGAAGAGCTAACCATATTAAACGATGTAGAGTTTCAAGTTGGTCGTACAGGGGCAATTACCCCTGTGGCAAAACTAGAACCAGTGTTTGTTGGTGGTGTCACTGTCAGCAACGCGACACTTCACAATGCTGATGAGATAGAGCGGCTTGGTGTCATGGTCGGTGATTGTGTGGTGATCCGTCGTGCTGGTGATGTGATCCCGCAGATTGTTTCTGTCGTGAAGGAGCGTCGTCCAGAGACTGCAAAATCAATCGTTTTTCCGACTCAATGTCCGGTTTGTTCATCACTGATCGAGCGTGTTGAAGGGGAAGCCGTTGCTCGCTGCTCAGGTGGTTTGGTTTGCCAGGCTCAACGTAAAGAAGCTCTGAAGCATTTTGTATCACGTAAAGCGTTGGATGTAGATGGATTAGGGGAGAAGGTTGTTGAGCAGTTAGTTGACCGAGAAATGGTTGAGACCCCTGCTGATTTATTCAAACTCTCTGCTGGAGTTATTACGGTACTAGACCGTATGGGACCAAAGTCTGCTCAGAATGTCGTTAATGCGTTAAATAAAGCCAAAGAAACCACATTGCCACGTTTTTTATACTCGCTTGGAATCCGTGAAGTTGGAGAGGCAACAGCTGCAAACTTAGCGCATCACTTCAAAACGCTTGATGCCGTTAAGTCAGCGACTCATGAGCAGCTAATTACTGTTCAAGATATTGGTGAAATAGTTGCAAGTCATATTACTGCATTTTTTGCTCAAGAGAGTAATCAATGTGTGATTGATGATTTGCTTGAGCAGGGTATCCATTGGCCTTGTATTGAAGATAAATCTGATGATGCACCGCAGCCATTAGCTGGAAAAACAGTGGTTTTAACTGGGTCATTATCGAAACTATCTCGAACTGATGCTAAAGCTGCCCTACAAAATTTAGGGGCGAAAGTAACAGGTAGCGTTTCTAAGAAAACGGATATCTTATTTGCTGGTGAAAATGCCGGCTCAAAGTTAGCAAAAGCTCAAGAATTAGGTATTGAAATCCGTACTGAAGATGATTTAGTCGCTTTGCTATAAAAAAACTTCTAAATATCGTTCATAAAAAATAATAAAACCCCGATATCGCAAGGTATTGGGGTTTTATTTTTGAGAAAAATAAAGTGTCACAAATTTAACTATTAAAGAGAATTACTAGTTTCAGTGACTCTGATCTCTAATTTAAACAATCGATTGCATTGAAAGGTTAAATGCGACCCGGTTCAATATTATCGTGGATGTTAATTTTTTAAGTTATTGTTTTTAATGTTATTTAACTTAACCTTGCCAAGTTCAGTAGATAAATAAGATCTTGATCACTAACTTGATAAAAATTTGTAGCGGCTCATATTTTTTTATTTAGAAATTAAGTTCTCATTGATGTTTTTTGATGCAAAGTTAGTCTAATACCCATGGATACACGGTGTGTATGCAGGAAATAGAAAGTCGAAAATTAAATGACTAATTGAGATTTTCAACATAGGAAATGCGTTCTCCCTTCGGCGGCCAACTAAAGGCGAGAAACAAATAAAACAGCTATATCCATTTTTAGGAGTTTTTCCATGGACAAATTTTTTAAAGTATCTGCTCTGACTGCAGCGATGGTAGGTGCTCTAGCGGCAATGCCAGCAACTGCTTCTACTGAGTCAGCGGCAGGTGATCAATATGTTGAGAAAGTTAATGAGTTTATGCAAGGTTCATCTCTGAACGCGATGGCTGTTGTTGATACTCGTTCTCGTACTCGTAACCGTGGTAAAGACGGTGACGAAGTATGGAGCCGCTTAAACTATTCAAGCTACAACCTAATTGTTGATTTCACGTCTGGTTATCACGATGATTGGTTAGGTGCAGATCTTGCGGGTTACTACTCAGGTGACCTATACAATGACAGCCAACAAGATGGTGACGGTCGTTACTTATGTAATGAAATTTCTACTTGTGTTGAGCAAGATTGGGGTGCTGGTGATGCTCAACAGCTAAAAATGTACAAGGCAGCTCTTAAGTTTAAGTTAGGTGAAAAAGTTGATGCTCGTTTGGGTATGCTTCAGTCTAACGGTAATGGCGCATTGGGTAACGTATGGAGCTTTGTACCTGGAACATACCGTGGTTTAGAAGTTAATGCTGACCTATCTGGCCACAAATTTACGTACTTTGCAGCTGACCAATTTACAGCACCATGGTTATTGCATGAAGATGATTATGCACCTTCACTATGGTCTGATACATCTTGGAGCTCAATTCATTCTATTGGCTTGAATGGTGGTTTCGGACAACTAAATTACCAAGTAGGCCTGTCTACCGCATTGGATGTAAGCTACGCATCTGATATTGACTGGGGCGCTGGTCAAGTAAATGCATACACTGACAAAGATGACAACACTTCGTACAAGGTTTATGCGAAGTATGCGTTTAATGACACAACTTCTTTAGCATTTGATTTCTATGGTACGGATGATGATGCGAAATACGATGGCCTTGGTTACCTAACTGGTCTAGCTTTTGCTAAATCTTTTGGTAAGGTGTCTTGGAACTCTGAATTACGTTATGCTGACTCAGACAATGGAACTGAAGTTGTTCCTCGTACTATTTACACTTACGGCATGACGAATGGTAACTGGTCTCAGTGGTGGGATGCCCTATCTGATTGGAACCAAGCAGGCGAGCTTTCTTGGTACAACCGAGTGTCTTTCAATCAAGGCAATGGTTGGAATTACTACGTAGGTGTCGGTTACGGTACTGGTGCTGATGAAGATAACTCAGCATACGAGAGTGAATTTGCTGTAAATGGTACCGTCTCTTACTCTCTACAATCTGGTTCTCTAAAAGGCGCAACAGTTCGACTACACGGTACTTACCTAGTTCGTGATGAATTTGTCGACCAATCTACAGCTGGTGGATTTGATGAGACAGACCTACGTCTACAAGTGATTATTCCTTATAGCTTTCACTAAGTAGTTATTAAAAAGCCCATGCATTGTGCATGGGCTTTTTTTATTTTTCTTTACCGCTTAAAATCATACAGTAGTCCTTTGGTATCATCTGCACATTACCATTCGGTAATTCACATTTAACCTCCGGTCCCATGCTTCTACCACCTTGAGCACTAGCAAAAACCGCACTTGCAGTAGTCAACCCCAGTATTAATATGAAAAATAGTTTTTTCATAAAGCTCTCCTTAGAAGCCTTTCTATTTATAAATGATTATTAAAATCCAGACTGGTATACAACTTTAAGTATGTTTACAGCTAGAGAAAGATCAAAAAAAAATAGTACTTTTAAAATTTTCGTATAAAAATAAGTAGGTAAATATACAAAGCTTGATCAGTAAGGCATTGAATCTATCTATAGACTTGTTCGATATTTATAATCGAGATGATGGTCTGAAGAGGATCTCGGTTACTTAATTCTAGAACCTAAGTATTTATCTATTTGAAAAAGATTAAGTTGTACAGTACGACGTGTAGAATCAGGATGTGAAGGAGGGATATAAGCCACTTTCCCTCCTTATTATTTTGATATTTATTTTTTATATTGCTCTATTTTTAATACGATCCCTTCCACATCTACAACCTTTATTGTGCTGTGCGCAGCGATCTCTTCCTCAGAAACAGCTGACCAAGTCGTATCTCCCACCTTTATGCGATTTGTACCGATAGTAATATCGTGTTCGACAGTGATGATCTTTCCTATTAGCTGCTTGTGTTTTTGATTTAGCGTCCGATTATCATCACTTTGTTTGTCTGATTGGCTTTGCTTTCGCCACCATAACCAAGTGGTAATAAGGGAAAATGTAGCAAAACTTACCCATTGCAACTGCCAGCTAATGGGTAAGACGGTTAAGAGTAAACCGACAAGTATTGCAGAGATCCCTAACCATAATAAATAGCCAGCGGTCCCTAATAACTCACTGGCTAACAATATTAAACCGAATGCTAGCCAATGCCAGTGGTTGAGTGAATTGAGTAGCTCTATCAAAGCGGATCCTTACGATTTATCAGAAGGTTGGTGTTTAAACATTTCTGCAATACCTGCGACAGAGCCCATGAGACCAGATGCTTCTAAAGGTAGCATGATGATTTTCCCATTTTCAGCTTGTCCAATAGTCTTGAGCGCTTCAGTATACCCTTGGGCGATAAAGTAGTTTACTGCCTGCATGTCACCTTTCGCGATGGCTTCCGATACCATAGTGGTGGCTTTCGCTTCTGCTTCCGCTGCTCGTTCACGAGCTTCGGCTTGGAGAATCGCAGCTTGTTTATCACCTTCTGCTTTCAGTATTTCAGACTGTTTGTGGCCTTCGGCTTTTAGAATTTCCGCTTGGCGGATCCCTTCGGCTTCTAACACTTCAGCACGTTTATTACGTTCTGCTTTCATTTGCGCATTCATCGCTGCAGTTAAGTCTGAAGGTGGTTGAACATCCTTAATTTCGATACGAGTGACTTTAACACCCCAAGGGTTAGTTGCTTCATCGACAATGGACAGCAATTTAGTGTTGATCATATCTCGCTGGCTGAGCATTTCATCAAGTTCCATTGAGCCCAAAACTGTTCGAATATTGGTCAGTGTTAGATTACGAATCGCATGCTCAAGATCATTTACTTCATACGCGGCTTGAGCGGCATCAATAACTTGTACAAAACAAACAGCATCAATGGTGACATTCGCATTATCTTTTGAAATAACTTCCTGAGCGGGGATATCAAGGACTCGCTCCATCATATTGATTTTAAGGCCAATACGATCGATGAAAGGAATGATTAGGTTGAGGCCCGGTTTTAAAGTATGGGTGTAACGACCAAAGCGCTCTACAGTCCAATTGTTGCCTTGGGGGACGGTTTTAATTCCTGCAATTACCACTGCAATTGCCACAAAAACTAAGACACCTATGGTGATCAGCGAGTCAATAGCCATGACGATATGTCCTTATTTAATTTATTTATATCAATTGGTTAATTAAGACACATCTTAGGTAATAAAACTGGGAGCAGACAGAAAATTTGGACAAAATATAAGCCGGTTAACCGGCTTATATTTGTATATGTAGAGATGTTAGTACAACAAGGAATAGAGTTGTCGGCGATAGCTTGCTGCTATTGGGTTACCTTGTCCGAGTGCAGAAAGGATATCCATAAAGGCTTTTTTTACATCCCCTTCTTGTGCATTAAGATCGGTTTTCAAAAAGCGCCACAGCAGCTCTAGAGCGTCTTCATCACGTTTTACACTATGGTAATTTAATGCCAGTTCAAGGGCTATTTGAACGTCATTTGGGGTTGCAGTAAGAGCTTGTTCGAGCGATTGGATCTCTGGGCTATCGGCAGCTTGCTTATGAAGTTCTAGCTTGGCAATGAGACCTTTATAATAATTATCTTGATACTCAAGAGGAATATGTTCTAAAAGCGTTTCTGCATTATCGAATTGCATTGTTTCCAAATAACAATCAGCAAGGGCCAGTTTTACTTCTGCTTTGTCTTTAAGTGTTTGAGGCAAGCCTTCAAGTTGTGTTAGTGCTTGTTGATGGTTGCCTTGCTGTATTTGTGATAATGCTTCATTCAGGGTTAACTCATCTTGGCTCGGCAAATGCTTAGCAAGCATTTCCTTGATTGCATCAAGTGACTGCGGTCCACCTAAACCATCAACGGGTTGACCATTTACAAATAACGCAATCGTCGGCAAGGCTTGTACACCAAATTGTGCCGCTATCATTTGTTCTTGTTCGCAATTCAGAAGCGCTAAGGTAAAGGCCCCATTAAATTGTTGAGCGAGCATTTGTAGCTCTGGAATGATTTGCGTGCTTTCTTGACTCATTGATGCCCAAAAATGAATAAGCACAGGGGTCTGCATTGATCCTTCCAACACTTGACGGAAGTTTTGTTCGTTTAACTCGACAATAAATGGTGACTGCATTGAGTTATTCCTTGAAATTAGAAGCCGTTAGTATGAGAGGTATGGGCAGAGAGAGCAAAATTCAAGGCAGAAAGAATAAAGCCACTGCATCGCAGTGGCTTTTGGTGGTGCAAGCAAAGGTGTGTCTAAATCATAAATAGTATTGTCAGCGCAACACCTACACTAAGCCAGTTCAACTGATTTAACGTCATGTGTGTTTCCAATGTAACGCTTAAAACAGGGATAATTAGCAATCTAACTATCGGAAGTTTCTAGAGTTGGTTAATTTATCATCGATATGTTACGGAAAAATGACAGTTGCGCCTCTTTATGCCGCTTTGTAGAGAATTTTGTCCAATAGACGCGTTGGTAATAAGCGTTTAAGTACGGCAAATACTTTTGTTGGCGTTGTTACACGATAGCGAATCTTTGGACGTTTTGCTTCTAGCGCATGAATAACAGGCATGACACATGATGAGGCTGGCAGTACAAAGGCGTTGTTTGATTCTTCTTTTGCCAATCGTTGTATCTGAAGTTGGTACTCCTGACGATGTACGCTGTTTTCCATATTTATCCAGTGATTAAAGGCGGATAACGCGTTGGCGCGAAATTGAGTTTCGATGGGGCCGGGTTCGAGTAAGCTAATGTGAATATTGCTGCCTTGAAGCTCCAATCTGAGTGTGTCAGTCCAGCCTTCTAATGCAAACTTAGAAGCATTGTATGCGCCGCGATATTTCATTGCTGCAAAGCCTAACACAGAGCTGTTTTGGACAATTCGTCCTTCCCCTTGTTTACGCATGACAGGGAGAAGTTCGCACACTAGCTGATGCCAGCCAAAAAAATTTGTTTCAAACTGGTTTCTTAATGCGATGGTAGGAAGATCTTCAATCGCTCCCGGTTGTCCATAGGCTCCGTTATTAAATAGCCCATAGAGCTTGCCTTGTGTTATTGATAGTGTTTCTTGAACCGCTCGTGAGATGCTTGTTGCATCGTTTAGGTCGAGCTGGATGCAAGTTAAACCTTCTTCGCGCAGGCGCTGAACATCTTCTGGTTTACGGCATGAGGCAATGACTTGATATCCTCGCTGTTGTAGATCATGCGCGCAGCGATAACCAATACCGCTCGAACAGCCTGTGATAAGAATGGCTTTTTCCATATATTCCTAAATAACCTCAGATGCTTGAATTACCTAAAAGACGTTGAGACTAAGATGGCAGATATTCCCATTACGCGTCAAATAACCTTTGGTAACACCTTATCTTTCTAATCTTTTATTCAGATTAAGTGGGTGTTTTGCGCTATTTGTTGGCAGTTAACAAAATTAAAGAGTGATGCGCTGGGTAGTGAATCATTGATGATGTTGTAATAGGTTTTTCAGTGCAGGCTCAAGTCGAGAGTAACTAAAGTGAAAACCTAGCTCTGTCAGCTTCTTTGGTTTGGCTCGTATACTATCGAATAATAGCTGTGAGCTTTCGCCCATGGCGAGTTTTAGTAACCACTTTGGTGTCATCAACATATGCGGGCGCTTTAATGTTTTTGCCAATGTTTTACTGAACTCTTTATTGGTGACAGGGTGGGGGGCGCAAAGATTAAACTCACCGTGTGCGTGTTCAGTTTTGAGTAGATAGACGATGCTCCTAACCATATCGAGCATATGGATCCACGGCATATATTGCTTACCTTTACCAATGGTGCCGCCGACCCCAAACTTATACGGCGGAAGCATTTTTTTTAGTGCCCCACCTCTTGGGTCAAGCACAATCCCAGTTCGAAGGATGCAGACTCGGGTTTGCTCTGAACGAGCACGATTAGCAATGCTTTCCCATTCCTTACAAACATGATGAGGGAATCCAGAATGATGAACATGTAAGCTTTCATCGAATGGGTGATCTTGTTGATCGCCATAGTAACCGACGGCTGAACCACTGATAAATACTGCAGGAGGGGTTGTGCTCGCATGGATAAGTTCGACGAGCTTTTCTGTGATTTTCCATCGGCTTTGGCAAATTTCGTCCTTTTGTTCCTTGTGCCAACGCTTATCTGCGATAGGTTCGCCCGCCAAGTTGATCACAGCGTCAAAATCGTTGAGATCGTGTAGATGTTCAAGTGAGGAAATATAAGAGACATTACCTAAATCGGCGTGGCTAAGCGTATTTTTGGCCTTGCCGGGTTCTCGTGTCAGTAGTACCACGTCGTCCATAGTGAACTGCTTTAACAATTCACGTCCGATGAAGCCTGTACCACCTGTCAGTAATATTTTCATATCTCCTCCTCATATCTTATTAATTATATACCGAATTTTTGGAAATTATTCTCACGATGACTTTCATGAGTGTATATACGAAGTTCAAGGTTTTGAGAGCTATTATTATTAATATTTAGTCATTCATAATGTCACATTTTTTACAATTTGTTACGTATTGTTAGCGAGACAGAACGAGTATCACACTAAATAACACCATGATTTGCCATAGTAAAAATGAAACCTAATGGGGAGAATGAATGGACGCGATCACGGCTCTCTTTAAAGCGCTGGGTAATAGTTTGAGAGATCTATTACCTATCATTTTGGTTATTGCTTTTTTCCAGCTCGTCGTACTTCAAGAGCCGCTACCCAACTTACTCTCTATTTTATTTGGGTTGTTTTTGGTTGTGCTTGGACTGACCTTCTTTATTTTTGGCTTGGAGATGGGGTTATTTCCTATCGGCGAAACTATGGCGCAGGCTTTTGCTCGTAAAGGGAGTGTTTTTTGGTTGCTCTTGTTCGCCTTTTGCCTTGGTTTTGGCACCACGGTTGCTGAGCCCGCTCTAACAGCCGTTGCCGCAGAAGCCGCAGAAGTTGCTGCGGAAGGTGGAATGATCCCCCACCATGAACAGAGTATGGATGATTATGCAAATGGGCTTCGCTACACCGTTGCTTTGTCTGTTGGTGTGGCGATTCTTCTTGGGGTATTAAGAATACTAAAAGGCTGGCCAATCCAATACATGATTATTGGCGGCTACATTGGTGTTGTCGTGCTGACCACATTTGCGCCCGAAAGTATCATTGGCATTGCATACGATTCTGGTGGTGTGACAACGTCGACGATAACGGTTCCATTAGTCACTGCTTTAGGTGTCGGCTTGGCATCGGCGATCAAAGGCCGTAACCCTATGATTGATGGCTTTGGTTTGATTGCGTTTGCTTCGTTACTGCCGATGATGTTCGTGATGGTATACGGCATGGTGGTGGCATGATTGGGATTTCTGATTTTACTGACACACTGCTCGGCACCATTGGCGATGTAATGCCAATAGCCAGTATTATCTTTGGCTTTCAATTTGTTGTTCTACGGCGCCCTGTTGCAAACCTGCCCAAGGTTTTACTCGGCTTTGTTTATGTCATTGTTGGCTTATCCCTTTTCTTATTAGGTTTAGAATTGGCATTATTTCCTTTAGGGGAAACCATGGCTAAGCAGTTAACCGCTCCCGACTTCCTTATCAAATATCGTTTTGACTCCCACCAAACGCTGAATTGGGCAGACTACTACTGGGTCTATTTGTTTGCATTTTGTATCGGTTTTAGTACCACGATTGCAGAGCCCTCATTGATAGCCGTTGCAATAAAAGCGAACCAAGTTTCAGGGGGAAGTATCAGTGTTAATGGGCTTAGAATTGCTGTTGCGCTCGGCGTTGCTGTCGGAATTGCTCTAGGGAGCTATCGGATTGTTGTGGGCGATCCTATCCATTATTACATCATCGCTGGGTATATCATTGTGGTGATACAAACCTTCTATGCTCCTTCGTTGATTGTGCCACTGGCTTATGATTCAGGTGGTGTGACAACATCCACGGTGACGGTTCCACTTGTTGCTGCCTTGGGGTTAGGGCTTGCATCCACGGTTCCGGGGCGTAACCCCATGATCGATGGTTTCGGTTTGATTGCATTTGCAAGTCTATTCCCAATGATTTCCGTGATGGGGTATGCCCAGATTACTCAATGGTTAAATAAGCATTCACAGCCTGAAAAGGAGGATGAAAATGCGCTTTAAACTGATATTGGCATTCGTTGAAGATACGAAAACGGATGTCGTGCTTGATGCAGCGAGAAATGCAGGCGCAACGGGCGCAACGGTAATTAATAATGCGCGTGGGGAAGGGTTAAACAAAAAGCGAACGTTTTTTGGGTTAACTTTGGATGTTCAAAAAGATGTGTTGTTGTTTGTCGTAGAAGAGCATCTCTCACGCCATATTCTGGAAACGATCAGTGATGTTGGTGAGTTTGACCAAGAATCCGGTCAAGGCATCGCGATTCAGATTGATATTGAAGATGCTGTCGGAGTGGCACATCAGGTAGAGAAATTGACCAAAGTGGTTGAGGACGAGTTATGAATAATCATGAAATAATTCAAGTCAGGGACGTGATGGCCAATACCTATGTTGTGATTGATGGCCTGACCACAGTTCATGAAGGCATTGAGTTGGCAAGGGAACACGATGTAAAAGCGTTGGTGGTTAATAAGCGTCACGATGGTGATGAATACGGTTTGGTATTGATGAATGACATTGCTAAAAAAGTACTGGCACAGAACCGTTCTCCTAAGCGCACTAATATCTATGAAATCATGACCAAGCCAGCACTTGCTGTTAACCCTGACATGAACGTTAAGTATTGCGCGCGACTATTTGAGCGATTTGGGATTAGCCGAGCTCCCGTGATTGAGAATGGAAAAATCATTGGTATGGTCAGTTATAATAATATCGTTATTAATGGTATGGCTCGGGATGACGATTAACGTGTAAAGCCGTAAAATACGCTCAAATATGTTGAGGAGAAGATTACGGTGAAATGCTTTTTTGCGTCCGACTTACACGGTTCATTACCTGCAACAGAACAAATGTTGGTGGAATACAAACGTTCCGGTGCTGAAACGTTGATTTTGCTTGGTGATATTCTTAACCACGGCCCTAGAAACCCCATACCAGAAGGGTATAACCCACCAGAAGTAGCTCGCGCTTTAAATGAGTTTGCATCTGAGATTATTGCGGTTCGTGGTAACTGTGACAGTGAAGTGGATCAGATGCTACTGTCGTTTCCAATGATGATGGATTATGCCTGGTTGCTACTGGAAACGGGTCAGCGGTTATTTCTGACTCATGGTCATTTATACAACAGTGCAAAGCGTCCGGCATTACGAGAAGGGGACGTGATAGTTCATGGTCATAGCCATATCCCAGTGGCAGAGCTAGATGGTGAGCAGTTTATCTTTAACCCTGGCTCAGTTACCTTTCCGCGTGATGGATTTGAAGCCAGCTTTGGAATGTATGATGATGGCCAATTGAGAGTGATGAGTTTTGATGGTGACGTCATCGCACAAACTAGGCTCAAGAATTAAAAAAACCGGCGAAAGCCGGTTTTTTATTTGCTTGATGAGGGCTGATACTAAGCGCTTGTTTTATCGATGTGTCCAAGATCTCGGTCAGGAGCGATAACATCACGAATTTTCTGTTTGAGAACTTTAGCTTCAGGGAAGCCTCCATCGCGTTTTCTTTCCCAAATCAAAGTGCCATTACATACGATTTCAAATCTTCCACCGGTATCAGGGTGTAATGAAAGGCTGTCAATTTCTTCACTGAATGTGTGGAGTAATTCCTGACTCATCCAAGTTGCTCTAAGCATCCAGTTACACTGGCGACAGTAATATATATCGATGTTTGCTTTTTTCATTATCTTTCCTAAATCAATAACTTGATGCCGACAGCAAAAGTCAATATCTCAAAACAGAGCTTGATGGTCTGATTGCTGTAACGGGTTGCAAGATAAGCGCCAATGCTGCCACCGGCAAATGAGCCTAACAGGAGGATAGGCAGCCAAGGCCAATAGATAGGAGCGCCAGCTTGAGCAATTGCGATGCCACCCATACCATTCCAAAATAGGCCAACACATATCATGGTTAATGCGACCGCTTGTTTATAGCTATAGCCAAACCAGCGGACTAAGAATAATGTGACCAGCAGCCCTGAGCCAGCCGTGAGTGAGCCATTTATGACCCCGATTAACGCGAGTCCAATACCGCCAATGGCCCAGCCTTTAAAATCTCTATTTATCGCTTGCTCTTGCTGCCCTAGCTGTTTTTTGAGCCTCGAATAGATACCAAGGGCAAGGATCATAACTCCTAGCAAACGCTGAGCAATAACCTCAGGGATCTGCAATACAACGTTTGCACCAATAATCACACCGATGCTGCCAACTAGGATCAAATAAACAGCAACGCGACCATCAATGGTTTTCTGTTTGATATGAGTAAAAGCGGCTCCAAGACCTAAAGCAACGCTTGCAACTTTATGGGTCGCAAGTGCTGAAGCGAAAGGTAAACCAAGGAAAATAAGCAGCGGAAATTGCAGTAAGCCAGCGCCACCACCAGAGAGTGAGGCAAGGGTATTGGCAATGAAAGAGCCGGTAAATAAGCCGAGTGTGTTTATCCAGTCCATAAGAAATGTAAAAGGGGGCTTCTTGCCCCCTTAAATAGAGTCAGTTAGTTGCTAAACAGTACAGTAGAACCGTGGCTTAAGCTCGTCAATAACAAAGTCTTTTCGTTGACGATATCAATACGACGACTTTGCTGAGCATCCATCTTAAAGATTTGTGTGATCAACTGCAGTTGATCCTGAGTGAAATCTTTTGATTGTGGGGAGGATACATCTTTAAACTCGGTTGGAGAAACCAGCAGGTAGTTATCACTGATATCCCAGTCACCGGTTTCAGAAATGTTGATCATGCTTTCATTATCAGCGTTTTCAGCATACAAACGAACTGTAGCGACTCGAATGTAAGTGCCATTTGGCAAGTATTTTACATTAGATTGAACGTCAACCCGGCGAAGCGGGCCAACGGAGGCTTCTTGTAAATCTTCAGTGATCAGCGTGACCATCTTAGATTGCCATTCTTTCGAGGTCAGAACCTGTTCAATTTTTAGATCACTTCCCCAGTACAACCAGCTACTAACCAGAGCTGAAACCACAAAAATAGCGGCGGCGATTTTTTGATTCATTGACTGCATTCTCCTCGTTAGTTGCACACTTTATCTAGATCATCTTGCTCTGCCACAATACGTAGTGTGACGTTTTCACCAGAGTGATTGAGAGAGTGAATATAGTTTAAAATCAGTTGGTTGTTCTGTCCGCCAGTGGCAATGATTTCAATTGGCTTCATTTCACCGCTATGGCTTTCGTTGTATTTCTTCACGCATCGTTCAATTGATGGCATCCAACCTTGTAAATCCGGATGGTTAATTGGTGTTCTAATTGGTACTTCGTCGTAGACTGCGAGCTCTCGAAAGTTTGATTCACTCGGACCCGAAATCAGCACTACGATGAGTGGGATAAGTAGCGCAAGTGTGAGTAAAATTCTCACAACCCAAGGGTTAGAAGCTGGTGGTGTTGATGGTGCTGGCGTGATCACATCAGTAGTTTTGTCTGATTTAACGGCATCGTCTTCAGCGATTGATTCGTCAGTAGCATGCCCATCAAATGGCTCCACCACATCGGTTGTTGTAATGGTGATGTCATCGATAGAAGGTTCTTCTTTTCCCTCTGCTTCCCCTGCAAGCAAAGGTGTTGAGCGCTCAACACTACAGATCAGTTGATAGCCTCGTTTGGGTACGGTTTTGACAAACTGAGGCGATTTGGTGGAGTCTTTCAGCATTTTGCGTAAGGTGGAAATGGCTTGAGTGAGACTGGAGTCGTCAACTTCAAAACCTTGCTCACGCCAAACAAAATCATGTAGATCGTTTCGAGAGATGATCTCACTAGGTTTTTCACACAAAAGTAGCAGTATTCGACTCTCATTGCTGCCTAGGCGAATGATTTCGTTATCGTTTGCTTTATCGACTAAAGAATTCGTATTGGGGTCAAAGGTAAAGCGATTAGCGAGGTTAAACTTAGTGCCTATGTTGCTCATTTGAATTGGCCATCGTTATATTGTTAACGGAATTATTAAAGCGTGCTTATTCATAAAGTAGCTGTGCACGTAATAGGCTACTTTATGTTTTTTGATTTTTTGAGAGCCAAGGATAGTCAAATTTCATACAAAAAAACACTGTTTTTATGATTTTTGACCTTGAATTTACAATTATGACCCTCATGTTTTACTCACAAATCATCGTAACTCATGCTACGCGATTGGTTGCGTAGTCAAAGAACGTTGAAGATATGGAGTAAACATGAGCGAAACCGCAACAACCAATAAAGAAACTCGTGGCTTTCAGTCTGAAGTAAAACAACTACTTCACCTAATGATCCACTCTTTGTACTCAAACAAAGAGATCTTTTTACGCGAGTTGATTTCTAACGCATCGGATGCAGCAGATAAGCTGCGTTTTCAGGCACTATCTAATTCTGAATTGTATCAGGGTGATGCGGAACTGGGTGTAAAACTGTCGTTTGACGAAAAAGCGAACACGTTGACTATTTCAGATAACGGCATTGGTATGAGCCGTAATGATGTGATTGAGCACCTTGGTACGATTGCGAAATCTGGCACGGCTGAATTTTTCTCAAAACTATCGGAAGACCAATCCAAAGACTCTCAATTGATTGGTCAATTTGGTGTGGGTTTCTATTCTGCGTTTATTGTCGCTGATGCTGTGACGGTAAGAACACGTGCAGCTGGCCTTGCGGTTGATGAGGCTGTTCAATGGCACTCTCAAGGTGAGGGTGAATACACCATCGAAAGTATTAGTAAGGAAACTCGCGGTACCGACATCGTGCTCCATATGCGTGATGACGGCAAAGAGTTTTTGAATGAATGGCGTCTTCGCGATGTGATCAGTAAATATTCAGATCACATTGGTATTCCTGTTTCGATTTTAAGTAAAGTTCGTGATGAAGAAGGCAACGAAACTGACGAAACAAAATGGGAGCAGATCAACAAAGCGCAAGCACTATGGACGCGCAGTAAGTCTGACGTTAGTGACGAAGAATACCAAGAATTCTATAAGCACGTTTCGCATGATTTTGCCGATCCTTTAGTTTGGAGCCATAACCGAGTTGAAGGTAAAAACGATTACACCAGCTTGTTGTATATTCCTGCTAAAGCTCCGTGGGATATGATGAACCGTGACCACAAATCAGGTTTGAAACTGTATGTGCAACGTGTGTTCATCATGGATGACGCTGAGCAATTTATGCCGTCATATCTGCGCTTTGTTCGTGGTTTGATTGATTCGAATGATTTACCATTGAACGTTTCTCGTGAAATCCTTCAAGACAACAAGGTGACTCAGTCGCTGCGTAACGCATGTACAAAACGTGTTTTGACCATGCTTGAACGCATGGCGAAGAATGATGAAGAGAAATATCAGTCATTCTGGAAAGAGTTTGGCCTTGTTATGAAAGAAGGCCCTGCAGAAGACATGAGCAATAAAGAAAAAGTGGCGGGTCTACTGCGCTTTGCCTCGACAGAAGTTGACTCTGCCGATCAAACGGTTGCGTTGGCTTCTTACGTTGAGCGTATGAAAGAAGGTCAGGATAAGATCTACTACCTAACCGCAGATAGCTACAGTGCGGCGAAGAACAGCCCTCACTTAGAGCAGTTCAAAGCAAAAGGCATTGAAGTTATTCTGATGTACGACCGCATTGATGAGTGGTTGATGAACTACTTGACTGAGTTTGATGGCAAGCAGTTCCAATCGATCACGAAGGCAGGTCTGGATCTTAGCAAGTTTGAAGACGAGCAAGAGAAAGAGAAGCAAAAAGAGACAGAAGAAGAGTTCAAGTCTGTTGTTGAGCGTACCAAAACGTATTTGGGCGAGCGCGTGAAAGAGGTCCGTACCACATTTAAGCTTGCCAATACGCCTGCGGTTGTTGTAACTGATGACTTTGAAATGGGGACGCAAATGGCCAAATTGCTAGAGGCAGCAGGTCAAGCGGTTCCTGAAGTTAAGTACATCTTCGAGATTAACCCAAACCACGCGCTGGTTAAACGTATGGCGGATGAAGCAGATGAAGAAGCCTTCGGACGCTGGGTTGAAGTGTTGCTTGGACAAGCAATGCTAGCAGAACGTGGTTCGATGGAAGACCCATCTCATTTCTTAGGGGCAATCAATACACTTTTGACTAAGGTGTAATAGCTAAAAAGACTCAAAAAGCTCGCAAACTGCGAGCTTTTTATTTGAACTTCTGCGAAATTGTCGGAACTTTACAATTGAATGTGTAGTGCGCTTAAGTTTTGAGCGTCGAAGCATTCTTTAGTCTTAATTCAGCACTTGAACATTGAAAGTGTGGTAGAATTTCGGACTTGAATGTGATTCTGAAGGCGTGTATTTTGACCCGCCAATTTTTAGTAAACGTTATACCGAAACTTATCGTCGTTAACATTCCACTGTGAGCTTCGGTATAAATCATCATTTTTAAAGAGGATAAATCATGCGCATCATTCTTCTAGGTGCTCCAGGTGCAGGTAAAGGCACACAAGCTAATTTCATCATGGAAAAATACGGTGTTCCGCAAATCTCTACTGGTGACATGCTACGTGCTGCTATCAAAGCAGGTACAGAGCTTGGCAAACAAGCTAAAGCTGTTATCGATGCTGGTCAGCTAGTTTCTGATGAAATCATCCTTGGCCTAATCAAAGAGCGTATTGCTCAAGATGACTGTGAGAAAGGCTTCCTACTTGATGGTTTCCCTCGCACTATTCCTCAGGCTGACGGCCTAAAAGAAATGGGTGTTAACGTAGATTACGTGATTGAATTCGACGTGGCTGATGATGTGATTGTTGAGCGTATGGCTGGTCGCCGTGCTCACCTTGCTTCAGGCCGTACTTACCACGTCGTTTACAACCCGCCAAAAGTTGAAGGTAAAGATGACGTAACAGGTGAAGACCTTGTTGTTCGTGACGACGACAAAGAAGAAACCGTACGTGCTCGCCTAGGTGTTTACCATGATCAAACAGCACCGCTAATCTCTTACTACGGGAAAGAAGCTGAAGCAGGTAACACTAAGTACCTTAAGTTTGATGGTACTAAGCAAGTTGCTGAAGTTAGTGCAGATATTGAGAAAGCACTGGCATAATTAACTGTCGAGAGAATCTGATAGTTTGCTATAGTGAAAGCGACCCAAATAGGGTCGCTTTTTTGATCTGTAGAAGTAAACTATTTTAAGCGATGTTACGTACATATGCTTTTGTCAGACAATTTAGGAAGTTATGCAAAATAATAAAAATAGAACCGGTGTGTTATTGGTGAATCTTGGAACACCAGATCAACCCACTTCGTCTGCCGTAAAACGTTTTTTGAGCCAATTTCTTCATGATAAGCGTGTTGTTGATATGTCTCGATGGTTATGGTGTCCGATCTTGCATGGCTTCATCCTACCGATTCGTTCGCCTAAAGTGGCAAAGTTGTATCAAACGGTATGGATGGAGGAAGGCTCTCCACTTTTACATTATTCGCGATTACAGCAACGCAAGTTGCAGGAGTTATTGCAACTCCCTGTTGAACTAGGGATGACCTATGGCAACCCTAGTTTGGAACATGGTGTGGCTGAGCTTCAGAAGCAAGGTGTGGAAGACGTTATCGTACTGCCTCTATATCCTCAATACTCCGGGACGACCACGGCCGCAGCATCTGACGGATTAACCAAAGCATTTAAACAATTACCTGTCATGCCGGGCTTTCGTTTTATCCGTGATTATCATGATCATCCACTTTATATAAAAGCACTGGCTGAAAGTGTACGAAAATCATGGCAAGAACATGGGCAAGGGGACTATTTACTCTGCTCTTATCATGGTATTCCTAAACGCTATGCAGATAACGGCGATGTTTATCCGAAACATTGTGAACAAACAACTCGACTCTTGGCACAAGAGTTAGGGTTAAATGATGATCAAATCGGTTTAACGTATCAATCTCGATTTGGGCGTGAAGAGTGGCTTCAACCTTATACCGACAAAACATTGGAGCAATTGCCAAATCGAGGCATTAAAAAGCTCGATATCATGGCGCCAGCATTTTCAGTTGATTGCTTAGAAACGTTAGAAGAGTTGGCAGAGCAGTGTCGTGATATTTTTACCGAAGCGGGTGGGGAGTGTTTTACGTATATCCCATGCCTTAACGACTCTGAGACGCACCTTGCAATGATGCAAGCGATTGTTCAACGAAGTTCATAACTTTGGCCGCCGTCCTCGTGGCGGCCAAACCCCTCTCTTATATTCTTAACTGACATACCATTTCCAGAATAGCTTCTGCTTTAACTCATTTATCTGATCTATTGTTTGTGATCCAGATCGCCTTATGCACAGCCAAAAGTATTAACCGTAAAAAAGAACCTAAATCTGCTGTGATCTTCGTATTGCTCATGATGCGTTCTTGCTTGGTTATTTGTGATCTTGAGCAACTGCTTACGGTTTTATTTATTTTTATAACTTTATAAGCTGTTGTTTTTAAGGTTTAAAATAACTTTCTCTTTATTGGGGGTGCGCAAGATCTCACTCTATGGGAATTTATTTTTCTCAGTGAATTAATTTGTCCAAGATGAAAGTCAAGCCATGGAGGCAAACCTCACTTTGCGGTCAGGGTGAAGAAACACCAGACAAGAAACCGCGGCTAACTTTTAAATTAAGGCAGATTATTATGAAAAACGTATTAACTCTAAGTGCACTTTCTCTTGTTTTCGCTTCAAGCGCTTTTGCGGGCTCTTCTTATGTGACAGGTAATGTTCAGTTCCATGATGATGGACGTATCCATGGCTCAAAAGCAACGTCTACTTTGGAAGCGGGCCATACGTTTGACAACCAGTTTGGTGGCTTAACGGTATACACAGAGTTTGATGGTATTCAACTGGGGGATTTAACTGGCGCTGAGGCTTCTGGCCCGTATGTGACGCTAGGTGGTGAACAATCTTTCAATATCACAGAAAACTTTTGGGTTGCGGCGGGCTACCATCATTTGATTAACGAAGGTGACAGTATTCAATATCGTCCGCTAGTGAAGATTGGCTACAACTTTGATAACGGCATTGCACTAAGCAACCGTACACGTGCTCATATTGATGCGACTGACGCTGATGCAAAAACAGATTACCGCATGGATAACCGAATTGGTTACACACTCAATGATGATGTGTTGCTGAGCTATAACAACGTATACATGATTGAAGCGGAAACAATGGACCATGAGCTTCGTGCCACATGGACACGTCAAGGTGTTCAGCCATATTTCGAGTTCCGTTCACAAGCACACGGTGCAAAAGATGAGATGGGTGATAGCTTGGTGAATAATGCATTTGTCTTTGGTGCGTCATACGGTTTTTAACGCTTTGTTGTCCTAAGTCCTAAATGAAAAAGCCCGGTAAATACCGGGCTTTTTAACTTTTATTTGTCCGTATTGCCTTCGTGTCGGCGGTATTCAAAAACCTGTCCTTTTTCATTGAATGCATAAACCGAATAGGTGTCTTTTTTATCGCCATACTCCATACCAGGTGAGCCCATTGGCATCCCCGGAACCGCTAAACCTTTCGCATTTTTAGGTGGGTTTTCTAGAAACGCTTTAATATCTTCAGCAGGGATATGGCCTTCGAAGACGTAACCGTCAATTACCGCGGTATGACATGAAGCCAGTTTTGGCGTAATGCCAAACTTTTCTTTGATTGGATTCATGTTCTCGTGTAGCTCTTCCTTGATATCAAAGCCAGCTTCTGTCATGTGTTTTGTCCATTCACCGCAACAGCCACAGTAAGGTGATTTGTAGTTAATGGCGTCAGCCGCCAATGCGTTGGCAGATGCCATCGCGAATAGAGCAAGAGTTAAGGTTTTAAGTTTCATAGACGCCTCTAAGAATCAATAGTGGTTTTAAATAATCGTAATCGGTTTGCATTGCTGACAACGGTGATTGAGGACAATGCCATCGCAGCTCCCGCAACAACTGGACTCAGTAAAATACCGAGTATTGGGTATAAAGCCCCTGCCGCAATTGGAATGCCAAGTGAGTTGTAAACAAAGGCCCCAAACAAGTTTTGTTTCATGTTTTTCACGGTTGCGCGAGAGAGCTCAATGGATTTTGCTACGGCAACTGGAGATGAGTTCAATAGGGTCATTTGAGCGCTTTCAATTGCGACATCACTGCCGCTACCCATTGCAATGCCGATATCGGCAAGAGCGAGCGCTGGAGCATCGTTGATACCATCTCCGACCATGGCTACTCGTCGGTTTTCATCTTTTAGCTTTTGGATGTGTTTTGCTTTTTGATCAGGCAGAACTTGAGCAATGACCATATCAATACCAAGTTGGTGAGCAATCGCATCAGCAACCGTTTGGTTGTCTCCGGTAAGCATCACGGTTTGAATGTGATTGGCTTTGAGTAGTTCGATGGCTTGTTTTGCATCACCTTTGATGGCATCAGCCAATGCAATGGTGCCAAGTAGCTGGTTATTTAGGCAGATCCCGATCGTGGTCCATGCATTTTCTTTAGCACGTTCAAGCATGGTGTTAGCAGAGCTCATATCAATGCCTGAAGCCGCCAAGTAATTTGTTGAAGCAACCTGAAGTGGTTGATCATCTACTATGGCAGCGACGCCTTTCCCTTGAAGGTTTTGAAATTGCGTGACTTTGAGCGCTTTTCCGTGGTGCTGCTCTGTATAGTTGTAGATAGCCTTGGCTAATGGATGCTCTGAATGACGTTCGATACTAAACAGAAGATCAATCAGGTGCTCTGTGCTTGTGGTATAAGCTTCGAGCGCTTGTACCTCCGGTTTTCCTTGCGTCAATGTGCCTGTTTTATCAAAGACGACGGTGTTTATTTTACTTGCTGATTGCAGCACATCCGCGTCTTTAATCAATATGCCCATTTCTGCGGCTTTACCGATACCAACTGTGACAGAAAGTGGTGTGGCAAGCCCAAGCGCACAAGGGCAAGCAATGATTAATACCGTAGTCGCAACCACAAGCATGTAACTGGCTTTTGGATCCGGCCCAATAAAGAACCAAACCAATGCAGAAAAAATAGCGATCATGACGACCACAGGCACAAAAACCGCTGAGATTTGATCCGCCAATTTGGCAATGGCGGGTTTGCTGCTCTGAGCCTGACGAACCATCTGAATAATTCGGGCTAGCATGGTGTCATTGCCAATACTGGTTGCTTCAATAACCAGTGAACCATCTTGGTTTAATGTTCCTGTAGCGACTTTTGTTCCAATGGATTTAAACAGTGGAATAGGCTCTCCGGTTAACATGGATTCATCAATGAATGATTCTCCGTCGAGCACTTTTCCATCCACCGGGATTTGTTCTCCGGGCTTGATACGCAGCTTCATACCCAGTTGAATCGTTTCTACCGGAATGGTGATGTCGCCATTCTCCGTTAACTGAGTTGCGAATTTTGGTTGTAGATCAAGTAATGCTTTTAATGCATGGGTGGTTTTGGCTTTGGCTTTGGACTCGATGTAGTGGCCAAGGGATATAAGCCCAACAATCATTGCGCTGGCTTCAAAATAAACGTGGCGAGATGGTAATGGGAACAACTCTGGGTAAACGACCACTAACATTGAAAATAACCAAGCGGCACCAGTGCCAAGTGCAACTAGTGTATCCATGGTAGCGCGCCGGTGAGTAAAGGCTTGCCATGCATTTACAAAGAAACTTCTCCCAGCAGTGGCTAACAGCGCGAAACAGATGATACCAACGATGCCCCAAGCAATCTGATCGCTTGAGTTTCGGATCATCATATTGCCACCTAATATGCCCCATAGCATGAGTGGTGCACCAATCGCCATGCCAGCGATGGCACTTTTTTGAAAGTGCTTCTGTTCTCTTTGTTGCTGCAAAGCCTGTTTTTCATGCTGAGTTGCTAAGTCATCAATGAACTCAGCCTGATATCCGGCCTGTTTAATGGCATCTAACAGCGCACTTTCAAAGGATTCTTGAATTGAAGAGTGATAGATGGTGGCACTTTGTTCAGCGAGATTAACTTGCGCTGCCATTACACCTGGTACTGAAAGCAATGCTTTCTCTACGGAAGAAACGCAGCTGGCACACGTCATCCCTTGGATTAACAGAGAAAGTGGTGGGTGAGTACTAACTTGTTCAGGTTGAATCGAAACGGTAGCGGCCTCAATCTTTGGTGTTTCATGCTTGATAACAGTTTCTACTGTTTGACTGAAGGCTTGATAGCCTGTTTCTGATACCAAATCCAAGATTTGCTGTTCACAGAGCAGTGACGTTAGAGTGAGCGACTCCTTACTTACTTCGGCTTCAGCAATCAGCGGATGCGCTAATAAAGCATCGTGCAGTTTGCTAACACAACGTCCACAGTTCAATCCTGCCAAACGATAATGTTGCGTTATACCTGCGTCATAACCTAGCAATTTGATACTGCGGTGGATGGTGGAAAAGCGTTCTTCCGTTTCCAAAACAATGTGTGTGGGGGATAGGTCTAGAATTGTGACTTGGTTGTTCTCAGTCAGTGCTTTCTCTACCTTGCGAGCGCATCCCATACAATTTAACCCAGACAACGGGATCTCAAAATGCTGCATGGTAATACCTCATTATTACTGTAGTTGTTGCTGAGCTTAAACCTTACCTCAAGGGAAAGGTCAAGACGTATTTCAACAAAGGAAAAAACGTCAAAATTGACTATGTCTGGTACTGAGCAAGCTATAAATAATGCGAGAGAATTCAAAAAATAAGCTCCAATAAAATCAAGCTGACTAAAAGTTCCTGAAATTGTCGTGACACAAGTCATCAATATCGACCTATTTATGTGAAAAAAGCTATCGCTGGAATGTTTTTGACGTTTTTGTATCTTTAGTGTTTTTACTTAACTTGTTGTTTTTAATGTATTTATGTTTATTTTTCTTTCTTTACTTTGAGGGGGGTCAGATAAAAAATGCCATTCAATTCTCGCTCCAAAAAAAGTTTGCCACCATGCCCCTGTCCATAAATAGCCCACCGATTCATTGGTCTTTAAGTTGAGTTGGTGGCTAAACAAATAATTCTCCTAAGGAAAAGGGTTAATAATATGAAAAGCGTATTCAAACGTTCATTAGTAGGTGCAGCGGTGTCTTCTATGCTATTTGGTACGGCAGCATTTGCTGCGGATCCAGTAGGACCAGAATACTCATCTGCAGCTTCTGCATTTTTCGAAGAATCCACTGTAACGGGTGCGATTAACTTCTGGATGCGTGATCGTACACGTGCGGATTTTGATGTGGCGACAGGTGAGCAAACAGGCAAAACACCAAACTTAGATCATGGCTCGGTATATGTATCATTAGGCTTCCATTCTGGTTATGTTGCAGACACGGTTGGTCTGGATCTAAACGTCTACTCAACGTTTGATATGTGGAATAACGCTTCTCCTGACCATGAAATGAACTTCTGGGGTGTCGATAATCCATATGACATGAATCCAACTCAATCTAGTGGTTGTACTGGTGAATGGGATTCAGGTTGTACTGACAACGGCGCAGCAATCCAAACGGCGGCAGTTAAGTTTAAATTCGGTGATTCAATCACAGCTAAAGCAGGTTACTTCCAACCAAGCGTACCAACAGCGATGGGCGTGAACTGGTCTTATGCTGCGGGTACTTACACTGGTGGTGAAATTGGCGGTACATTCGGTGATTTGGCTGTTGGTCTAGTATATGCAGACGAATACCGCGCACCATGGTTCCAAGACAGCTATGGCTTCCGTGACGGTCAGAATGAAGATGCTGGTGATGCGTACTCTATTGGTGCACGTTACAACTTCTCTGATGCAACATCGCTTGATTTCGCTTATGCGGGCCTAACAAAAGGCGACCGTCAAAATGCGCACATCAAACTCAAACACAACACGGATAATGGTTGGTACCTATCGCCACAACTTTACGTAATTGATGATAACGACCAATACGATAGCACGGCATTCCAGCTTGCATTCCTATCATCTAAATCTGTTGGTCAGTACAACTTCCGCCTAGAAAGTACTTATACCTCTGCTGACTCTTCAGACACACGTGGTAACACAGGTAACTTCGCTTACCGTTTGACGGAGAAATACGGCGGTTCTAACGGTGCATACGATATTTGGTGGAACAACCGTTCAGACTTCAACCACGATGGTGAAATTGGCTTCTTTGGTCAAATGAGCCGTGACTTCTCTGACCTAGGTGCTCCTGGCTTTAGTGCAGGTATCAACGGTGTTTACGCTTTTGGTGCTGAAGCAGAAGGCTTTGATGAGCTGGTTGAATACTCTGGTAGTGTATTTGCCAACTACGCTATCCAAGGTGGTGCGTTGAAAGGTGCGCATGTGGGCATGTACTACACGCGTTACGTGAACGATGCGAATACACCAAACTGGACTGGCTATTCAAACGCATTCCAAGACGAGAACGACTTGAAAGTGACATTAGTGATTCCATTCACAATCAAGTAATGACTTAAATACGAAGGCCCCACATGTTGGGGCCTTTTTCTATTTATAAGGAGAGGTTAATGCAACGTAGTTGGATATTGGTACCTTTTATATTAGTCAGTGGTTGTATGGCTACCTCAATGCATCTCGATCCTGAGCGATGGGGAGAGCGCAGTGCCACAAGAGGGGAGTTGGTGGTGCAGCATCCAGAAGCTTTGAAAGAAGCACTCAAAGTGGATGATATTAGTGCTGAGGATTTTGCGCGCTATCAACAAGGCTTTTTGAGAGGGAAAAAAGTCTTTTGTGATGTCAACAAAGCGTTTGCTTGGGGGGCTAACGGCAACAAATACCAAGGGCAATGCGATGGTTTTTCCACAGAACCGCAGTTTCGTTATGAAGCCGAACGTGGATTTGAGCGTTTTGTTTACCCTGAGAACAAAAGTTTTCCTTAGCTTGAATTGTCGTATGAGTGAGTGCAGTGCTAGAATACCGCCCAAAATTTAGCTCATGCTGATTAAATTGGCTGATCTTTCATATAAGGTAAATGACACATGACGGTTAAAACTCGTTTTGCTCCTAGCCCTACTGGCTATCTTCACGTTGGTGGTGCACGTACAGCACTGTACTCTTGGCTTTTCGCAAAAAGCCAAGGCGGCGAATTTGTACTTCGTATTGAAGATACTGACCTAGAACGTAACTCTCAGGAAGCGGTGGATGCCATCCTTGAAGGGATGCAGTGGATGGGATTGGAATGGGATGAAGGCCCATACTTCCAGTCAAAGCGTTTTGATCGTTATAACGAGATGATTGATAAGCTACTTGCTGAAGATAAAGCTTATAAATGCTATGCGTCAAAAGAGCTGTTAGACGAAATTCGTGCTGAGCAAGAAGCAAATAAAGAGATGCCTCGTTACGATGCGAATCATCCTAAAGTTGTTGCTGCGAATGAAGCTGCAAAAGAGGGTGATGCATTTGTTGTTCGTTTCCGTAACCCAAAATCAGGTAGCGTTGTATTTGAAGATCAAATTCGTGGCCGTATTGAAATTGGTAATGATCAGCTAGATGACCTAATTATCCGCCGTACTGACGGTGCACCAACTTACAACTTCGTTGTGGTTGTGGATGACTGGGATATGGGTATTACACACGTTGTACGTGGCGAAGATCATATCAATAACACTCCTCGTCAAATTAACATCTACGAAGCGCTAGGTGCGCCAGTACCGACCTTTGCACACTGTGCAATGATTCTGGGTGATGACGGAGCAAAACTGTCGAAACGTCATGGTGCAGTTTCTGTGATGCAATATCGTGATGAAGGTTACCTGCCAAATGCATTGAACAACTATCTTGTGCGTTTAGGTTGGTCTCACGGTGACCAAGAAATCTTCTCTCGCGAAGAAATGATTAATCTATTTACGTTAGATGCCATCTCTAAATCCGCATCGGCATTCAACACAGATAAGTTGCTTTGGTTGAATAACCACTATATTAAGACGTCTGAGCCAGAATACGTTGCTGAGCACCTGCAATGGCATCTAGATAACCAAAAACTTGATATTACAAATGGCCCTGCGATTACAGAAGTGATCAAGCTCGTCGGTGAGCGTTGCAATACATTGATTGAGCTTGCAGAGCAAATTCGCTACTTCTACGAAGACTTTGCTGAGTTTGAAGCTGGTGCTGCGAAGAAGCATTTACGTGGCGTAGCGAAGCAACCATTAGAGCTAGCACTTGCGAAAGTTGAAGCACTAACGGATTGGTCGACTGAAAATCTTCACAATGTTATTAAAGAAGTGTGTGAAGAACTTGAAATTGGTATGGGCAAAATTGGTATGCCATTGCGTGTTGCTGTGACAGGTGGTGGTCAATCTCCATCTGTAGACGCGGTTATGCAATTAATTGGCAAAGAACGTGTCGTGAGTCGCATCAAAATGGCTTTGGCGTTTATTGCTGAGCGTGAAGCTAACGCATAAGTCAGTTTTTATCGAAAAACCGCGGTTTTATCCGCGGTTTTTTTGTATCTCAAACCGTGAAAATCATGATCTTTCAGGAAAAAACGGCCGTATTTATGTCTCATTTTTAAGAAATGACAACGCCATTGTATAAAAGTTCACCGATTGAATTGGAGGGTGTGATCTATGTCCAACCTTTACCGGATAAGGGTTTGCGAGCCATGCCTCAACTTTTTGATGAAATTTGATGACAAAATATTGACATTTGACCCCTTCAATCTTGTCAAAAATTCATTATAGTTCTCCCCGTCAGTTACTCTTTGTTACCAATAGTAACGGCTAGGACAGGAAGCAAAAACAAACGGAACTGCAATAAAAACAAAGGTGTTCTTTCACCAGTCGACCAGGTTGTTGAGTGTCGGGGTAGAGTTGAGCACCAAAGCTATAGATAACTTAAAACTGCACCAAGCAGTAAACCGATTTCAGAGGAATCAATAATGAAAAAATTAGCAGCGGTAATCTCAGCATCACTTCTTCTTGCATCAGCATCAGCAAGCGCTGAACTATACGTAGGTGCTAAAGCTGGTAAAGCTTGGCTAGACGATGCATGTGAAGCAACAGCAAACTGCGACAAAGATGACTCAACACTGGGTGCGTTTGTTGGTTACGAAATGTGGGACTTCCTATCTATCGAAGCTGGTTACGATTACCTAGGTAAATTCACTGCTGACGGTCTAAACGACGAGAAAGTAGAAGCTTACACTCTTGCTCCTAAAGTAAACCTACCACTTACTGACGATATCTCTCTATACGGTAAGTTCGGTGGTGCGTTCGTAAACTACGGCAACGCTGACGATTGGTCATACCTAGGTGCTGCAGGTGTTGAATTCGATTCACACGAGAACGTAACTGTACGTGTTGAATACCAAACAATCACTGACGCGAACAACGACATCGTTCGTGCAATGGGTAACTCTGCTACTCTAGGTGTTGTATACAAATTTGGTGGCAGCGAAGAAGTTGCTCCAGTAGTAGTTGAAGAAGAGCCAGTAGTTGAAGTTGTTGAAGAGCCACAACCAACTGTAGTAACTAAGACTTTCGAAACACAACGTCTTGGCGCTGGTAACTTCGAACTAAACAGCACTGAACTAAAAGCGGAAAGCGCTTCTAAACTAGACGAGCTAGTTGAGTTCCTAAACACTTACCCACAAGCTAACGTAGAAATCGTAGGTTACACTGACACTTCAGGTGCAGCTTCTTACAACCAAATGATTTCTGAGAAGCGTGCTCAGTCTGTATCTGACGCTCTAGTTGCTAAAGGTGTTGACGCTTCACGTATCACTGCACGTGGCGAAGGCGAGAACAACCCAATCGCTTCTAACGACAACCGTGAAGGTCGTAAACAAAACCGTCGCGTAGAAGTTATCGTTCCAGAATTTGAATACCAAGTTCAGCAATAATTATTGCTTCGATAACAACGACTGTTGAAATTCAAAGCCCCGGCATTGCCGGGGCTTTTTCTATGTGCGTTCAATAATATTGTTGTCATTCTATGAAACATAAAAAGCCAGTACATTTGTACTGGCTTTTCATTATCTTGCAGCAAAGCAATAGGGTTTAGTGAGTGTAGGTAGAACCTATTTCAGGTCAATACTCGCTAACCGACCCATGAATTCAAGAATTTCTAAGTTATCTTTATTGGCTTCAAGTAGCGCTTTTTTAGTTTTGGTGTAAGCCCCTAAGCGACCATGTTTACTGATGGAGCAAACCACACTGCGATAAATCAGCTTTCCGTTTTCATCGTAGTTACGCCAAGATGCAATATAACATTCATCTTTAGCATCAGGGTTGGCTTTGGTTGGGCGTGGTTTGAAGATGATCTTGGGTTCCAGTGAGTGAGGAAGGCGTGTCATCAGATAGGGATCTTTCAACAATCGGCGCCAAAATTTCCCCCACATTTCGAGTCCTAATTCGTTACGAAGTTTAATCGCTTTTTTCAGTCCTTTTTTTTCTCCAATACGTATGTATCCCACCGACCGGTGCAACACTGTGTCGTCGGGTGTATGAATATGTATCTTATAGGCTGTTTTCGCTTTTGAGATAAAGCGATGGCCTGTATTTGTTGTCAGGTTGCTCTTAGCCATTATTCCAAGTAATAGTTCTATTAATAAGCAAGCGCACAGGGTAAGCAATTATTAGTAATAATTAAAGTAGTAAAACCTGACATTTCCAATAGAATTATTAATAAGAGTTGTAACTGTCTGATTTGTTGTAAATGAAAATTTCAATACAGCTTTTTATCGATCAATATCACGGCACTTTCTCATCTTTCCTACTCTGTTTTGTGGAAGGTTAATTATCCTTAATCCAACCACAAAGCGGTCTTAATCCTTCTCTATTTACACTGGCGGTTATGTGGATTGAGTTTTATCAGTCCTCAGAGTTTGTGCTCTGTGGGTGACCTCTTAATACGATGGTTTGTTCATTGAGCATAAATCACAAGCTTGATTTTTATAGAGGGAACAACAGTGAATATACTCGGATATTTTCAGAAAGTTGGGAAGGCTTTGATGGTCCCCATTGCTGTGCTACCAGCTGGTGGCTTAATGTTGGGTCTTGGCTATGCCATTGACCCTGCTGGCTGGGGCGCCAATAGTACTCTGGCGACCATTCTTGTTTATGGTGGTAAGGGGATAATGGATAACCAGGCGTGGTTATTTGCTGCCGGTGTGGCTTATGGCTTAGCAAAAGATAATAACGGTGCCGCTGCTCTAGCAGGATTATTGGGGCTTTTGATTGTGGAGATGATCGTAGGGAACACTGCGGTGGTGTCTCAAATTACAGGCGTCCCTGTCGAACAGATGGCGTCATCAGAAGTCATTGCTTCGAAAGCGGCGGTTAGTGCGTTTACAGGGATCATGATGGGGATTGTGGCGGCAACACTTTACAATCGATTCCATGACATAAAATTACCTGCCGCACTGGGCTTTTTTGGTGGACGCAGATTCGTGCCGATTATTACCTCTTTTGCTGCCATTACCATTAGTCTAGTGATGGTTTACATTTGGCCGGTGGTATACGGTTCTCTAGTTGACTTTGGCATTGCAATTTCAGAGCTTGGTGCCACAGGTGCAGGTTTGTATGGCTTCTTCAACCGCTTACTGATCCCGATTGGTTTGCATCATGCACTTAATCAGGTCTTTATTTTTGATTTGGTTGGGATTAATGATATTTCTAAGTTCTGGTCTGGGACCGGAGAGCTAGGGGTAACAGGCATTTACCAAGGTGGCTTTTTCCCTGTTATGGGGTATGGCTTACCCGCCGCGTGTTTAGCTATGTATCACTGCGCAAAGCCTGAGAATAAAAAGAAAGTTGGCGGTATTCTTGGTGCTTCAGCGTTAACCGCGATCTTTACTGGGGTAACAGAACCGATTGAGTTTGCGTTCATGTTTGTTGCACCTGTACTTTATTTTATTCACGCGATATTAGCTGCATTGTCTTTGTATATTGCCGCAAGCATGCAGTGGATCGCTGGCTTCACCTTTAGTGGTGGTTTGATTGATTTTGTACTGTCATTTAACCTACCTTTGGCGAACAAACCCTACATGTTGATCCTGCAAGGCCTCTGTTTTGGTGCTATTTACTACTTCGTGTTCCGCTTTGCAATTTTGAAATTTGATCTCAAAACCCCCGGCCGCGAAGATGAAGAGACCAGTACTGCGACCGCAGTCAATACCGATGAGAAAGCGGCGCAATACCTTAAAGCGCTCGGTGGGCATCGTAATCTGAGCTCTATCGATTCTTGTATTACTCGACTGCGTTTAACACTCAACGATATATCTGTGGTTGATGAAGGAGTATTGAAGTCGATCGGTGCAATGGGGGTGGTGAAAATTGGTGCCAATAACCTTCAAGTGATTGTTGGTACAGAAGCCGAGTCGATCGCGATGGCGATGAAGGCTATCCCAACGAGTGAGGATTTGAGCCACATTGTTTTACCTGGATAACGGGTACTCATGCAGCCGAAGTGTCAGCTTCGGCTGTTTAATTAAGTCAGGCAGATCCTTGCTCTTAACCCCGGATGGTTGTCGCGAAACAAAAGTTGTGCGTGATGACGCTGAACAACGGCTTGAACAAGCGACAGCCCTAATCCATTTCCCTGCTCTGTGCGACTTTTATCTGCACGATACATCGGTTTGCACACATGCTGCTTCTCTTCATCGGACAAACCTATTCCTTTGTCAGCGACCACCACGCCAAAACGATCGGCAATCACTTCAATACGACCATGTTCCGGTGTGTACTTCACGGCATTTTCTATCAAGTTAAATACGGCTCTGAAAAGCAAAGAGCGATCGCCAGAAAGAAAACAAGGTTGATCTTGGCGAAAAGAGACGTGTTGATTTTTTTGCTCGGCTAAGGGTTGAATGAATTCGAGTGCATCTTGCGCGACAGCTGCTAGATTAACCGTTTGATTTTCAATGGTGTGTTGACCGCTATTCAACTTTGCAATCTCGAGCATGCTATTGAACAGCGATAAAATCAGCTCTAGCTCATCATGACAAGAAGAAAACTGTTGATACTGTTTATCGGATAACTTGGAATCACTGAGAAGCTCTTCCAGCCGCAGTTTTAACCTTGCCATTGGGGTGCGCATGTCATGAGCTAATCCGACCGTCAGCGACTTTAGTGTTTGTTCATTCTTAGCCATTTGCTCAATCATAAAGTTCAAGTGAATGGCCAGAATATCGAATTCATCATCTTGCTTTGACACCGCGATTTTCACGTCTCGCTCACCACACAAGAACCGGTTCATCGCCTGATTAACACGTTCAAGCTTTTGTAAGATCAATACACTGAAAAAGAAGGCAACGACCAACATAACACCGATCGGCAATACGATTCCAGTTAACACCATTGGGATGACTGATTGACGATACGCCTCTAATAGATGCTCTTTCAATTCGATCTCGAGCCGGTATTTTTCGCCAACGTTAATACTATTGCGTTCATTCAGTAATGGCGTTGCTGGATAAAGAGGAGTAGAGAGTGGGGTACTTGTTGGTATAAGTTGATAAGAAAACAGTGAATGATTGGTTTGTTTGGTTTTTAAAAGTTGCTCTATGCTCGTTGGGTTATATGCCGCCGCGTTTTTAAATTCTTGAATTTCATCAATTAGTTGTTTGGATAAATGCTCTCGATGAAAAGCTTCTGAGTTAATAAATAGTTGGCGAATAAAGACAATGTTCACTACGGCGATGAGGACAAATAGCGTTAATAACGTTTTGAATACGGAGGAGCGTGAAAGGGTATAGTCATCGACGAAGGACATAACCAGCCCCCCTGACGGTATGCAGAAGTTGATTGCAGCCAGCGTCTTCTAACTTCCTGCGTAGGTTGGCAACGTGAACATCAATGACATTGGTTTTTGGATCGAAATGGTAACTCCAGATTGCTTCAAACAGGCGCATTCTTGAAACGACCTGTTCATGATGCTCGACAAAATACTGCAGTAACTGAAACTCTTTAGGTTGAAGTTGAAGCTCTTTTTGATTGCAGATGGCTTTATGAGCACGCAAATCCACTTGAATACAGTCGTAATTGAGTGTGGTTTGGAGGGGGGATTTATGTTGTGAACGATTGATAATGATGTTGACGCGGGCAATTAACTCTGCAAGTGCAAAAGGCTTGATTAAGTAATCATCGCTGCCAGCTTGCAAACCATTCACCCGATCTTCAACGCTGTCCATGGCACTAAGGATTAAGATGGGTGTTGGTGATTCAGTTGCTTTTATGGCGGCCAATACTTTCATACCATCAAGGTAGGGCAGCATTCTGTCAAGAATGATCAGTCGGTATTCACAGCTTAATGCCATCATCAAGCCTTTTTGGCCATCTTCTGCCTGATCCACTTGGTAGCCATGTTCTTGCAATCCCTTTGCGACAAAGTCACGTGTGGTTGCATCATCTTCAATGATCAATATTTTCACGTATCATCCTCCATGAATGTGGCCAAATCATAACCTAAGTGAATGGCTAACTTCTTGTCTAAAAACAAGAAAGGCTCGGCGAAAATCGGCGAGCCTGATAACGGTTATAGGGGGTAAACCGTTACAATTACAGTAAGGTGCGAGTGGCAATCACTGTACAATGAGAATCATTTTACTGGAAGCGAGTAAATTTCTGGTAATGAGAAGATTAAGTTTTCTTAAAGTTTGGTAAGAAAATAAAAAAGTCGGCGTAAAGCCGACTTCATTAATATGGCGCTCCCGACAGGATTCGAACCTGTGACCTGCCCCTTAGGAGGGGGCCGCGCTATCCAGCTGTGCCACGGGAGCGTAGACGGTCATGATACTCAATTATTTGAGTATGTTAAGTACAAATTCGCTACTTAAAGTAGTTTGTGCATAACATCGCCAATTTGGATACTACCTGCCAGATCAGCTTGATCAACGGTCAGCTCTGCTTCGTTTTCGTAAACACGCTTAACTGTCAATGTAATGTCTGTTTGAGTCACTTTGTTTCGTGGTAGCCCTCGTTGGTCGATAAATGAGCCGGTGTGCCATAGCTGCAGTTTGTCACCTTCTTTTACGCCATGTACACGACCGAGATCAATCGTAAGCGTATTACCCCACTTGGCGATTACTTCAGGTAGAGTGATTTTACACGATACTTCGGATTCAAGATCCAACATGATGTTGCGGCTAACGCGTAACATCATCTCACCATAGGTCGATGCCCAAAAGCGCGCACTTTTGGTATCGACTTGGCTGGTTTTAGCAAAGGGCCATTTCGCAACTTCACGGTAATTACGGTGATACACTTCATTGCCTGTTTTGCCGTCATAAATGGTCATTTCGAGTGCAAATTGACGGTTTATGATGTCTTCTGCCAGCATTTTTTTGTCAATGGTTGCCGTTAAGTCAGTAATGGTTCCCCCCAGAATGTATTGCGCTCCTGTGTCTTGGGCGATCATCTTTAAGCGCTCTGGATAGCGTTTATTGATCTCATAGTCGGTGGTGCCGACAGAAACAAAGCTTGCCGATTCTTCATCTAATTGACGGTTGATGATGCGGGCAAAATCATCACCGACACTATAGATTTGGCCCATGACCGCTTGTTGTGGGGACTCTATGTCGATGTTGCCAATGAGAAAGGTCTTTTTGTATTGGCTGACGTGGCAACCTGTTGCCGACGGGTAAATATCTATCCTAGCTTTGACCGACATGATGTTGCGACGAACTTTTTGCTCCTCGACCACGACATAGCGAACCTCATGATTACTAAACTGGTACTCTTTTCGATCACTTTCGAGCAGTGGTCGAAGATTACTGATGCTACCAATATCCGCGCCAGAAAAACTGACGGCTTTGTATAACGCATCCTCTAGCGCGTGAATTCTCGCTTGCTCTTCTGATGAAACGACCGTTGCCGTTCCAGTGACTTCATACCAGCCTGCGAATGCAGTAGAAGGTAGTAAGTAAAGCATTGAAAATATGGTAAAAAGCAATTTTTTCATAAGGTGGTTACCATTTGGGTATATATTTTGCTTGATAAATCGTAGCTGATTTAGGCATCGCATTTCTAAATTGTAAGCACAGTTAGAAAAGCAAGGAATGTTCCACTTTGGCGAGAGAGATGAAAGTGGGGCAGGAACAGTGCCTTAAAGTATCGGAGATTAGAGAAATGAAGAAATGGTTATCGCTAGTACCCGCAGTATTTCTGACTGCTTGTGCTTATGCTCCTATCTATAACGGTAAAGAACCCTATTCAGGTTCTCAGTTTATGTTGATGGAGAGCCCGCGTCATACTCTTGACTTTTTTGTTGAGAGCATGACTGAAGATTTAATGATATCGAACACCAGTGTGTCGGCTCGTACCCCTATTGCCGTCACTTCGTTTGTCGACCTACAAAATATGGATGCGACAAACTGGTTAGGAAATTCGGTATCTGAAGGTTTTATTCATCAATTCCAGCGCCGTGGGTTCAAAGTCGTGGACTTCAAAACCACTGGTTCAATCCAAGTGACGCAACAAGGTGATTTTGCTTTTAGCCGAGATTGGAAAGATTTAGCGCAAGAGCAAGAAATTCAATATGTGCTGACAGGAACAATGCTTCGTCAAGAGGGCGGGGTATTGGTAAACGCACGTGTTGTGGGTATGCAATCACGGGTGGTAGTCGCGACAGCTCAGGGCTTTTTACCAGCGGATCGCATTGGTCGTGATTTGGATACACTCAATAGCATTCGCACGCAAGATGGTGTGCTGATTCGTTCCGACCCGACAATGACACAGCCTTACACCGTGATTCTGCGTCCATAGGAGGAGCGATGAAAAAACTAATATTACTACTCGTTGCTTTTGTTATGGTGGGTTGTCAGCCATTGAATAACATGCGTCCGGATGATTGGCTAACGGCTGTTGGCTATGCGAGCATTAGTGAACAAAAGGGACGAAACGAAGAAGAAAAGCAGGTTCGAGCAATGCGAGCGTCTAAGATTGATGCGTATCGTGAATTGGCAGAGCAGGTTTATGGTATGCGCGTTAGTGGCCGTGCCGATTTAAAAGATCAGCGTTTAGGAACTGAGCTTACATCTGGTGCCGTGGATGGTGTTATTCGTGGTGCGGAAGTTGTGCGTAGCTACAAAGTTGGCGACAGTTATGTCACTGAACTTCGCTTAGATATTCAGAAAATGAACAAGCTACGTGATTATGGTGAAATTCAGCAAGTTCCGGAAAAGCGTCAGCAAACCTTGTTTTAATTCTCTCAAACTCCGATACAAAAAAAGCGGCAATCATTGCCGCTTTTTTATGTGTTGCTTTCGTATCAGGCTTTAATGTTGGTACCAAGGGTGGATAAGTTTGAAGTTTGTCCTTCGGCATTGTATGTCATGCCAAACTTTCCTTGGGTTTGCTGCATTAAATTGTTCAGCTTATTGAAACTCAGTTGCGCACGCTGAAGCGCTTCTCCATTAACAAGGTTTGCTTGTTGGCAGTCATGGACGATAGATCGAATTTGGTCAACTAACGGGCTCAGCTCAGGGTCGGTTTTCAGGCTTTCTACTTCAGGGTGCTGAGCAATTCGTTGGTCGGTTGTCTGCAATTGATCAATTAAGGTGACTTTCTCTTTTGCAATGGCTTCAATATCTTTGGAGAGTCGATTAGCAATGGCCAGCTTCTCTTTCTCTAAAAGCTCAGAAAGATCTTTTGCATTTTTCAACTGGAATTCAACCAGACTATTGAGTGCTGCCATCGTTACTACTCTTTATCAGCGACGCTTAATAAACTACAGCCCGCCTAACTCTTTCTCAAATTTAATCATATTATCAGCCAATTTTTCAGGATCGACGGTGTAAGAACCATTCGCGATCGCTTCTTTAATTGCCGCAACTTTTGCTTTATCAAAACTTGGCTGGCTTACCATTTGGTTATGCATTTCACCTACCGCCTTGCCTTGTTTACTTAGTGATACCGCGTCTTGGGCAACTCCCGACTTCTTTGCAGTGTCAGTGTTACTCGTCGCGTTGGTATCACTACGTGCAGAACTTCGAGTCGATGTTGATATCGTCTGTCCCGAACGTATGTTATCAATACCTGCCATAATTGAGCCTTTTACCTGAATGAAAAACCTGTACAGTCCATATCGACTGAACGAAAAATAACTTTAGTGTTTTTTTCGTCCACCGTTATTTTTACAACTTAATGACTAAAACTGTACAGTGACTTCTGAAATTCCCGTTACTCGTCCTTCAATTATACGGTTGGATTTACTATTTTTCACTCTTATCTGTTCACCATGTGAGCCATCCGTTAGCGCAATACCTTTTGTTGTTATCGTCATGCCAGACTTAATCGCTTTGATAACAACGTTTTCATTACGACACACTACGCAAATATCATTGCTTTCAAGAACTTCACCCAAACGTAAGTTTTTTTTAGCTTTAGCACCAATTACTGAACTAATTGTTGAAAAGCCTTGCCGTCTGAAGCGCTGCAAGTCTACCATACTAATAGTAACGTCCTGAGGCGAAATAATTTGTCCTCGACTTAGTGATGTGGTCAAGGTGACTTGTGGCCCTGAACGATAGATACGAACAGGAACATAAACCTTCCAATTATCATCGGGGCATTCAACTAGTACGGTAATGTTACTGGCATTTGGATTTGTTGATGATGAAGAGGTTGCTAAGTCACTGGGACAATCAGTTGCAAAAATCCTTGAATCGATATTCGCGGCTTTTGCTTTAAGAATGCCATCTTGAGGCCAGTCTAGCGTTGCAAGAATATACTCTTCCGCGCTTTGCTGAATATGCTGTATTTGTGGTTGAGTAGCTGATGTTACTGAAAAACTAAAGAAAAAGAATAAAAAGCCGATACACTTAGAAAAAAGTATACAGATGGCTCTACAATTACTTATGGAAAACGATCTTACGGTTGATTTAGGATGTGTCATTCTGTTTCTCTGGTTTTTCATTGCACACAGTAGACTATCATCTTTTTAGAATGAAAGTTTAAGATGGAGATGAGCTTATGACGGGGATCCTCGATTCGGTGAACCAGCGTACCCAACTCGTTGGTCAAAACCGATTGGAGTTATTAACGTTTCGTCTAATGGGACGTCAACGTTACGGTATTAACGTATTTAAAGTAAAAGAAGTACTTCAATGTCCTAAGCTTACTTTAATGCCTAACCTTCACCATTTAGTCAAAGGGGTGGCTCATATCCGTGGCCATACGGTTTCTGTTATTGATTTAAGTTTAGCAATTGGTGGCAGACCAACAGAAGATGTTGATAAGTGTTTTGTGGTGATCGCGGAATTTAACCGGACTATTCAAGCCTTTTTGGTGACGTCAGTTGAACGCATCATCAACATGAACTGGGAAGCGATTTTGCCACCGCCAGATGGTTCTGGTAAAGCCAACTATCTGACAGCGGTAACGAACATTGATAATGAATTAGTTGAAATTCTCGATGTTGAAAAAATTCTTGCTGAAATCGCTCCGATCGATGAAACCATGGATTCCACGATTGCGGAAGAAATTGCTCAAGCCGAAGAAGAAAAAGAAATCGTTAGGCGTATTCTTATCGCTGATGATTCAACTGTTGCAAGAAAGCAGGTTGAGCGAGCGATTAACTCAATTGGTTTTGAAGCGATCGCGGTGAAAGATGGTAAAGAAGCTTATGAAAAGCTGGTAGAAATGGCAGCGGAAGGGAATATTTACGATCAGATCTCATTAGTGATTTCAGATATCGAAATGCCAGAGATGGATGGCTATACTTTAACGGCAGAGATTCGTCGTCATGCCGATCTCAAAGATCTATATGTCATTCTGCATTCATCTCTCAGCGGTGTATTTAACCAGGCAATGGTAGAACGAGTTGGTGCAAACTCTTTTATCGCGAAGTTCGATCCTGATGAACTGGGTAATGCAGTGAAGAAAGCACTAACGGAATAAAGAGAAGTTAATGACAGCGATAACTATAAGCGATCAAGAATATCGTGATTTTAGCCGTTTCTTAGAATCTCAGTGCGGTATCGTACTAGGAGACAGCAAGCAGTATTTAGTGAGGAGTCGTTTGAGCCCACTCGTCACGAAATTCAAACTCGGGTCACTTTCAGACCTTCTTCGTGATGTAGTCACCGGACGTAACCGAGATCTACGTGTTGCCGCTGTTGATGCTATGACAACGAACGAAACATTATGGTTTCGTGATACTTACCCGTTTGCAGTGCTTGCCGATAAGCTTTTGCCTGAGGTGGCTGCAAGTAAAAGACCCATTAAAATTTGGTCTGCGGCAAGTTCTTCAGGTCAAGAGCCGTATTCAATGGCAATGACTATCCTAGAAACACAACAACGCAAACCTGGCATGCTGCCAAGTGTGTCGATCACGGCAACTGATATCTCAGCGAGTATGTTAGATATGTGCCGAACCGGGGTTTATGACAACTTGGCTCTGGGGCGTGGTCTCTCTCCTGAGCGTCGTCGTAACTTCTTTGAAGATGCGGGGGATGGTCGGATGAAGATCAAAGACAATGTGAAGCGTTTGGTTAATTTCAGACCACAGAACTTAATGGACAGTTATGCACTGCTTGGTAAGTTCGACATTATCTTTTGTCGCAATGTACTGATTTACTTTTCTCCGGATATGAAATCTCAAGTTTTGAATCAAATGGCGAATAGTTTAAACCCTGGAGGTTATCTGCTTTTAGGAGCATCAGAGTCTCTAACTGGGTTGACCGATCGCTTTGAGATGGTTCGTTGTAATCCTGGAATCATATACAAACTGAAATAATGTTCGATGTATGGATAAAAGCCCGGCAATTGCCGGGCTTTTTTGTAGTTATCGAACTGCGCCGCTTCGTTATATACTTGTCTTGAGACATTCCATCTCTCCATCGTTAATCTAGGTTTTAAATAAATTGGCTTATTTATTGCTGGATTAGCAAAAGATATTGGCATGAATTGAGTCTGATTCTAAAGTTGGTACACAACTTGCTTTTATCTTAAGTAATAACGGTCAGTTCTTTGAATAGAGGCAATTATGGCTATTTCTTTCGACAATGCTTTAGGTATCCACCAATACACGGTTGGCGTGCGTGAGCGCAATGCTGAGGTCATCTCTAGCAATATTGCACAAGCGAATACACCGGGCTTTAAGGCGAAAGGAATGGACTTTAAGAGAGCATTGCAGGCGGCAACATCAGAGGCAAGCATTGGTCTTAGCCGAACAGATGGTCGGCATATTTCTGCCTCTACTCAGGTAACCGGGGAAGTGCTTTACCGCACGCCAACTCAACCTGATACCGGTGATGGCAACACAGTAGATGTCGATTTGGAGCGTAACCTATTTATGCAAAACCAAATTAGACACCAAGCATCACTCGACTTCTTAGGAAGTAAATTCAAGAACTTAACGAAAGCACTGAAAGGGGAATAATTAGATGAGCTTATTTAACGTATTCAATGTGACTGGTTCTGCCATGAGTGCTGAATCTGTTCGTCTAAATACTACCTCAAGTAACTTGGCGAATGCAGACAGTATCTCTAGTTCAGCAAAAGATACCTACAAAGCGCGTCATGCTGTCTTTGGAGCTGAGTTAAGCAAAGCGCGTTATAACCGTGACCATAACGTGCCAGTGAAAGTATTAGGTATTGTAGAGAGCGACAAACCGCTCAATGCAGAGTACAACCCGGATCACCCACTTGCGAATGACGAAGGTTATATCTACAAGCCAAACGTCAACGTAATGGAAGAAATGGCAAACATGATTTCTGCTTCCCGTTCATACCAGACAAATGTTCAGGTCGCAGATGCAAGTAAACAAATGCTGCTGCGTACGCTGCAGATGGGTCAATAAGGATAGGGGGTAACGTATGGCCGGTGGTATTAACAACGTTGGTCAAAGCGGCTTGTCCTATATTGATCAGCTTAAGCAGATTCAGGACGCTAAAAAGCCAGATGAGACCACAGGTAAGCAAGACTTAAAGCAAGAAGACTTCTTATCGCTACTCACAAAGCAATTAGCGCAACAGGACCCGTTTAAGCCGGTCAGTAATGACCAGATGATTGCACAAATGGCATCATTCGCAACGGTGGATGGTATTGGGAAAATGAACAATCAGTTTGAAACACTGAATGCGTCCATGACCTCAAACCAAGCACTTCAAGCTTCTTCATTAGTCGGTCGTGATGTTCTCGTACCGGGTGCTGCAGGGGTTAAGAAAGACACCGGTGGTATGGCTGCCATGGTTAAGCTTCCTCAGTCGGTTGACAATTTGATGGTTCGAATTGAAGACCAAATGGGACAGCTTGTCAGAACGTTCGATGTCGGTGCGAAACCTGCAGGTGACAGCCGCGTTGAATGGGATGGTAAAGATCAAAACGGTAATCCATTGCCGGCGGGAAAATACAATGTGAAAGCCGCAGGTTTGCTTGATGGGAAGAGCAATGAATTTGCAGTTTCAACTTATGCAAATGTGAACAGTGTTCTTCTTGGAAAAGGCGATGGGAACGTACTGCTCAATCTGGCTGGCTTTGAGTCGCCAGTTCGACTTGCTGAAGTACTAGAAGTTGGCAAAGCGTAATTTACGCTAGCTAGATAGGAGATTTTGGAATGTCATACGTAGCTTTAAGTGGTTTGTCTGCCGCTCAATTAGACTTAAACACAACCAGTAACAACATTGCCAACGCCAACACGTACGGCTTTAAAGAGTCTCGTGCTGAGTTTGGAGATGTTTATTCTAACTCATTATTTACTCATGCGAAGACCACTCCGGGTCAAGGTGTTCAGGCTGCGAAAGTCGCTCAACAATTCCATGAAGGTTCAAGTATTTATACGAACAACCCAATGGATTTACGTATTTCGGGGACGGGTTTCTTTTCGGTAGCGAAAGATCGCTTAACACCTCAGCAAAATGAGCTGACGCGTAATGGTGCTTTCCACCTCAACAAAGATAACTACATGGTAACTGCAAATGATGAGTTCTTATTAGGTTACCAGGTAAATAAAGATACGGGGGATGTGCTGTCTTATGAGCCTTCTCCAATTAACATTCCAAAAGAGTTTGGTAAGCCTAAACAGACAGCGAATATTGAAGTCGGTGTGAACTTGCCAGCGGGTGGTGAGCTAAAAGATCCAGCATTGTTTGATTACTCGGATCCTGAAACTTATAACCGCTCAACGTCTTCTACGATTTACGACTCAATGGGCCAGTCTTACAAGCTGACAACGTATTACTTGAAAGATCTAAACCAAGCGAATACATGGCAGACGTACTATACCGTGACTGACAGTGCAGGTGAAAAGCCGATCAACATCGTTGGTGGTGATGCAACTAGCCCAACCGGCCATGTTGGCCACACCATGAAGTTCAATAACGATGGTACCTTAGCAAGTTTGAACAATGGTCAGAATATTGTTTCAGAGGCGCTTGGCGCAGGTGCGAACCCTGTTGAATTGAATGGTGCCGATGCATCACAAGTACTTGCGTTTGGACTCAATGATGCCACTCAGTTTGCCGCTCCTTTTGAACTCACCAAGTTCGATGAAGATGGTGCGACAACTGGCTTTTTGACCAAAGTCGACTTTGATGAAAATGGTAGTGTGTTGGCCACTTACTCTAATGGTGAGAACACCTCATTAGGTCGTGTAGCGCTGGTTCGTGTTGCTAACGAGCAAGGGTTGGACAAGAAGGGCGGCACTCAGTGGGATTCTACTCAGTTCTCTGGTGACAAAGTTTGGGGTGAATCTAACAAAGGCTCATTCGGTACGATCAGCAGCGGTACGCTTGAACAATCAAATATCGATATGACACAAGAGCTGGTCGATTTGATCTCTGCTCAACGTAACTTCCAAGCGAACTCTCGTTCACTAGAAGTTCATAACCAAACACAGCAAAACATTTTGCAAATTCGTTAATCAGATTCGCAATCATCTGTGTGGCAAGCTGGTGGCAATCACCTGCTTGCCGCTGTTGCCTCTTGCCTATTGTGGCAAATTAAAATCTTCATATTATCGTTACTTCTCTATATATCTCATTGAAAAACAAATAAATATAAAACTGGCACATCAATTGCTTTATTAGCTCTGAATAGTGATTTTTGGAGTGAATTATGGATCGTGCATTGTTTCTAGCAATGAGCGGCGCAAAGCAAAATATGCAAGCGATGCAGCTCAGAGCAAACAACTTAGCTAATGTCAGTACGACAGGCTTTCGAGCCGACTTAGAGCAAGCGCGCTCTATGCAGGCTTATGGTGAAGGTTTGCCTAGCCGCGTATTTAGCATGACAGAGCGTCCGGGACATAATTTCTCTCAAGGTAGTGTGATCACCACTGGACGAAACCTTGATGTCACCATCCAAGGTGATGGTTGGATCTCTGTCATGGATAAAATGGGCAAAGAAGGCTTAACCCGCAACGGTAATCTAAAAATTGATGTCAATGGCATGCTTACCAGTGGTAACGGCAATTTGGTGCTTGGCGAAACAGGCGCCCCTATCACAGTGCCGCTTCCGGTGAGTAAAGTAGAAATCGGTACCGATGGCACGATTTCGGTTGTTCCTCAAGGAGCGCCGGCGGATGCGATGGAAATAGTTGACCGCATTAAGCTGACCAGCACAAACAACCAATCACTATTCAAAGATGTTAACGGAATTTTCCGAGCAAAAGATCCTAACACGGCATACGAAGCGGATGCCGGAGTCAAACTGCTCACAGGCGCACTCGAAGGCAGTAACGTGAATGCCATTGGGGAAATGACCAGCCTGATTGACTTGCAAAGACAGTTCGAGATGCAAGTGAAAATGATGAGCACTGCAGAAGAGATGGACAAGACGTCTGATTCTCTGCTTCGTACAAGCTAATAAGGTTTTAGGAGAGAGTTATGCATCCGGCATTATGGGTAAGTAAGACTGGCTTAGACGCACAGCAAACCAATATTTCAACCATTTCAAATAACTTAGCGAACGCCTCAACCGTAGGTTACAAAAAAAGTCGCGCAGTATTTGAAGATTTGTTTTATCAGAACATTAACCAGCCTGGTGGTCAGTCATCGCAAAACACTGAGCTACCGAGTGGTTTAATGTTAGGGGCAGGTTCCAAAGTTGTTGCCACTCAAAAAGTGCACACCCAAGGTAACACCCAAACCACAACCAACAGTTTGGATATGATGATCGAAGGAGATGGCTTCTTCCAGATCCTGATGCCAGACGGCAATATTGGTTATACCCGTAACGGTCAGTTCACCGTGAATGATGAAGGGGTCATTGTTACTTCAGGAGCGGGGTATTCCCTAGAGCCAGAAATTGCGATTCCAGAAGATGCGATCAGCATCACCATCGGCACAGATGGTGAAGTTTCAGTGCGAGTTCGTGGTCAGCAAGACAACCAAGTACTTGGCCAAATTACCACGGTAGATTTCGTTAACCCAGGTGGCCTAGAGCCGATTGGTCAAAACTTGTATCTGCCAACTGGTGCGAGTGGCGACCCACAAGAAGGGGTTCCGGGGCTGGATGGTTTTGGTGAGGTTCGTCAGTCAATGCTGGAAACCTCAAACGTCAACGTAACGGAAGAACTGGTGAACATGATTGAAGCGCAGCGTGTCTACGAAATGAACTCTAAAGTGATTTCAGCCGTCGACAAAATGATGAGCTTTGTGAATCAGCAGTTATAAGCGCGATTGAGAGGGTGAGAGCAATGAATCGTTTATTTGTCGTACTAGTGGTTGCCGCGATGTCCGGTTGTACTATGTTGGAACCAGAAGTAGAAACGCCAGATGTGGTTCAAGGAACCACAACGGTGGATGCGGTTGAAGGGGATAAAGCGAAAGAGGAAGATGCTGGTATCGTCGATACGCTTCGTCGCAGAAATGATCCTGTCGCAGGAGACCCAGCTTGGGCACCTATCCATCCTAAATATCAACCTGAACACTATGCAGCGGAAACGGGTTCATTGTTTAATTCTGCTCGAGCGAGCAGCTTATATGATGACTCAAAACCACGTGGTATTGGCGACATCATCACCGTAAATTTAAATGAGAGTACCAAGGCAGCGAAAAGCTCTGACGCGGATTTGTCTAAAAACAACGATGCGTCGATGGATCCACTTGAAGTCGGTGGTCAGGCGCTTGCTATCGGTGATTACGATTTCTCTTATGCTTTGAGTAATGACAATAAATTCAGCGGTAGTGCTGCGGCCAACCAAAGCAACAGTATTTCAGGCTCAATTACCGTCGAAGTGATCGAAGTGTTGGCAAACGGCAATCTCGTGATCCGTGGGGAGAAATGGCTCACTTTGAACACAGGGGATGAATATATCCGCTTAAGTGGCACAATTCGTCCGGATGACATTGATTACGACAACACCATCGCATCCAACCGCATTTCCAATGCCCGAATTCAATATTCTGGAACCGGAACCAATCAAGATATGCAAGAACCGGGATTCTTGGCACGATTCTTTAATGTTGCTCTCTAAGCCAACGTGAAGTCGAAGTTTTGGCACCCGTGAGAGAGTAAAGGTAGAAGCGATGAAGAAGTTATTTCTGTTAATCACCAGTTTGATGATGATCACCACCAGTGTACAGGCTGCCCGCATCAAAGATGTCGCACAAGTCGCTGGTGTGAGAAGTAACCAATTAGTGGGTTATGGTTTAGTCACTGGCCTACCGGGTACTGGAGAATCAACGCCATTCACAGATCAGAGCTTCAATGCCATGTTGCAAAACTTTGGCATTCAATTGCCACCGGGTACCAAGCCGAAGGCAAAAAACGTTGCCGCAGTTATCGTAACCGCAGAGTTGCCTGCATTTTCTAAGCAAGGCCAAACCATTGATGTAACAGTTTCTTCAATCGGTGCCGCAAAAAGTTTACGTGGCGGCACTCTAATGCAAACCATGTTGAAAGGTCTTGATGGGCAAATCTATGCCGTTGCACAAGGTAACTTAGTGGTCAGTGGGTTCAGTGCGACAGGGGCAGATGGCTCCAAAGTAGTCGGGAATAACCCAGCCGCAGGCATGATCTCAAATGGTGCTATTGTGGAGCGTGAGATCCCAACACCATTTAGCCGTGGTAACCACATTACTTTTAACTTACTAGAATCCGATTTTACCACTGCACAGCGAATGGCTGATGCGGTGAATAACTTCCTAGGTCCTCAAATGGCACAGGCGGTGGACGCAACTTCAGTCAAAGTGCGTGCCCCGCGTGATGCCAGTCAGCGTGTTGCTTTCCTATCTGCTATCGAAAATTTGGAATTTGACCCAGCAGATGGCTCAGCAAAAATTATCGTCAATTCGCGCACAGGCACCATTGTGGTTGGTAAACATGTTCGCCTAAAACCAGCCGCTGTGACTCATGGTGGCATGACTGTGGCCATTAAAGAGAATTTAAACGTGAGCCAACCAAATGCTCTGGCGGGTGGGCAAACGGTTGTGGTACCGGATACGGATATCGAAGTGAAAGAAGAACAAGGCAAAATGTTTAAGTTTGAACCGGGTCTGACGTTGGATGATTTAGTACGTGCAGTCAATGAAGTAGGCGCGGCACCTTCTGACCTTATGGCTATTCTTCAGGCATTGAAACAAGCTGGGGCCATTGAAGGCCAGCTGATCATCATTTAAGGAGTGAGCCATGATCAATAACGGAAATGACATCGGCTTTATCCATGACATTGCAGGGTTAGATAAACTGCGTCAGAAAGCAGTAAATGGTGAAGAAGGTGGTGAGCAAGCGGCATTAAAAGCGGCAGCGAGACAGTTTGAAGCGATTTTCACCTCTATGCTGTTTAAATCGATGCGTGATGCGAATGCATCGTTTGAATCAGGCTTAATGGATAGTCAAAATCAGCAGTTCTACCGTCAAATGATGGATGAGCAGATGGCCAGTGAGTTGAGTGCGAATGGTTCACTGGGCTTAGCAGACATGATTGTTGCTCAATTAAGCACGGGGAAAGTAGAAAACCAGAATGCCGCAGCGAACAATGAAAGCTTCGAGCAGCTGATGGATAAGGTAAACCGCACTCGTCAATACCGTGCTGAGCAGGTAGAACAAGCAACAAACACTACCAAAACGGAACCAAGTTCATTTGATTCGCCAGAGTCCTTTGTCGCGTCATTGAAGCCGTACGCTGAAAAAGCAGCACAAGCTCTTGGGGTTGATTCATCACTGCTTCTTGCTCAAGCTGCCCTTGAAACTGGATGGGGCCAGAAAATGGTGGGTAATGCTCGCCACAGCAGTAATAACCTGTTTAATATTAAAGCGGATCGTAGCTGGGGTGGAGAGCGCGTGGCTACACAAACTCTTGAATACCATCAGGGGGTTCCTGTCCAGGAAAAAGCCGCATTTCGTTCTTACCAAAGTTACCAAGATAGCTTTAACGACTACGTTCGTTTCCTACAAGAAAACCCTCGTTATACATTGGCTCTGCGTCATGGCGGTGATTCTGAAAAGTTCATTAATGGTATCCATCAAGCTGGTTACGCAACTGACCCGAAATATGCAGATAAGGTATTGAGGGTAAAAGATAAAATTGACCAAATGTAATCTCAATTACATCATTTCTAAGCCAGCGTCCTGCTGGCTTTTTATTATCAAATAATTCCTACATTGTTCTGGCACGCATGTTGCTTTGTATATGGGTAGCAGTTCAGTAATTACTGATTTTATTGGGTTTTCGGGGGCAATATGGCGTCGGATCTTCTGAATCTTGGTTCACAAAGTGTACTTACGGCTCAGAGACAACTAAATACCACAGGTCATAACATTTCCAATGTTAATACAGAGGGTTATAGTCGTCAGTCTGTAATACAAGGCACGAATATGCCGCGTCAATATGGTGGGGAAACCTACGGTATGGGCGTACATGTGGAAAAAGTTCGCCGCTCATGGGATCAGTTTGCCGTTAACGAGCTTAATTTATCGACGACCAACTACGCGCACAAACGTGATGTTGAAGAAAACCTTGAGATGCTCTCAAGTATGTTGTCTTCAGTGGCGTCGAAAAAAATTCCAGAAAACATGAACGAATGGTTTGATGCAGTAAAGTCTTTGGCTGACAGCCCAAACGATGTGGGTGCACGTAAAGTTGTGCTCGAAAAAGCGGGCTTAATCACGCAAAACCTAAATGACTTTCATGAAACCATTCGTTTGCAGTCCGATGTCACCAATAAAAAGCTTGATTTAGGTATCGAGCGCGTCAATCAGCTTGCGTTAGAAATCCGCGATTTGCATCGTTTAATGATGCGAACCGCCGGCCCTCACAATGACTTGATGGACCAACATGAAAAGCTAATAGCAGAGCTATCGGAGTACACCAAAGTAACGGTAACACCGCGCAAAAATGCGGAAGGCTTTAACGTCCATATTGGTAACGGACACACCTTAGTTTCAGGTACCGAAGCCAGTCAGCTTAAAATGATTGATGGTTATCCTGATGTGCATCAACGCCGTCTGGCGATGATCGAAGGAAAGGGCATCAAAGCCATTACTACCAAAGACATTGACGGCAAAATTGGTGCAATGTTAGATATGCGCGACAAACGCATTCCACAATTGATGGACCAGCTCGGCCGAATGGCGACCGCTTTCTCCCATGAAGTGAATACGTTGCAATCTCAAGGTATGGATTTGAGAGGGAATATTGGTGGTTTGATCTTTACCGATGTGAACTCAGAACCTGTCGCTAAAGCGCGTGTGATCACCAGTTCAAATTCGACGGCCGACCTTGCGGTCTTTATCGAAGACACCAGCCAGTTAAAAGGTGGTGAATATTCGCTGCAAAATAATGGCAGCGACTACATTATCACCAAGCCAGATGGTGAGCAGTCTGCCGTTCCTGTGGTGGGTGACTCGATTTATTTAGATGGCATCCGAATCGAAATTCGTAATGATTTAAGCCAAGGTGAGCGTGTCTTACTTAGACCGACACGATATGGCGGCGCGCAAATTAAGATGGAAACCAACGATCCCTCACACATTGCAGCGCAAAGTTATGAAGCTTCAACCACATTTGCGCAGGGCAATGCAAAGTTCACGATTGCTGCCGCTGGTGATCTGCGTGAGTTTGAAGTTGTGGTATCGCCAGACGGCAACCAATTTGCAGTTACTGATACCAAAGGGAAAATGTTACTTGCACCGCAAGCCTATCCACCAACAGGTCCGGTAACGGTAATGGGCACCAGTTTTGAACTGACTGGCGGAGCACTGCCGAACGACAAGTTCACGGCAAATCTTGTCCCATCTGAAGGTGACAACGGCAACTTGCTAAAAATGCAAAATATTCAGACCAACAAAAAGCTCAATGATGGTGAGTCCACGGTATTGGACATTTACCATAACTTGAATACCGATGTGGGCTTACAAATGTCGACCGCCTCGCGCTTGACCGATGTCTCTCGGTTAGAAAAAGAAGCGGCGCAAGAGCGTGTAGCTTCCATCTCGGGGGTAAACCTAGATGAAGAAGCGGCCAATATGATGAAGTTCCAACAGGCATATATGGCATCGTCACGCATTATGCAGGCTGCGAATGATACCTTTAACACCATTCTGGCACTGAGATAGGAGGCGATATAAATGTTAAACCGTATTTCTAGCTTCCATAATTATCAGTCGGTGCAAAATGACTTGCGTCGTCAAGAGACCAAGGTGCATCACAATCAGGCCCAGCTTGCATCAGGTAAGCGGCTCATGAAAGCCAGCGATGACCCATTGGCGACCCATTATATTCAAAATATTGGTCAGCAAAGTGAACAGCTGCGCCAGTATATGGACGGTATCGTGTTAAGTCGAAACCGTTTAGAACATCATGAAGTGATCATTTCGAACGCAGAAAGTTACGCGGATGAAGCAAAACGTACCGTAATGGAAATGATTAACGGCTCGCTTTCTCCAGAAGACCGCTTTGCTAAGCGCCGAGAAATCGAAGAAATTGCCAACAACTTTCTCAACTTGGTGAATGTTCAGGACGAGTCGGGTAACTACATCTTTGCTGGGACCAAACCTAAAAACCAGCCTTTCTTTCGAGATGGTAATGGTGATGTGGTCTATGCCGGAGATGATTATCAACGCAAGATGAAGATTTCCAACGCCTTGGAAATGCCTATTAATGATCCTGGCAGCAAGCTGTTTATGGAAATTGATAACCCATTTGGTGACTTTGAACCACAGTACGCATTAGGCGAGGCTTCAGAACTGTTGTTGGAAAGAGCGATTAACCTTAACCCGGATGATCAGTCTACCTATAAAGTCACTTTCGTTGATATGCCAAGCGGCAAATATGGTTATCAATTAGAGCGTGACGGTTCGGTGGTTGCCGCTGATGAATTTGACCCATCGACGGGAATTAAGTTTGAAGATGTTTCGATTCAGGTAAAAGGCCAGATTAACAAAGGGGATGAAATTACCCTTGAGCCAAGAAGAACGTATTCGATCTTTGAAACATTTCGTGATGCGATGGCGCTATCTGAAGGCTCGGTTTCAGACAGCTCGAATACAGCTAAGTTACATCAAATTACGCAAGAATTTCATGCTGCTTTTATCCATTTAAACAAAGCGCGCACCGATGTGGGTGCAAGGCTGAGTACGCTCGATATTCAAGAGCAGCAACATGAAGACTTTAAGATGACGCTCGCGAAGTCAAAAAGTACGTTTGAAGATTTGGATTATGCCGAAGCGGTGATTGAGTTTAATGAAAACTCACGTGCGCTTCAGGCATCGCAACAGGCTTTTGGCAAAACCAAAGACCTGACGCTTTTTAACTACATCTAACCATCATGCCTTACGTGCTATGCCGTAAGTGCTGGTTAGGTGATGCTGCCCTTGGTGATGAACATAAGTTGCATAAGCAGCTATGGCAATTAAGCGGCAATCAGATGGCAATGCATTTTGCCGTTGAATAAGAAAGATAGGTTTTTAGCCATTATAAAAACCGATTCCTTGTTATAAATGATTGAATAAATTGAGTAATAAATCTTTTGTGAGATTTTTCTTAAACTTGGCATAGTACTTGAAAGAGTAATATCAAGAGTTATCAAAAGGTTTATAAACCGGTGATTGCCGGTTTAGCAAGTCATCACGGTCAGTGCTTCCAAATGAGATTAAGCTGGCCGCTTCGCAAGCACTTGCGAACTCACTAGGAGAGCAAACTATGACCATTACAGTAAATACTAACGTGTCGGCGATGACCGCTCAGCGTTACTTGAATAAGGCGACAGGTGAATTAAACACCTCGATGGAACGCCTATCTTCAGGTAATAAAATTAACAGTGCAAAAGATGATGCGGCAGGTCTGCAAATCTCGAACCGATTGACAGCGCAGTCTCGTGGTCTTGATGTTGCAATGCGTAACGCGAACGATGGTATCTCGATTGCACAGACAGCTGAAGGGGCGATGAACGAATCGACCAGTATCTTACAACGTATTCGTGACTTGTCATTGCAGTCTGCTAACGGCACCAACTCAGCATCTGAGCGTCAAGCTCTGCACGAAGAAGTTGCAGCACTGCAAGATGAGCTAAACCGTATCGCCGAGACGACGTCATTCGGTGGCCGTAAGTTGCTTAATGGTTCATTTGGTGAAGCGTCATTCCAGATCGGTGCGAGTTCTGGTGAGGCAATCATCATGGGATTGACCAGTGTACGTGCGGATGATTTTCGTATGGGCGGCCAGTCATTCATTTCTGAGCAAGGTAAAGACAAAGACTGGGGCGTTCCCGCAACGGCCAAAGATCTTAAATTTGAATTTACCACCAAAGATGGTGAAGCCATTACGCTAGATGTTTTAGCAAAAGAAGGCGACGACATTGAAGAACTGGCAACGTACATTAACGGTCAAACCGATAAGTTCAAAGCATCTGTTAACGAAGAAGGTAAGCTGCAGATCTTTGCCGCAGAGCCAAACCTACAAGGCAACCTCAATATCTCTGGTGGCCTAGCCGGTGAGCTTGGACTTAACGGTGGCCCTGGTGTTGCGACAACCGTTCAGAACATTGACGTACGTTCGGTGGGTGGTGCACAAAATGCAGTAGGTATTGTGGATGCAGCGCTTAAGTATGTAGACTCTCAACGAGCTGACTTAGGTGCGAAACAAAACCGTTTGAGCCACAGTATTAATAACTTGGCTAACATTCAAGAAAACGTTGAAGCGTCAAACAGCCGTATTAAAGATACCGATTTTGCGAAGGAAACAACGCAAATGACCAAAGCACAAATTTTGCAACAAGCTGGTACATCGATTCTAGCTCAAGCAAAACAGTTGCCAAACTCTGCAATGTCATTATTGCAGTAGTAATAAGACCCTTCATTAACGCACTCCCAGACGTGGGGTTAATGAAGGAGCTTAGGCAAGCATGATTGATATTGAGTGTAAAGTTCTCTCTCTCACCTGCTTTATACTTTGCCATTAATCATGCACTCGGCAGCCAAAATGTGTCATTTCTCTCGATCTCCACATTGGCATGGCTACCACATAGCCCCGGTTCTCTCAAAGGAAAGGGGCTTTTTCTTTTTCTGTAACTTTTAAACCTTCCATATTTCAGCATGATGTAGCGCGTAATTGATGTGCTAACGCTATCACTCGACCGATTCTGATTATTCTTTAATTAAAACTTCTCAAACTGTTTCCTTGGTCACCTAATCATCTAAAGTTTATTTTTTCGGCATACAATTCCATTTTTCTTCTAAAGGAAACTCAATGCGGGTCGCTAATAAGGGTACTTTGAGAGAACTAATTGGTTTGCCGAGACGTCGGAAACCGTTCGGAACTTCCGACTCGTCGGATAATCAATAGGAGAGACCACTATGGCGGTTAATGTAAACACTAACGTATCGGCGATGACTGCGCAGCGTTATTTAAATAGCGCAACATCAGCACAACAGACATCAATGGAACGTTTATCTTCTGGTTTTAAAATCAACAGTGCAAAAGACGATGCTGCTGGCTTGCAGATCTCTAACCGTTTGAATGTGCAAAGCCGTGGCTTAGATGTTGCTGTACGTAACGCGAATGATGGTATTTCAATGGCGCAAACCGCAGAGGGTGCCATGAATGAAACCACCAACATCCTGCAACGTATGCGTGATCTATCACTACAATCGGCGAACGGTTCAAACTCTAAGTCTGAGCGCGTGGCGATTCAAGAAGAAATCACTGCATTGAATGACGAATTGAACCGTATTGCGGAAACGACCTCATTTGGTGGTAATAAGCTACTTAACGGTACATTCGCAACCAAATCATTCCAGATCGGTGCAGATAATGGTGAAGCGGTGATGTTAACGCTGAACAATATGCGTAGTGACAACACCATGATGGGCGGTAGCAGCTATGTTGCAGCAAATGGTCAAGATAAAGACTGGGCCGTTCAAGCAGGTGCTAACGATCTGACCATCGCACTGACTGATAAGTTTGGTCAGGCACAAAACATCACTATCAATGCAAAAGAAGGTGATGATATCGAAGAACTTGCAACGTACATCAATGGTCAGACTGATATGGTGAAAGCATCGGTTGATGAAGAGGGTAAGTTACAAATCTTCACAGATAACAATAAGGTAGAAGGTGCAACAACCTTTGGTGGTAGCCTTGCTGGTGAATTGAGCATGGGTGCAGCTCAAGCCGTGACGGTAGATACCATTGACGTAACTACAGTAGGTGGCGCACAAGAGTCTGTCGCTATTGTGGATGCGGCTCTGAAGTTTGTAGATAGTCACCGTGCGGAGCTGGGTGCATTCCAAAACCGCTTTAACCATGCGATCAACAACTTAGATAACATTAACGAAAACGTGAATGCTTCTAAGAGCCGTATTAAAGACACTGACTTTGCTAAAGAGACGACAGCGCTTACTAAATCGCAAATCTTGTCTCAAGCATCAAGCTCTGTCTTGGCACAGGCAAAACAAGCACCAAACTCTGCTCTTGGTTTACTTGGTTAATCCAATTAGTTGCAATGCAAAAATCCAGCTTCGGCTGGATTTTTTTATGCCTAAGCTAAGTGTAAGTAAGCGCGCTCTACGTAAAGTGAACTCGTTGTTCATCGCTCGCAAAAGTGTGTTAATTCGGAAAGAAGGAGATGAAGTAAAGTTAGACGGATAGATAAAACAAAACCCAGAGAAAGCTGGGTTTGTAATAAATGGTGCGGAAGGAGAGACTTGAACTCTCACACCTTGCGGCGCCAGAACCTAAATCTGGTGCGTCTACCAATTCCGCCACTTCCGCAACAAATCTGTAGTCATAGCTGATAATTGGTGAATCAACTTGACGTTGTAATGGTAGGCTAGTTAGAGCCGGACCAGGGACAATAGATGGAGCATCAAAAGATGTTATCCATTGAACCTACAAATAATGGCAGGTCTACCTGGATTCGAACCAGGGAATGGCGGCATCAAAAGCCGCTGCCTTACCGCTTGGCGATAGACCTGCAGGCGATAGTCATAAAAGACATATCAAATAATGGTGCGGAAGGAGAGACTTGAACTCTCACACCTTGCGGCGCCAGAACCTAAATCTGGTGCGTCTACCAATTCCGCCACTTCCGCATAATTACTGAGTAAACTCAATAATCAAAATAGTGGCAGGTCTACCTGGATTCGAACCAGGGAATGGCGGCATCAAAAGCCGCTGCCTTACCGCTTGGCGATAGACCTGCAGGCGATAGTCGTAAAGACTGATCAAATTAGAAAAGTATGGTGCGGAAGGAGAGACTTGAACTCTCACACCTTGCGGCGCCAGAACCTAAATCTGGTGCGTCTACCAATTCCGCCACTTCCGCAACTTTTCTGTCGTCATCAAGGTAATTGGTAAAACCTAAATAACGAAATAAATGGTGGCTACGACGGGATTCGAACCTGTGACCCCATCATTATGAGTGATGTGCTCTAACCAGCTGAGCTACGTAGCCAACACAATATTCTTTAAATCAAGATGGTGCGGAAGGAGAGACTTGAACTCTCACACCTTGCGGCGCCAGAACCTAAATCTGGTGCGTCTACCAATTCCGCCACTTCCGCATAATTACTGAGTAAACTCAATAATCAAAATAATGGCAGGTCTACCTGGATTCGAACCAGGGAATGGCGGCATCAAAAGCCGCTGCCTTACCGCTTGGCGATAGACCTGCAGGCGATAGTCAAAAGACTATTCAATATATGGTGCGGAAAGAGAGACTTGAACTCTCACACCTTGCGGCGCCAGAACCTAAATCTGGTGCGTCTACCAATTCCGCCATTTCCGCATATATTGTTTAGAGTATTTCAAGATGGTGCGGAAGGAGAGACTTGAACTCTCACACCTTGCGGCGCCAGAACCTAAATCTGGTGCGTCTACCAATTCCGCCACTTCCGCATCTTGAACTCTATAAACTATCAGTTAATTGGTAAAAACTAACAGTTATAACTGCTCTTTCATAAAGAAAGAATGGTGGCTACGACGGGATTCGAACCTGTGACCCCATCATTATGAGTGATGTGCTCTAACCAGCTGAGCTACGTAGCCATCTTTTTGAGCGAAACAATATAAACCTTCACGCTCTAAGTGACAACCCTTTTCTTAAAGGAATCTCACTTTGGAATAATGGCAGGTCTACCTGGATTCGAACCAGGGAATGGCGGCATCAAAAGCCGCTGCCTTACCGCTTGGCGATAGACCTGCAGGTAGTAGTTATAAAACCACTTAAAACATGGTGCGGAAGGAGAGACTTGAACTCTCACACCTTGCGGCGCCAGAACCTAAATCTGGTGCGTCTACCAATTCCGCCACTTCCGCATCTTTTCCTAAAGGCTTTTGTTAAAAGCACTTAGGAATGGTGGCTACGACGGGATTCGAACCTGTGACCCCATCATTATGAGTGATGTGCTCTAACCAGCTGAGCTACGTAGCCATACCATGTTTTCTTCCTTTCAAAACCATATCAGTCTCGTCGGGAACGGGGCGCATTATGCGGATCTGTGTGAGAACCGTCAACAGTTTTTTTGAATAAATCCCGACAAATGAATCGTTCGGTTTCTTTTTGAGCAAAGAGGCGCGTTAATGATCGAAAAGTGCAAATAATTTGGCATCAGTTTATGGATTTTATTTCTACGGAGTATAAAAAAAGCCAGTGATAGCACTGGCTTTTATATGCACTCTAAGAGAGTAAAATCATCGAGTTACTTAAACGTTGAAGCGGAAATGAACAACATCACCATCTTTAACGATGTATTCTTTACCTTCTAGACGCCATTTTCCTGCTTCTTTCGCGCCATTTTCACCGTTAAATTGAATAAAGTCGTCGTAACCAACGACTTCTGCACGGATGAACCCTTTTTCAAAGTCGGTGTGGATCTTACCCGCTGCTTTTGGTGCAGTTGCTCCAACAGGGATTGTCCATGCGCGAACTTCTTTCACACCAGCCGTAAAGTAAGTGTGAAGTTCCAATAGTTCGTAACCAGCACGAATCACTCGGTTTAACCCCGGCTCTTCGATGCCCATGTCTGCAAGAAACTCTTCACGATCTTCATCTTCTAGCTCTGAAAGCTCAGATTCGATTGCTGCGCAAACAGGAACAACAACGTTGTTTTCTTTTTCTGCAAATTCGCGTACGGCATCTAGATATGGGTTGTTTTCAAAACCATCTTCATTTACGTTCGCGATGTACATAGTTGGTTTTAATGTTAGGAAGTTCAGGTAGCCAATCGCTGCCAACTCTTCTTTTGCCAACTCAACTGTACGAGCCATACCACCTTCAGTTAATACTGGAAGCAGTTTTTCTAGTACGGTCAGCTCAAACTTAGCATCTTTGTCGCCGCCTTTTGCTTTCTTAGCATTACGTTGGAGCGCACGCTCACAAGAGTCAAGGTCAGCCATAGCAAGTTCAAGGTTAATCACTTCGATATCTTCGATAGGTGATACTTTACCTGCAACGTGAACAATGTTTTCGTTTTCAAAACAGCGAACAACGTGACCGATAGCATCAGTTTCACGGATGTTTGCCAAGAATTTGTTACCTAAACCTTCACCTTTTGATGCGCCTGCTACTAGGCCAGCGATATCCACGAATTCCATAGTGGTTGGTAAGGTTTTCTGCGGGTTAACGATTTTCGCTAGCGCATCCAGACGAAGATCTGGCACCGGAACCACACCAGTGTTTGGTTCGATTGTACAAAACGGGAAGTTAGCGGCTTCAATACCCGCTTTAGTGAGTGCGTTAAACAGAGTTGATTTACCAACGTTTGGTAGACCAACGATGCCACATTTAAAACCCATGATAGTAACCTTATTCAGCTTTGAACGTGTGTAAGCGGTTTTGTGCTTTGGTTAAGCCGTCTTTTAGCAAGATATCTAAGCAACGGACAGACTCATCGACTGCTGCGTCTAAAAGCTCTTGCTCTTTTGCAGGCGCTTTTCCTAATACAAAACCAGCAACTTTGTCTTTGTGTCCCGGATGGCCAATGCCGATTCGAAGACGGTAGAAATCTTTGTTATTAGCCAGTTTGCTGATGGTGTCGCGTAAGCCATTGTGCCCACCGTGCCCACCGCCTTTTTTAAACTTAGCTACCCCTGGCGGCAAGTCGAGCTCGTCGTGTGCCACCATAATTTCTTCGGGTTTGATTTGATAGAACTTCGCCAGTGCAGCGATCGACTTTCCTGACAAGTTCATAAATGTTGTTGGGATAAGCAAACGGAGGTCTTGACCATTCATCATAATGCGCCCGGTGTAACCGAAAAACTTCGATTCCTCTTTGAGCGTTGTGTTATGAACGCGAGCTAACTCTTCTACTACCCATGCGCCCGCATTGTGGCGTGTTTTTTTATATTCAGGGCCTGGATTGGCTAATCCGACAAGAAGTTTGATTTGTTGACTCAAGGTTGGGATCTCTCTGCAATCTCAAAAAGCGCAGTATGATAGCACAGAAAACTGGCCTGATGACAGGTGATTGGTTTTGCCTCAAATAAAAAGCGCTTCCATCGGGAAGCGCTTTAAAAATTCAGTGTTTATAACAATCGTAAGATTAGTTAAACATTGCTGAGATAGACTCTTCGTTGCTGATGCGGCGAATTGCTTCTGCCAGCATGCGAGATAGGCTAAGTGTGGTGACTTTGCCTGTCGCCGCCATCTCTTTAGAAAGAGAGATAGAGTCAGTGACAATCACTTGGTCAAGAACAGAGCTCTTGATGTTTTGCGCAGCATTGCCAGAGAAAACAGCGTGTGTCGCGTAAGCGAAAACGCGTTTAGCACCACGCTCTTTTAGCGCTTCAGCCGCTTTACATAGTGTGCCACCTGTATCGATCATGTCATCAACGATCACGCAATCGCGTCCTTCAACATCACCGATGAGGTTCATCACTTCAGAAACGTTAGCGCGTGGGCGACGTTTGTCGACGATAGCGATATCGATATCACCTAATGCTTTTGCTGTTGCACGAGCGCGTACAACACCACCAAGATCAGGAGAAACAACAACAGGGTTTTCAAGACCACGGTTTTCCATGTCTTCTAGAAGAACAGGCGTACCGAAAATGTTGTCTACAGGAACATCAAAGAAACCTTGAATCTGTTCAGCGTGTAGGTCAATAGTCAGAACGCGGTCAACCCCAACGTTAGAAAGGAAGTCAGCAACAACTTTTGCAGTGATTGGCACACGCGCAGAACGTACACGACGGTCTTGGCGAGCGTAACCAAAGTAAGGGATAACTGCTGTAATACGGCCCGCTGAAGCACGGCGCATTGCATCAATCATTACAACCAATTCCATTAGGTTGTCGTTGGTTGGTGCGCATGTTGATTGGATAATGAAAACATCACTACCACGTACGTTTTCGTTAATTTGAACAGCGACTTCGCCATCAGAAAAACGAGAAACAGTAGCGTCACCAAGGGAGATGTATAGACGATCAGCAATGCGTTGGGCTAGTTCAGGTGTTGCGTTACCAGCAAATAGCTTCATATCAGGCACGGTGGAAACCTCAGGGTTGCGTCCAGTTTTAGATAATTGAATTGTGGGCTGAGCGATGCTTAGCCAATGTCTCATGTAGAGGCGAAACATTACGCCCTTTAGCTACAAAAGCAGAGACAGTGTCAGGTAGTTTTTCCAAAACCGAACGAGCGTCGTCTTCACTGGAAAACTCAGCAAACACGCACGATCCAGTCCCGGTCAATCTCGACGGCGCGTATTGTAGCAGCCATGAAAGTTGCTTATCAACCTCTGGGTACAGCATTCGAACAATTTTTTCGCAATCGTTTTCGTAAGGAGTGGAAAGAAGTGTTGCCAGCGCTCGCTTCGGCGTATCTCGTGTTAATTGTGGGTGAGTAAAAATATCTGCCGTTGCGATAGCCACATTTGGACGAACGACTAAATACCATTGTTCTTTAGGTTCGGCTTGACTGAGTTTTTCACCAACACCTTCTGCAAATGCGGCGAAACCTCGGACAAATACTGGGACATCGGCTCCTAAGTGCAGGCCAATCTGAGCAAGTTCGTCATCAGATAGCGCTAATTGCCACAAATAATTCAGCGCAACTAATACGGTTGCCGCATTGGAAGAGCCACCGCCAATCCCCCCACCCATAGGCAATATTTTATTTAGCTCAATATGGGCCCCAAGTTCACAATTTGCGTATTTCTGCAGCGCAGTCGCGGCTTTCCAAATAAGGTTGTCTTGTAGTGGAACGCCGGGTATTTCAGGGGTGAGTGCAATGTCACCGCTGGAATTCGCGGTGATGATCAATGTGTCACCATGATCGACAAACTGAAATAAGGTTTGAAGTTCATGGTACCCATTTTCACGTTGGCCAGTGATATACAAAAATAAATTGAGTTTTGCGGGAGAAGGCCATTGAGTTGTGCTGGTGATCATTGGGTTAAAGTCCACTTAGATACGATGATGTTAATTTTGGTGCTGGCTTGTTGAAGCTTTAATTTTTGTGGAAGCGGGAGAGGAAGGCCATTAAAAGGCTCATCTCGATAATTAAGGTAATCAAGTTGCCACGTTCGTGATTCAAGCGTTTTGCTTAATGAGGCTAAGGTGTTGTGGGCGTTGGTCGTAAAATGTTCAACATTGCCAGGTTCACCGAGCAACCAATGATTGAGATCTTTAAATGGAATAGCTAAACCAGTTAATTGGTAGATCAACGTATCAGCATCAGCGGCAGTCAGGGTTTGATCATCGTAGGTTTCAACGACGGCACCTTTTGGTGTGACTGATAAATTGAGGACGGTTTGTCCTAAGAATGTAGAAAGGCGCAGCTCACTATTTTGCGGAGAATGTTTCCATTGGAAGTTAAGGGATTGGCGTTGGTCTGGGGAAATATAGCCAATTTTACCAACCGCTTGATAATGAGAAATGCTCGCAAGGCGCTGTTGGTGAGTTTGCCATTCGACGTTGGTGGTGCTGTTTTGTACGGCGGCACAACCCGATAAGAACAAAAGAGTTAAAGTCCAGATTAACGGCAAACGAAATCGTATTTTCATCGTTGGATAACTGCTCAATCAATACCTTTGAATGGCGCTACTATATCATTGATATCACGAAGTCACGAAAACATATCCTCGTTACCCTTTCAATAACCGAGGCCATCAAGTAAAATTCCGCCCTGTTTGCTTTTTATCTGACCCAGAGAATCATCCATACATGTCATTGCTTGCCATTGGTATTAATCACAATACGGCATCGGTAGAACTGCGAGAGAAAGTCGCGTTTGGCCCTGAAAAATTGCCAGTTGCACTGACGCAGCTTGGCGATAACCCAAACGTCAACGGCTGCGTTATCGTCTCTACCTGTAACCGGACCGAAATTTATTGTGATGTAAAACCATCTGGCAAAAGTAAGTTGATTGACTGGATTTCTCAGTTTCATCAAGTGAGTCCTGAAGAATTAAAACCAAGCCTTTATATTCATGAAGAGCAGGCGGCTATTCGCCATCTGATGCGCGTTTCCTGCGGTTTGGATTCTTTGGTGCTTGGTGAGCCTCAAATTTTAGGGCAGGTTAAACAATCCTATTCGGATGCCCGTGAGCACAAAGCCGTTGATACATCAATCGAGAAGCTGTTTCAGAAAACATTTTCTGTCGCTAAGCGTGTTCGCACTGAAACGGACATTGGTGGCAATGCCGTCTCCGTTGCGTATGCAGCGTGCACGTTAGCGAAACACATTTTTGAATCTCTGGAAACGTCAACGGTCTTATTAGTTGGCGCTGGTGAAACGATTGAATTAGTTGCGAAGCATTTATCTGCCAATGGATGCCAGAAAATGATTGTAGCCAACCGAACGCGAGAGCGGGCGTTACCACTTGCGGAAGAGTTTGGTGCGGAAGTGATCAGTTTAGAAGAAATTCCTACTCACTTACCGCGTGCAGATATCGTGATCAGCTCAACAGCAAGTCCCTTGCCTATTATTGGTAAAGGCATGGTCGAAACTGCGTTGAAAGCCCGTCGTTGTCAGCCTGTTTTATTAGTTGATATTGCGGTTCCTCGGGACATTGAAGCACAAGTCGGTGAGCTCAATGATGCTTATCTCTACACAGTAGATGATCTGCAATCGATCGTTGATAACAATATTGAGCAACGGAAAGTTGAAGCCATTCAAGCTGAAGCGATCGTCAGTGAAGAAAGTGCCGCATTTATGACATGGATGCGCTCATTGCAAGCGGTTGATAGCATCCGAGAGTTTCGGAAATCGGCCAATGACATTCGTGAAGATCTGCTAAGTAAGAGTCTCCAGTCATTGGCATCGGGTGCCGATCCAGAAAAAGTGTTATTAGAGCTGAGTAACAAGCTCACCAACAAATTGATCCATGCTCCTACCCGAGCGCTACAAAGTGCAGCGGAGCAAGGAGAGCCAGCTAAACTGGCCGTAATTAGACAGAGTTTGGGTCTTGAAGACTCATAATCAAAATAACCCCTGAGTTTAAGAAAACTATGAAAGCCTCCATTCTTATCAAGCTAGAAACGCTTGTAGAACGTTATGAAGAAGTTCAGCACCTACTTGGTGATCCTGATGTTATTGGTGATCAGGATAAATTCCGTGCATTGTCGAAAGAGTACTCTCAACTAGAGGAAGTGACGAAGTGTTTTCAAGCCTATCAGCAAGCACAAGAAGATCTTGTTGCTGCCGAAGAAATGGCAAAAGAAGACGATGAAGAAATGCGCGAGATGGCTCAGGAAGAAATCAAAGACGCAAAAGAAGCGATTGAGCGTTTAAATGACGAACTGCAAATTCTTCTATTACCAAAAGACCCGAATGATGACCGCAACTGTTTCTTAGAAATTCGTGCAGGTGCTGGTGGTGATGAAGCAGGCATTTTTGCGGGTGACTTATTCCGCATGTACAGCAGATTCGCTGAGAAAAAAGGCTGGCGTATTGAAGTTATGTCTTCCAATGAAGCGGAGCATGGCGGCTATAAAGAGATGATTGCTAAGGTCACTGGCGATGGCGCATATGGTGTGCTGAAGTTTGAATCTGGTGGTCACCGCGTACAACGTGTACCAGCGACAGAATCGCAAGGTCGTGTACATACTTCGGCATGTACGGTTGCGGTAATGGCAGAGATCCCAGAAGCTGAAATTCCTGAGATTAAAGCCGCTGATCTGAAAATTGACACCTTCCGTGCATCAGGCGCAGGTGGTCAGCACGTTAACACCACAGACTCAGCTATCCGTATTACTCACTTACCAACAGGTACCGTTGTAGAATGTCAGGACGAGCGTTCACAGCATAAGAATAAAGCGAAAGCGATGGCAGTACTTGCTGCACGTATTATTCAGGCAGAAGAAGCCAAACGTGCTGCTGAAGTATCAGACACACGTCGTAACCTGCTTGGTTCAGGTGACCGTAGTGACCGCATTCGTACCTATAACTACCCTCAAGGACGTGTTTCGGACCACCGTATTAACCTGACGGTTTACCGCCTAAATGAAGTCATGGAAGGTGACTTGGCTAGCTTGGTTGAACCTGTTATTCAAGAACACCAAGCAGATCAGCTAGCTGCTCTGGCGGAAAACAACTAATTCAATGTCTGCACAATGTCGTGTTGAAAACACATTAAAGCAGGCAATCGCCCAGCTTCAGGAGAGTGGCAGTGAATCGCCTTCTCTTGATGCTGCGGTATTACTTTGCCACACCCTTAAAAAACCACGCTCCTTCCTACTGACTTGGCCTGACAAAGAACTGTCACAACAAGAGTTAAATGCCTTCTCTTTATTGCTAGAACGTCGTCTTTCCGGTGAGCCTGTTGCCTATATTGTTGGGGAGCGCGAGTTTTGGTCATTACCACTTAAGGTATCGCCATCAACGCTGATCCCAAGACCGGATACGGAAAGGTTGGTGGAAATCGCGTTGGATAAAGCGGAAGAGAATGACGGCAATCTCCTTGATTTAGGAACCGGTACGGGCGCCATTGCACTTGCGCTTGCTTCAGAGCTACCTAAGCGACATGTGATAGGGATCGATTTGAAAGTTGAGGCGCAGCAACTCGCAACAGAAAATGCAGCGAACCTTAACCTTACGAATGCCGCTTTTTATGCAGGAAGTTGGTTCGAACCTTTGGAAACAGGTACGAAGTTTGCTTTGATTGTGTCAAATCCTCCTTATATTGATGAGCACGATCCACACTTGGTGCAGGGCGACGTGCGGTTTGAGCCTCGTAGCGCATTGGTCGCTGCTGAAAATGGCTTGGCTGATATTCGTCATATTATTGACAAGGCGAGGGAATACCTGTGCGAAAATGGTTGGCTGCTTTTTGAGCATGGATATCAGCAAGGGGAAGCGGTAAGGAAGCTATTTACGGAGTTTGGCTACGGCCAAATTTCTACAGAAAAGGACTATGGTGGAAATGACCGAGTAACACTGGGTCAATGGAACACCAAAAAATAAGAGAGAATGTCGATGTACGAAGGTTTAAAGCACTTTCATCTGTTTACGATTGTATTGAGCGCAACGTTATTATCCGTTCGTTATGCTTTGATGATGGCGAATTCAAAGCTGCAAGAGAATAAGTTTTTAAAAGTCTTCCCTCATATCAATGACACCTGTTTGTTACTGTCAGGGATCGGCTTGATTCTTATCACTGGATTTATTCCTTTTACTGCGGCAGCACCGTGGCTGACAGAGAAAATTACCTGTATTTTGGCGTACATTGCGCTAGGTTTATTCGCGCTTAAACTAGGCAAGAACAAATTGCTACGTACATTCTCATTCTTTGGTGCATTGGGTTGGTTAGCCATGGCGGGAAAAGTTGCCGTGACTAAAATCCCAATGTTCTTAGGTTAAAATTTTCGAGTAATTTGAGGTAGGTCATCAATCATGCTTGAGCTATTTGATGAAGACTTTGATGCAATGGAACTTGCTGAAGGAGCGCTGGTATTAAATAAGGCCATCAACCCAGAGACAGAAGTTCATTGGGCTGAGTTAGAGCTGGCGCGTTTATTGTCAGCAGCAGAGCTTGAATTGGTACATGAACCCAATGAGAAGCAGCGGTTTGAGCGTTTTATTCGTCTCTTCTATACCGAGTGGGGTTTCTCTGGCGATCAAGAAGCGTATTATGATTCGGCCAATGCTTTTATGGATAAAGTACTGCAACGCCGAAAAGGTATTCCCGTCAGCCTTGGTGCATTATTGCTCTATTTTGGTAAGAAACTCGGGTTTCCACTGACCGGTGTGACATTCCCAAGCCAGTTTTTATTGCGCGTTGAATGGTATGGTGAGAAACCTCAATATATCAATCCTTTTAATGGCGAATATGTTTCTGAGCATACACTAAGCGCATGGCTTGTTGGACACAGTGGTCCATTTTCTACGCTGAAAGAAGAACATCTAAAAGAAGCGGATAATCCAACGGTTATTGGACGCTGGCTGGCGTTGATCAAAAGCGCGTTGCTGCGCGAAGAGCGTTACACTCTTGCACTACGTTGTACTGATCTGGCGTTAACCTTTGTGCCTGATGACCCGTATGAGATTCGTGATCGAGGGTTTATTTATCAACAATTGGATTGCCATCAAATCGCGATGACGGATTACCAGTACTTTATTGATCAGTGTCCAGATGATCCGGCGGCTGAGCTACTAAAGAATCAAGTTAATGCAATGGGTAACCCGCAAGTTATTTTGCATTAACTCAATAAATAAAGAGAGAAGATGATGGAACAAAAAATCGTTCATGTTGGTGATATTCCAGTAGCTAACGATAAACCTTTTACCTTGTTTGCTGGAATGAACGTTCTGGAGTCCCGCGATCTGGCAATGCAGATTTGTGAACACTACGTAAAAGTGACTGAGAAACTGGGTATCCCTTATGTATTTAAGGCGTCGTTCGATAAAGCGAACCGCAGTTCAGTGCATTCATACCGTGGTCCGGGTCTTGAAGAAGGGATGAAGATCTTCCAAGAGCTTAAAGACACGTTTGGTGTGAAAATCATCACCGACGTACATACTGAAGCTCAAGCTCAGCCTGTGGCTGATGTGGTTGATGTTATCCAGTTGCCAGCATTCCTAGCTCGTCAAACTGATCTTGTCGAAGCGATGGCAAAAACAGGCGCAGTGATTAACGTTAAGAAACCTCAGTTTATGAGTCCTGGTCAAGTGGGCAATATTGTTGAGAAGTTTGCAGAATGTGGCAACGAGAACGTGATCCTATGTGAACGTGGTTCATGCCATGGCTATGATAATTTGGTTGTGGATATGCTGGGCTTTGGTGTTATGAAGAAAGCCTCAAACGGTAGCCCAATTATTTTTGATGTGACTCACTCTCTACAAATGCGCGATCCGTCTGGTGCGGCTTCAGGTGGCCGTCGTGAGCAAACGGTTGAATTGGCAAAAGCCGGCTTAGCAACAGGTATTGCAGGTCTATTTATTGAGGCGCATCCAAACCCAGAGCAAGCGCGTTGTGATGGCCCATCAGCATTACCATTAGACAAGTTAGAGCCGTTCTTAGCGCAAATGAAAGCGCTAGATGATCTCATTAAAGGTTTTGATCATATCGATATTCGATAGACATATTTAGAAACAATAAGGCTGCCTAATAGGCAGCCTTTTTTGTGCAAAAATCGATGATATTTTCGATATTTGTTGTAAATGCGACCACTTTATCATCAACCAGTGAATCGGCGTATTTCACAGTAAAACGTTTGCTTGTGATCGTTTCTCTTCTCAGGTGTAAGCTGTGAGCGTTGTTGCAAGTTATTGACAATAATATCGTGATCAAATCGTCATAAATATGAAAACGAACTGTCTGACGTTTTCAGTTAATTTAAACTATATCAAGTTTTATAGGTTCCACGGGCTTAGTTTTCTTTGTGCAAGAAGCAATAGTTATTAATTCTCTGTGTAGAGCCTATATTCAAAAGCAGTGGAAATCCCCAAAAGTTCAAAAGGTATGACAATGAAGCAACGCCTGATCGTAAAAAGCGCAATTAGCGCGGCAATTTTGGCTACTCTAGCGGGTTGTGCAACAGCACCTCAGCATGAGTGGGAAGCTGATACAACCTATAAGCTGACAGTTCTTCACACTAATGACCACCACGGTCGTTTCTGGCAAAACAAATACGGCGAATACGGCATGGCTGCACGTAAGACGCTGATTGATGAACTGCGCGCTGAAATTGCAGCAGAAGGTGGCAGTTCGCTACTGCTTTCTGGTGGTGATATCAACACAGGTGTACCAGAGTCAGACCTTCAAGATGCTGAACCAGATTTTAAAGGCATGAGTAAGATTGGTTACGATGCGATGGCGCTGGGTAACCACGAGTTTGATAACCCGTTAGAAGTTCTATTTAAGCAGAAAGAGTGGGCCAACTTCCCAATGCTTTCAGCAAACATCTACGACAAAGCAACTGGTGAGCGCATGTTCCAAGCGTACCAAATGTTTGACAAGCAAGGCATTAAGATTGCTGTTATTGGTCTAACGACTGAAGACACAGCGAAAATCGGCAACCCAGAATTTATCGGTGGCATCGATTTCCGCGACCCTAAAGAAGAAGCGAAAAAGCTAATCGCTGAACTTGAGAAAACTGAAAAACCAGACCTAATTTTTGCTGTGACACACATGGGTCACTACGAAGATGGCAACCGTGGTATCAACGCTCCGGGTGACGTAGCATTGGCTCGCTACCTTGACGAAGGTTCTCTAGATATGATCGTTGGTGGTCACTCTCAAGAACCTGTATGTATGGAAGCGCCAAACGTTGTTAAGAAAAACTTTAAGCCTTCTGATGAGTGTAAGCCAGACATGCAAAACGGTACTTACATCGTTCAGGCTCACGAGTGGGGTAAATATGTTGGTCGTGCTGATTACGAGTTCCGTAACGGCGAGCTAACCATGGTAAGCTACGATCTGATCCCAGTTAACCTGAAGAAGAAGGTTAAAATTAACGGTGAGAAGAAGCGCGTTCTGATTGAAGATGAAATCAAACAAGACGCAGCACTACTTGAGTTCTTACGCCCATACCAAGAGCAAGGCCAAGCACAGTTAAACGAGAAAATCTCTGAAACTAACGGCAAGCTTGAAGGTGATCGTAACGTTGTACGTTTCCAACAGACTAACCTAGGCCGTTTAATCGCGACTGCTCACATGGAGCGTGCAAAAGCTGACTTTGCTGTGATGAACTCTGGTGGTGTCCGTGACTCTATTGAAGCGGGTAACGTTACATACAAAGACGTACTGACAGTTCAACCATTTGCAAATATCCTGACATACACAGACATGTCTGGTCAGGAAGTGCTTGATTACCTAAACGTTGTAGCAACGAAGCCAGTTGACTCTGGTGCTTACGCGCAATTTGCAGGTATTTCAATGACTGTTGCTGACGGTAAAGTGTCTAATGTCTTCATCAGTGGCAAGCAATTACGCCTAGATGAAACTTACCGTTTCACAGTACCAAGCTACAATGCGGCTGGTGGTGATGGTTATCCGAAACTCACGGATCATCCAGGTCACGTAAACACTGGTTTTGTGGATGCTGAAGTATTGAAAGAATACCTAGAAGCCAATAGCCCAGTTGATGTGAACAAATACGCACCTTCAGGTGAAATCGTATATAAATAAGCATTAAAACGTTTGACTCAATCAGCGTGATATTTTTAACTAAAAGCGCCGCAATTGCGGCGCTTTTTTGTGTTTAGAAACCAATAAAAAGTTTCGTAAAGTTTAACTATATAAATACCAATATAACCATTTGAGTGACGACTCACAGCACAGGTGGTTATGTTGGTGGGTATAAGGACAACGTCGTATGACCCCAGCAATTAATTTGGCTAAAAAAAAGAAAATTACCCACAAAGTTCACCAATATGAGCACGACCCACGCGCGCAGAGTTATGGTTTAGAAGCGGCACAAGTGTTGGGACAAGATCCGGAAAAGGTCTTTAAAACGCTGCTATTTTGTTTAAATGGTGAAGCAAAAAATCTCGCAGTAGCCGTCATCCCGGTTGCTGAAAAGCTAAACCTTAAACTTGCTGCTAAAGCGGCAAAAGGAAAGAAAGCCGAAATGGCAGACCCCGATATCGCACAAAAAACGACAGGGTATGTAGTGGGGGGGATCAGCCCGCTAGGCCAGAAGAAAGCCTTGCCAACATTCATTCACCAAAGTGCATTAGAGCAGGGCAGTATATGTGTCAGTGCAGGTAAAAGAGGGTTAGAGATAGAGCTCGCGGCGCAAGATTTAGCGACATTGACGCGGGGACAGTTTGTGGATCTATGCTTATAAGCGGTAGATGCTTGTATAATGGTTGTGATACGAAGGGTTGGCTGATATATGCCAACCCTTTTTCTTTTAGTTCACTATTTTGCTTCTTCTTCCATTTGAGCATTGTCCACAACGTGGTTCTCGCCTAAATCTTTTGGCAAAACTAGGTTTAGAAGAATTGCTACGATACCGCAAAGGCTAACGCCTTGAAGACTGAATTCGCCAATACCAAATGCCATACCACCGATACCAAATACGAGCGTGATAGCCACAATCACTAAGTTGCGAGATTTATGTAGGTCGACATTGTTCTTAATCAGAGTGTTTAAACCAACGGTGGCGATGGAGCCAAACAGAAGAATCATGATACCGCCCATTACTGGCATTGGGATGGTTTGTAGTACAGCTCCAAGCTTGCCAACTAGAGCAAGTACAATGGCTGTTACCGCAGCCCAAGTCATGATCACAGGGTTAAACGCTTTGGTTAGCATTACTGCACCAGTAACTTCGGAATAAGTGGTGTTTGGTGGCGCGCCTACCATGGAAGCGGCGATAGTCGCGACGCCGTCACCAGTAATGGTGCGATGTAGCCCTGGTTTTTTGATGTAGTTTTTACCAGTCACATTAGAGATGGCTAACATGTCGCCCACGTGCTCGACCGCAGGTGCAATGGCCACAGGAATCATAAATAGAATTGCGTTGATATTGAATTCAGGCATGGTGAAGTTCGGTAAGGCGAACCATGCAGCTTCTTTTACAGGAGTAAAATCCACAATGCCATATCCTAGGCTTAAGCTGTAACCAACGACGATACCGCCCAGAATTGGCGTCAGTTTCAAAAAGCCTTTCGCAAAGACGCTGAGGATTATGGTGGTCAGTAGTGATGCAACCGAAATAACCAGAGATGCGTCAGCATCGATCACTTGAGCGCCATCCACTTTACCTAAAGCCATGCTGACAGCAACAGGCGCTAAGCCGAGACCAATCACCATGATCACAGGACCAACCACAACCGGTGGCAGTAATTTATGAATAATTTCTACCCCACGTACTTTGATTAATGCACCCATCGCAACGTAGACAAAACCCGCTGCCATCAAACCACCCATAGTGGCAGGAATACCCCAAGTCTGAACCCCGTATAGGATAGGTGCGATAAAAGCAAAAGAAGAAGCAAGGAAAATTGGCACAGTACGGCGAGTGACAAATTGGAAAAGAAGGGTTCCGATACCTGCGCCGAATAGAGCAACGCTTGGGTCTAGGCCTGTCAATAACGGCACTAACACGAGGGCCCCAAATGCGACAAAAAGCATTTGTGCGCCTTGGATGGCATTTTTCATATTGTTCTTCCTTTAGGTGGCGGTAAGTAGTAATTACTCTACAAAAATAAAATTCGCGGGATTCTATCACTGTTGCAATCGATTACAATCTGAATCAGATCAAATATTGATGATTAATTAGTAAATTATGATCTTATTCTGAGGGGCAGATAAGACTTTGTAACCGTATTGATTAGTCCTTTAGTTGCTCTGCCTGAAATTGTTGCTTATCATCGGTGTTCGCTGACATGAATGTAGGAAAAGTATGCGTAACTTAGCGTTGATGATTTTGGGGCTTGTTGGATTGCCCGCTTATGCACTGACGAATGTCGATCTGTATCGAGCAGAAATTGTATTGGATCAAACTGAAGAGAATGCAGATAGCGAAGCTCGTGTTCAGGGCATGACAGAAGTGCTAGTTCGCGCTTCCGGTGATCAAACTGTCGCGAACAACCCAGTGGTAAAAAAAGCGCTAAAGCAAAGCTCTCAATACCTAGCACAGCTAAGTTATGGGCAGTTGCAAGGTGAGCAAACGATGCGAATGAGCTTTAGTGCGCCACATATTCGCTCATTATTAACGCAAGCCCAACTCCCTTTCTGGCCATCCGCTCGAGCAAATATTTTGGTTTGGCTGGTGGAAGAAACGAGCCAAGATCGAAATATTGTTTGGGAACATGCTAATTCCAAAGTACTAAACGATATTATGAGCCAAGCCAAACAACGTGGTTTGCCAATGACGGTCCCTGTTGGTGATTTCGATGATATTACTGGAATCGCTGTATCTGATTTGTGGGGAGGTTTCGCTCAGGCCGTGGGGCAGGCCAGTCAACGCTATCCTGTTGATGCTGTGTTAGTGATCCGCGCGCAGGGAGATAATGTTCGTTGGACTTTATATGATCAAAAACCCGCAACAATAGGCATTACGCGTCAAGCTCCGTTGTCAGGTTCAAATAGTGGTTCATCTGCTAGTGAAAAGATGGTGAACCAAATCAGTGATTATTACGCGAAACGCGCTGCGGTTGTGGTGGCAAGTGAGTCTTCTGAAGCTATAAAGGTACGCTTCACTGAACTTGGTGATGCTGTTGACTTCTTCACCCTTGAAAACAAGCTTAAAAAGCTAAGTTCAGTTGCATCGCTTGATATCTTGAAAATCCAAGGCCATGAAGTGACCTTCAACGTGCATTTATTAGCGTCTAAAACGCAGTTTGAACAAGAAGTCGCTCGAATGGGACAAGTGACACCGCTTGAACCGATTGTTGAAACTCCAACGCAACCTGAGTTACCAGTTTCTGAACCCGTGATAGATGAAAATACAACAGAGGGTGTTCAACAAGGCGATGACGTGCGCCAAGAAGAAGTATTGATAGCTCCGTTACTGCCTGCTGAAACCATTTTGATGTATAAATGGCAGCACATCGAACGCCGTGAGGCTGTGCCTGAGCAAGAGCAAACGGCCTCTGATGAAACGCCGGTGTCAGAACTAATCTCACAATAACAAAAAAGAGCCTTTCGGCTCTTTTTTACTTTTCAAACTTTGCTTTTTCTTGCTTCTCGACTTCGGATAAGCGCTTGAGTTTGAGTCCCAGCTCTTTTCCTCTTGCGCGAGCATAGAGAATATTGCCCGCAAATCCAGCGGCTGTTAGTAGCAATTCAACCACAGCTAACCATCGCTCACCTCCGTCGACATACAGAATCGTTAATGCATGAAGAAAATAGAGCATCAAGATAAAGTTTGCCCAAGCGTGAGTATAAGGTTTGCCTGCCAAAATGCCGGGAAGAGGGAGTAATAAGGGAATAACCCACGCAATGGCGAGTGTTGTACTGCTAATGTGAGGATGTGGTGACAATGACAATTGCCATATCGCGACCCAAGCCAGTAGCGCTAAATTGCCACACAAGGCCAGTAAACGATATAGCTTGGTTCTTGGTTGCATCTCATCCATGGCAATTTATCCTTTTAACTTTGTTGCTGTGGTGGCCAGTCTTTTCCCGAGCTGTTGAGCGAGTTCGATTTCTTCTTGAGTTAATGATCCCGCTTGCTTACTCACCGACGATGCACCATAGGGAGTACCGCCACTTTTTGTGGTGTGTAGTTTTGGTTCTGAGTAGGGAAGCCCCATAACCAACATACCATGATGAAGCAGAGGCAACATCATGGTTTGTTGCGTGGTTTCTTGTCCGCCATGTAGGGTAGAAGAAGAGGTGAAGACACAAGCAGGTTTGTCAATTAAGTCTCCTGCCACCCAAAGCGCACTGGTTTGATCCCAGAAATGCTTTAAAGGGGCGGCCATGTTACCGAACCAGACTGGGCTACCCATAGCCAAACCATCACACTGCTTCAGCTCATTGAGAGACAGAACGGGGTCTTGTGAAGGGCCATCGCGATCACCAATACTGTCGACCGTGCGCAGCAAGGCTTCACAATGAGGGACTGATTCAATCCCTCTTGCGATGTGTCTGGCGAGGCTTCGGGTGCTACCGTGACGGCTATAATACAGCACCACTATTTGACAGGTCATAAAATCTCAAGCACTTGCTCTGGTGGGCGGCCATGTCTGGCTTTGCCATTTGCCACAACAATAGGGCGTTCGATGAGTTTTGGATTGGCTGCCATGGCTGTAAACAGTGCTTCGTCAGTTGCGTCTGCTAATTTGAGTTCCTTATAGAGATCATCTTTTGTGCGCATCATGGCTCGCACACCATCAACCTCAAGTTGGCTATATAGCGTTTTTAGCTGTTCAACCGTTGGCGGCGTATCAAGATACGTAATAATTTCTGGTTGAACGTTGTTTTCCTCTAGCAGTGCTAATGTTTGACGGCTTTTAGAACAACGAGGGTTGTGATAAATCACGACTGACATAAATTTCTCCTTCATTTTTATGATTATTGCAGTGCCATAAAGCGCTCACGATCAATCATGAGCTGGTCGATACGAGCATCGAAGCGAGCCTGCTTTAAACTTCCTAATTCGGCCAGTTGGCTGGCCTGAGTGTAATATTGGATTGCTTTGTTCCAATTGGCTTTCAAGGCCAATATCTCAGCACGTGCAGCGAGCTCTTCATCACTGTGACCCAGATGTGTTTGTGCTTCTGACAATAGGTGCCAGCCGTTAACATCATCGGGGTGATCATGAGTGTAGCGTTGTAGTGCACGCACGGCATCTTCGTTCTTATCTTGTTTTACTAGTGAGTTTGCAAGATTGATGGCTAAAACCGGATTGTTGGGATTGGTTTTCAGCGCTTTCTTCAGCATGTTTTCCGCTTTATCTGCTTGATTCTGAGCGATGTAGAGATCCGACATCGCATCGAGATAAAAATTATTTGCGGGATCCTGTTTGAGCAGGGCTTTCAACAGCGGCTCTGCTTTATCAAAATGACGATTATCCAGATGAACAAGGGCACGCCCGTATTGGAATGAAGGGGTAAGCGAAGGTGATGCTTTTTTCTCGGTACGTGCAAACCAGTCTAAGGCCGCATTTTCATTGATCCCCGCATAGCGAGCAACAATTCGGGCGCGAGCGAGATGGTAACTAAGTGATGGCGAGACACGTTTCGCGGGATACTCGCGGGCACGTGTTCGGCTATCTGTAATTCGGTCTTCTGGTAACGGGTGAGTGAGCAACATTGGTGGTGGTTTGCTAGCATAGCGGTATTGGTCTGCAAGGCGGCCAAAAAATCGTGGCATTGCGCTCACTTCAAATCCAGCTTTTGCTAAGGTCGCGATACCAAAGCGGTCAGCCTCTTTTTCATTACTGCGAGTGTAGTTGATTTGGCTTTGCATATTACCCGCGGTCGTAGCGGTAATGGCTGCAATCCCAGCTTCAGGTGCGGCGATAGCAAGCAATAATGAACCCGCTAACGCAGCAATGGTTGCTGGAGAGCGTCGAGCCTGATCTTCCATTCTTCGCGCAAGATGGCGTTGTGTCACGTGTGCAATTTCGTGTGCAACAACCGAGGCAAGCTCACTTTCACTTTGTGCGTGTAAGAACAACCCGGAATGAAGGGCAACATAGCCACCAAAAAACGCAAATGCGTTAATGTTGCGGTCTCGGATCATGAAGAAGGTGAATGGCGTTTTGACATCATCCGCATTCGCAACTAATCGATGACCTAATGAGTCAATGTACTCATTTAAAACAGGGTCATTAACGATAGGTTTGCTTGCACGCAGCATGCGCATGTAGGCATCGCCGTATTGCAGTTCTTGATCGATGGTTAATGTCCCGCTGGCAGCCGTACCAATGTCTGGGAGATCTAATGAATTGGCTTGAGCAATAGGGGCTGAAGCGAGAGCCGTTGCAACACATAGGCAAACAAGCGAACGGGTACGTCTAAACATAGTACAGGGGGTTACTCCATGATTTTATACGCTTTGGACACGGTCAGGCAGAATTGGTTTCACATTCATTGCCATTAATTGAACAGTATTCATAATATTGGTTAATGTCTGTGCATAAACCTGCTTTCATTGGCATCCTTTTCACTGACGCTGCGAAAAAAACACTATACAATGTCAGCTCTATAATATTCATCGGGACGAAGAATGAAACCCAATATTTTAGATTTGCGTGAAGAGCGATGTCCTATGGCTCTTTTGCTTGCCAAACGTCACACAAAATTGCTGGCGTTGGGTGAGGTGATGCAAATCTGGGTGGTGGAGACACATTCGATGAAGGATATTAAACGCTACCTCCGTAAGTATGGCTATACTGTGGCGTGCGAAGCGCAGGATGATTACTACTGTTTGCAAGTGACTAAAGGAACCTTGTTGAATGTTTGAAATGGTGAGTCGTTGGTATAAACGACGTTTTTCTGATCCCCATGCGGTGAGTTTAGTCGCGATATTACTGTTTGGTTTTATCACGATATACTTCTTTGGTAATTTAATTGCCCCTTTGCTGGTTGCGATAGTTCTTGCTTATCTTCTTGAATGGCCAGTAACTCAGCTAAGCCGCCTCGGCATTCCCAGAACACTTTCTGTAATACTGGTCATTGTAACGTTTACATCATTGATGATTTTAGCTGTATTTGGCCTAGTTCCTACGATTTGGCAGCAAGTTGGCAACTTAATCAACGATATTCCAAACATGTACACAGGGCTTCAGGCATTTATTGCGGAGATCCCTCAACGTTACCCTGAGCTGGCACATTTTGAAATCGTTGAGTCAGTGGTTACCAATGCGAAAAACCAAGTGATCGTGATGGGTGAAACGGTGGTGAAAGGTTCATTGGCGTCTCTGGTCAGCATTGCGACTTTGGGGGTGTATCTGATCTTAGTTCCATTGTTGGTATTTTTCTTATTAAAAGATAAGCAAGAAATGCTCTCGATGGCGAGCGGAATTCTACCGAGAAACCGAAAGCTCGCGACAAAAGTTTGGATTGAGATGAATGATCAAATCTCAAACTACATCCGCGGTAAAGTCATGGAAATCCTCATTGTCGGTGGTGTGAGTTACGTGACATTTGCCATTTTAGACTTACGCTATTCCGTGTTGTTAGCTGTCGCGGTCGGCTTTTCCGTCTTGATCCCTTATATCGGGGCTGCCGCTGTCACCGTGCCTGTTGCTATTGTTGGTTTGTTCCAATGGGGATTGGCGCCGCAGTTCTATTGGTTACTTGTCGCCTACGGCATTATCCAAGCCCTTGATGGCAACGTATTAGTTCCGGTGCTGTTCTCTGAAGCCGTGAATCTACATCCTGTAGCAATTATTGTTGCCGTATTAGTGTTTGGGGGCTTATGGGGTTTTTGGGGCGTTTTCTTCGCGATTCCTTTAGCCACGCTAGTTAAAGCGGTTTGGAATGCACTGCCAAGTACAGAAGAAGAGCAACCGTCAGCTGATTCTTAACAACCCTCAATTTGAATGACTAAGGCTTCATCTCCTCTGGAGGTGGAGCCTTTTTTATCGTTAAAACAAAAGGTTTTACCTAGCGATATTAGCGTGCCTATACATATAATTAATAAAATGTGTTAATAATATTTTTGTTACTTATGTAAATAAAAAGCTTAAGTAACCGTTGGCTGGGGCGATAAAGGGAAATAACGATAAAAAAAGCACCGATTTCAGATTGAGGAAGAGTATGAAGTTTAGCCAAAAAATAGTCGCAGCATCGTCTGCGTTACTGCTTGTCACCGTTAGCTTGCTATCCGTTCAGCAGCTAAGTACCGTAAAATCCGAAGTAGAGGCATTGGTTGACAACAGCCTCACTGAAATGGTGAAGGGGGTGCAAAATACTGTTACGTCAGATATGAACAGTAAAAAATCTCTGGCTCAGTCGATCACTGAAGTAATTGAACTTCACCCACAAGATCATGAGTACATCAAGAACGTGTTAGAGAGCCCTGAACTAAAAGGGAGCTTTCTCGCTGTTGGGTTGGGATATGAATCTAACGGTTTTGTACTAGAAAATGATGACGGTTGGGATGTCGGCCCTGATTATGACCCACGTAAACGTCCTTGGTATCAGGATGCAAAAAGCAAAGGTCAACTGGTCGTTACCGCGCCATATATTGATGTCTCGACTAAGAATGTCATTATTTCAATCGGGACACCGGTCAAAGACAATGGGCAGTTTACTGCTGCAATGTTCTACGACATGGAATTGAGTGGTCTAGCGACACTAGTCAATAGCATTAACCTATTGGATGCGGGGTATTTGTTTATTGTCACTGAAGATGGGACAACCATTGCTCACCCTGACGTCAAAAATAATGGTGAGAAGCTAGAAAAATACCTACCGGGCGTCAAAATCTCACAAGGCACCCAGCGAGTTGAGCTTGATGGGGTTTCTTATCTCATTGATTTCGAATTGGTCCCTTCAGAAGGCTGGTATATCGGGGCGATTGTTGATGAGTCGATTGCGTTTGCTGCTATAGATAAGATGCGTAATAGCTCTATTCTCTATGTCATCATTGGTGCGGTTTTGAGTATTGTTGTTCTGACATTCTTGATCAAGGCATTAATGAAACCGCTAGGTGTGCTTAATGAAGCAATTGAAGATGTGGCTTCTGGTCAAGGTGATTTAACTAAACGTCTAGATACCAATACAGATAAAGAGTTTGCTACCTTAGCTGAAGGTTTTAATACCTTCACACAAACCTTACAACACCAGATTACTCAATCGAAAGCTATTGGGGCTGAAATTCTACGTGGTACAGAAATGACCGTTGTTGGCGCGCAAGAATCTGCAGAAGCAATGCGCAGTCAATTGCATGAGTTAGAGCAATTAGCAACCGCTATGAACGAAATGGCCGTTACAGCGACAGAAGTGGCGAATAACGCGCAAGGAGCGGCATCAGCTGCGAAAGAAGCCGATGATGCAACACGTGATGGTTCTGGCATTGTGGGTGAAACAACTGCATCAATTGATGCGTTGGCAGCTCGTATTGATCAAGCGGTTGAAGAAGTGCAAGGGTTAGAGTCTGCTACTGCAAATATTGAGACCATTTTGAAGGTGATTAACGATATTGCTGACCAAACCAACTTGCTTGCACTGAACGCAGCGATAGAGGCAGCTCGAGCAGGGGAATCAGGGCGTGGTTTTGCTGTTGTGGCTGATGAAGTTCGTACTCTTGCGCAGCGGACACAAGAATCAACTACTGAAATTCGTAGCATGATTGAGCAGCTTCAAGCAGGTGCAAGTTCGGTCTCTGCCGCTATGAATGAAAGTAAGAACACCACGGTTGATGCGGTAGATAAAGCTCAAGCCGCAAATGAGGCACTAAAACGTATCAGTGAGTCGATTCAGGTGATCACGGATATGAATATGCAAATTGCCTCGGCTGCAGAAGAGCAAAGCTTGGTAGCCGAAGAAATCAACAGTAATACTGTGAAGATTAAAGATCTGTCGACACAGGTGGCGGATGCGGCTGAAAGCTCAAGCGTTGCAATGCAAGTTCAAACAGAAAATGTGCGTGAACAAGATGCAATTTTGAATAAGTTTATTGTGTAATGATAAATACAAAGCGCCAGTTACTAACTGGCGCTTTTTTGTGGGAGGTTACCAAGTGTATTTATGCTTGGTTAACTTCCATTCTGTTAGAGAACACGTAATATCACCCACAAATCTGTGTATGTAATTCTTGGAACGGAATTACGCTATACAACTCAGGAAGATGATTGGTGAAACCTACTTCAAGTTTGCGTCTTCCAACTGATAAGTGCCATAAAGCCTTATCAAGATCGACTCTACCGATTTCACTTCGTTAGCTCTGATTTACCAATTCTGAGGCCAAACAAGCCAGATGGTTGTCTCGATTACAACTATAAATAATTTAGGAAACACCCTCTGTTTCCTCTAGTTCCAATAGTCTGCTTCGGCTCTCTTCCATACTTGTAACATTATGAGAAAGATTGGCTAAATCATCAGCTGTGGTGGCAAGTAATGGAGCTTTCTTATTAAAAATGGAAACTTTAATTTCGCTAAAAGATAAACCAAGTAAGGTTTTTACAAAAAATAATTAGCAGATTACTCATTATTTTATTTTTATATCAATATTTTATTTTTATTTTGCTCTTCTGTTTAGCCATCTTTGTTGTAACAAATGTTTTCCTCGTGGAATTTTTCGTTATTGTTTATGAGAATGATTTTCATTACTCTTAATTGAAAAAATTTGTTACATGGACGACTTATGTTCAGTCTTAACAGTAAAATTCTTACCTTACTTTTTAGTTTCTTGACTTGTTGGTTCTCATTGTCGGCATGGGCCATTGACTACAACAGTGCGGTCAACGACATTGCGCAGCGCTTAGATAAAGCATCTCAGCTTTATGAACAAGGCGATAAAGACCAAGCAAAAACAACAGTACAAATGGCGTATTTCGAGGTGTTTGAAAGCCTAGAAGGTCCGGTACGGATTAATTACTCGCAGCAATACGCGTATCAACTAGAGGCGAAGTTTGGTGACATTCGCAAGTTAATCGTTGCGGGAAAACCCGTTGATGAAGTGGATGCGGAAATCAATTGGTTGAAAAAAGAAATTCTGGGTCTGCCGGAGATCTTGGCGTCAGGTCACCAACTTAAAGCTGAAAACACCAATCTACATACCGAGGATATCTTGCCGTTTTGGCGTGAAGCGGTCACAAACATCGACACCCAGCTCAATGCGGCTTTGACTGAATATCGTGAATCTGGCGAACAACCAGAAAGCGCAGCAGAAAAACAACAACGTGCATTCGATTTAGTGCAACAAGTGCAGTTCAAAGGGTACAAAAATACCGAGCTGGAAATTGCTATTCGGTTACATCGATCTGCAGAGCGTTCGGCAGAATACAACGCAGCGTTCCGCTCGATTGCCAAAATCACCAAGCAACCTTTTACTCAACAAAACCTGATCCGATTTGGGTATGAGTTGTCGACCTTGGTTCAAGGGTTGAAAGACGAATTACCGGGTCTGCCAGCGACACGCGATTTCCAAGTTCCTGATACTGCGAAGAACGCCGATACAGCAGTTGCTGCACGTGATTGGAACCCCGTCGTCAGCGATATCATGACTGCGATTGATGGCGCTATTGATAGCTATAAAAATGGCGACAAAACGGCGGCTATTCTTGCGGTACAAGATGCTTACTTCGATCATTTTGAAGCATCAGGTATGGAAAATGCGGTGGGGTCGAGAGACAGCGCATTCAAATCAGAACTTGAAGGCTACTTCACCCGTATTGTCAGTATGCTAAAGGCAAACCAAGCTCAGGCTGATATTGACCAGCAAGTACAGAAGCTAAAAGTAGGCTTGATGGATGCAGCAGGCAATCTATCTGAAGGCAACTTGAGTTGGTGGGCGATGTTGATCGCGAGCTTCACCATTATTTTCCGTGAAGGATTGGAGGCGCTGCTTATCGTTGCCGCCATCACCGCTTACCTGATCAAAAACGATGCCTCTGACAAGCTACATGTTGTCAAAAATTCGGTCGTTGTTGGTCTGATTGCCAGTGCGATCACCGCGGTATTGTTCCAGTGGCTATTTGAAAACTCTGGCGCAAGTCGAGAGCTGCTTGAAGGCATCACCATGTTGATTGCTGTTGTCGTGCTTTTCTCTATGAGTTACTGGCTGCTTTCCAAAGTTGAAGCCGCTCAATGGAAGCGCTACCTCGAAAGCAAACTTGCCACGTCGATCACCACAGGTTCTCTCTTTGGTTTATGGCTGGCGAGCTTCCTAGCGGTTTACCGTGAAGGTGCAGAGACGGTCTTGTTCTACTTTGCTTTGGCAGCCGATACCAACTCTCAAACCATGATCGCCCTGATTGCTGGATTCGCTATTGGCGTGCTACTGCTCGCGGTGATCTTCTTTGTCATGCGCTATAGCGTGGTCAAGCTCCCTCTGAAACCTTTCTTCATCTTTACTGGCGGATTCATGTATCTGATGGCGTTTGTCTTTGCGGGTAAAGGTGTCCTAGAGCTGATTGAAGGCAAGTTATTCCAACCAACATTAATTTCAGGCGCGCCAGAGTTTGCTCCGTTGGGCATTTACCCATACATGGAAACTTTGCTGCCTCAACTGGCGCTTATCGTGGCAGCAGTCTTTGCGCTCATCGTAATGAAAGCAAGAAGTAAGCGAGATCTTGCTCAGCAAGCTCGTTGTTAAACATGAAAAAATCTTTGTAAAATCAAGTAAGTAAAGGACATTACTATGTTGAATAAAAAACTCATCGCTACCGCAGTGGCTGCTTCAGCTCTATCAGGTGTAGCTATGGCAAATGATCTACCTTTCGTTGAGTACCCAGCCGGTGAACCTCTTGAAATGAATGGTATGGAGATTGCTGCTGTTTACCTTAAGCCCGTTACGATGGAGCCTCAAGGTATGATGCGTGCAGCTTCTAAATCGGAAGTGCACTTAGAGGCAGACATCCATGCTCTTGCTGGTAACAAAAACGGCTTTGGTGCGGGTGAGTGGATCCCTTACCTAACCATTAACTACACGTTGAAAAACGTCGATACCGGTAAAGTGCAAGAGGGGACCTTCATGCCGATGGTGGCAGCAGATGGTCCTCACTACGGCTCAAATATCAACATGTTAGGTGTGGGTAACTACGAGCTTACATTCCACATCGATCCACCGTCAAAAGCGGGTTTGCTGCGTCATACGGATGAAGAAACTGGCGTTGGTCGTTGGTTCAAACCATTTGATGCTCAATACAAGTTTAAGTACGTAGGCATTAAGTAACCTTCCTTGTGTAACAACCAGGCTGCAGTTTGTGGTCTGGTTGCTCTGTTTTTTTGAGTGACTTATCTGTCTGATGCACTGTGCATGAATGGTCAGTGGTAAATATGAGCTTCTATCTTTCTCACGTCTTACTCGTTTTTTTGCTCCCAGCGATGCTATTTGGTGTGCTGTGGGCTGCGCAATCTAACGCTTTGTATAAACACCAGATTGGGTGGTTTGTGCTTGCGGTGCTCTCTGGTTCTGCACTGTTTCATCTACTGCCATTTAGCCAAGTGAATGTACTTATTATTAACAGTGTTTATCTTGGCGTTATCTTCCTGTCGGTTTTACTTGGTGCCATATGGCGATTGCCTTCGACCTTATTGGTGTGCCTGCAAAGCGTAACGGTCTTTCTATGCAGTTTTGTTTGGGCAAAAGAAGCCAAGCTCACGATGTTGAGCACAACCAACGTTATTAACACCGAGCTGATCTTAAACATCAGTTCTGTGATCCTAGGATTTGTCTTGATTACACTAATCAAGATCGCGGTCTCTTTGACGACCAAATCCCTATCCAAGATGGCTCGTAATGCACTTTGTTTACTGTTGTTAGTGCTGGCAGCATTGCCCCTCTCTGGTGAGATTATCCTGGCGTGCATGAAGCTAGGGATTCTTGGTCTCGATAAAGGTTTACTGTCTTACGTATCTAAAGTCACCAACTTCTCTTGGATTCTGTCTTACGCCGTACTGGCATTAGTTTCTATTTGTGTGACTGTCTTTTTCGTTACTCAGACTCGACCACTACAAGAGCAGGTGAAGCAAGCTGAATCCGCGATTGAACGACGCAAACATCAAGCGGCTTTGAATTCAGCTCAACGTAAAGTGCGTTTTAATATTGCGACTATCGCTACGATTCTGATTGCGCTGCTTTTCTGGGATCTTGTCGCTTCTCAACCGATTCGTCGTTCAGAAGCGCAGCGTATTGAAGTGGCAGCCGATGGCGCTGTCCATGTCCCTATCTCTGAGCAATTAATCGATGGAAAACTGCACCGATTTGAATGGGTAGCAAGCGATGGCAAAGTGGTGCGCTTTTTCATCATTGATCGTTTTGCCGGTGAAGAGAAATTTGGCGTTGTCTTTGATGCTTGCATGCTGTGTGGTGATGCAGGATACGCGCAAGTTGGTGATCAAGTGGTGTGCTTGGCGTGTGGCGTACATATCTTTATTCCTTCGATTGGTAAGCCTGGTGGGTGTAACCCAATCCCTATTCCTAAATGGACCGTCGCGAATCATGAAATCGTAATTTCGAAGTCGACCCTAGAAAGCGGTCTGAAATATTTTAGTGACGTGGTGGAAGTCATGGCGACAGATCCAGTCAATGGCGAGAAGATCAGCAATATGGAGGCTGAGCACAGTTATTCATTCTCAGGAAAGACCTACTTCTTTACCTCTGAGCAATCTTATGACGCTTTCCGTGATGATCCATGGAAATACGCGGACGTTGAACCGCTAAATCCGTTAGGAGAGTAATCATGTTAATCAGAATGCTTCGTCAGTCATGGCGACATGATACCAACCGAAAATTACTCGCTGTCGTTACGGTTTTTCTCGCGGCGAGCCTAATCTCAGCGCTGCTGGCTATTTCAATCAATATCGGTAACAAGATGTCGATGGAGATGAAAAGCTATGGTGCCAACATTGAAATCTCTCCTGAAGGACAAGTAAAGCTGCCAGATATTTTGGCGAAGAACGTCAACAAGTTGGAAAAAGAAGACTTACTTGCAGAGAGTGAACTGCCCAACATCATGGACATCTTTTGGCGCAATAACATTATTGGTTTTGCTCCATTTGTACGTGGGCAAGTTAAAGCGCCTGAGTTCGATAAAACCGTCAATATTATCGGTACTTTTTTTGATAAGAATCTGCCTGTTTCTGACGATGGCAAATACCGAACGGGTAATAAAACCATCTCGACGTATTGGCATGTCGATGGTCAATGGCCAGATGATGAAAAAACTCAAGCCTTGGTAGGGCAGTCATTGGCGCAAAAACTGGGTCTTAAATCTGGCGACAAGCTTGAGTTGCGCGGCATCGAAAACCGCACATTGTCGGTAACGATAACGGGCTTACTGGAAAATGGCACGACGGATGAGAACGCAGTGTTACTGCCGCTGAACCTTGGCCAGAAACTACTGGGTTTGGAAGGACGAGTACAATCGGTAAAAGTCTCAGCATTGACGGTGCCGGAAAACGCACTATCAAAAAAAGCACGTGAAGATTTGGAATCGCTCGATTCGGATGAATATGACCTTTGGTTCTGCACGGCGTTTGTCTCCTCAATCTCTTTCCAATTAGAAGGCGCGATGAATAACGCAATGGTGAAGCCTTTGTGGCAGGTTGCCGCTTCAGAAGGCATGGTGATTCATAAGATCCAAAGCTTATTGTTTGTTGTGACGTTTGCCGCTTTGATCGCTTCTGCGATGGGGATCGCCTCATTAATGACCAATGCGATATTGCAGCGAGCCAAAGAGATTGGTTTGATGAAGTCTCTTGGTGCTCACAACTGGCAAGTGTATGCGTTGTTCTATTCTGAATCGATGATTTGTGGCGTGTTGGGCGGCTTACTTGGTTGCCTTGCCGGGTGGGGACTATCCAAAGTGGTTGGTTATGCACTGTTTGGTTCATCCATCTCTTTTGATTGGATCATCGTTCCAGTGGTGCTGTTTATCTCGACCCTAATTACAGTGTTAGGTACTTACTTCCCTTCACGCAGAATTGCTTCTCTCTACCCAATTGAGGTGTTGTATGGCCGCAAATAAATCTTCCTCTATGCTGCTTACCTTAGTTTGGCGTTCATTGAGATTACGTGCGCAACGTGTTCTCGTGGTGTTTATGGCGTTGACGGTTGGCGCGGCAATCATTACTGCAATGGCAGGGGTCTACTTCGACATTAACCAGAAGATGAGTCATGAGCTAAGAAACTACGGAGCGAACTTTTTTGTAGGACCGGACGCGACAGCGACATTAACGACAAAGCAATACCAACAGATCAAAGCTGAGGCACCTAAAGACAGTTTAATTGCTTCCAGCCCATATCTGTACGGCATGGTACAAGCCGAGTTAGAGAAAATTGTCTTAATGGGTATCGACTTTTCGCAGTTGAAAAAACTGGTTCCTTATTGGCAAGTGGAAGGTCGATGGATTGGTGTCTCTTTTGATGATCGGAATGTCATGATCGGAAAGAAACTGGCAGAGAAATTAGAACTCAAAGTTGGCTCTGACCTGACGGTCTACAACAAAAGTGACCGTTATACGTTCAAGATTAAGGGCATCATTGAGTCAGGTTCGGATGAAGATAACTACCTAATTGTAAACCTACCGTTCGTACAAAAATGGTTGAACAAAGGGGATGAAATCAATTTTGCCATGTTCAGTCTAACGAATGATAAAGGTCAGGTAGGGCAGTTTGAATCGACTTTGAAGCAGCAGTACCCAGACTTGCTTGTTCGTCCTATCCGAAAGGTGTCAGCATCGGAAGGTAAAGTACTCAATAAGATTAAGCTGTTAATGGGCATCGTCGCTTTGGTCATTTTAGTGTTGTCTACCTTATGCGTGAATACAACCATGACGTCGATGATTTCTGAGCGACGTTATGAGTTCGCACTACAAAAGTCTTTGGGCGCATCCAATCAATCCATTACTCGTCAGATTGTTGTTGAAACTCTTGCCATTACCTTTGCTGCAGTTATTGCAGGGTTGCTAATCGGCTATGTGTTAGCGCAATTTCTTGGACACTCGGTGTTTAACGCCACCATTGATTTACGTTTCCCTGTGCTGGTTATCACTAGCTTACTTTCTTTCGCTGCGGCTTTAGTGGCTGCAACGCTTCCAACCATCAGAGCCATTCGTATCGATCCGGCTAAAGTGCTCAAAGGAGATTAACCATGTCAGATTACGCTATTAAGACCGAAGGCTTATGCAAGGTTTTTGACCAAGTTCACGCGTTGGACGACATCAATATTGAGGTAAAGAAAGGGGAGTTTGTTGCCATTATGGGGGCGTCGGGCTCTGGTAAAACGACCTTAATGAATATCCTCAGCTGTTTGGACAATCCGACCTCAGGCAAGGTGTTCCTCGATGGTGAGGAAGCGGACAGCCTAGATGAAGAAGGGCGACGAGCATTTCGAGCAGAGAAAATCGGTCTGGTCTTCCAGCAGTTTCATCTCATTCCTTATCTCACTGCTCTGGAGAACGTGATGCTTGCGCAGCATTACCATAGTGTGCCCGATGAAGAAGCAGCAAAGCGAGTGTTAGAACAAGTAGGGCTAGGGCACCGCTTTGAACACTTGCCGAGTCAGCTTTCTGGTGGTGAGCAGCAGCGTGTATGCATCGCTCGCGCGATTGTGAATGAAAGCCCGATCCTATTTGCTGACGAACCCACTGGTAACTTGGACGAGGAGAACGAAAAAATCGTCCTCGATATTTTCCAAAAACTCCATGCACAAAACCGAACCATCATTATGGTCACCCACAACCCAAGCTTAGGTCAGTACACGGACCGAATCATCCGCCTCCAACACGGCAAGTACATCGGAGAGGAGGTGTTAGATGTGGCATAAACGCCGCTACGTGATCGCGCTGTTAGCCATGCTTGCGTTATTTGGTTGTAAAGACCAAAAAGCACAAATCGGGCAACCGAGTCCTGATATTGCTGCAATGAATGCGGCGCAACAAACGGTAAGTCTTGAAAGCTATCAAGGTAAGAAAATTGTTCTGGAATTTTGGTCTTCCACCTGCGGTGCGTGCATTGCCATGATGAAGAAATGGCAAGACGTATATGCACGTCGAAGCGATGAAGTCGCAGTGATAGCGATTAACATTGATGACTACGAGGTCGACTTAAATGAATACGCCACCAAATATGGGTTTTCATTTCCGATGGTGAAAGATCAATTGGGCATCACTAAAGAACGTTTCTCTATTGGGGTGACACCCACAACTTACCTCATTAATCGCGATGGAAAGCTGGTGGACATGCACATCGGCTATTCAGCGAGTATGGATCTGGACAAGGTCATCTCTCAACTTTAATCATTTTAGGAATCAACCAAATGTTACTTACAAAATTCCGCCCGTTTTTGACCGCTCTGATTACTGTCTTTGCCATGATGTCTTCTGCTTGGGCGACTGAAAACTTACAAGAAAAAGTACAAATTGAATCACCAGTCATCTTTCAGTTAGCCAGCGGTGCAAAGGGAACGGGTTCGAAAATGACCATTCACAATAACTCGGATGAAGCTTTGGTCATCAATGGCTTCAAAGTGGATGAATTCGACAAGACCATGCTACACGGGACGAAGTATGAAGCGGGTAAGCGCAAAATGTTTATGGTGAAAAGCATCACTATTCCTGCATATAAAAAACTCGCGCTTACGCCAAATACACACCATTTCATGATGTTTGGTCCAAAGCGTGAATTAGAGCTTGGTGAGTACCTGACGATGATAGTAAACACCAATCAAGGTGACTTCAAAGTGATCGCGCAAGTGGTGCCTCGTAAGCTGAAATAAGGTGGCTCAATGAAAGTACGAATAGGTTTGGCGCTGGTCGCAGCAGCGTTGTTTAGTTTGAGTGGTTGTTCAGAACCCGAGCAAGCAAAGAAAGAGCCACCTAAATTAACGCAGTTGGATCAGCGTCTTACCCTCGCGGAATCGGCAGGGTTAATGGACAAGCGTATGCCGATGAAGAAATTGATGGAGCAATATGTATCGGTTGAAGTTGTCGACCTTGATAGCGGTGAATATCGGGATGCCTCCATGAGTGTAGACGAGTCATTCTCTGCATTTCCCATCGACCCAAGTAATGCAGTAAAGCTATCTTCCCGTGATGATCTTGCTGGGATTAAAATGCGTGAAAATAGGTTGCCTGTGTATTTGATTAAAGATGATAACGGGCAAGTCTCTCGAATTGTTTTGCCAATCCGTGGTGAAGGTAAGTTTGGTTTGATTTATGGCTACTTAGCCCTCTATAGCGACAACTACCACATTGCGAGTCTGTCGTTTTACAAACATGGGGAGAGCGCAGGATTAGGGGCGGAGATTACCGATAACGCTAACTGGACAAAGCAGTTCAAAGGCAAGCCTTTGTTCGACCAAGGTCACCCATCGATTCGTATCGTACAGGAAGGGCGCAATACACAAGACGCTTACTCTGTAGATGGAATCAGTGGGGCAACCTACACCAGCCAAGGCATTGAACACGCAATAAATTTTTGGACTGGAGAGCAGGGTTTTGGAAAGTTCCTAATACAATATGCCAGTCATAAGCACTATTAATCTGTCGCTCTTATGCATTTTTGGTTTTAAAGGTACAAGTACCACTTGATTTTGGAATTGAGTTTGTTTGAGTTCATCATAACCGTATGATTTTCACTCTCTTACAATAGATTGTAAATGTACACATTGTGACTGCTAGCGAGCCCAGATTCCTGCTCACGGTATTAGAAACGGTGTTCCTAGCATCCAACTATGTTCAGGTTTCTTTTTTGCAAGAAAGAACATGCCTGTCACCATTTAAACTGCATAAATAATAGGGTTTTACTTACTATACATTGCACGCTCTAAGGTCTATCAAAATAAGACAGTTCACATTTAATTCGATTGAACTGGTAGATTAATGTCAACTTCGAAATATTGCTCTTCTGGTTTGACTACTTTATATGAATCAAACCTAATTCTATTGTCCAAGCTATAACCACTGTTAGGTAACCAGACATTGAAAACGCCTTTATAGTCATGTGCAATTTCACTTGGGTTACCTTTTGCAGAATATGAGGCAAACTTCCCGCCTTTGATAATACGAGTGTCTGTGGTTACATCTGGCGGTAAAACAGTGTCTCTATCTATTTTTATACAAATATCATAAACACAACGACTTTTGTCAGTGATGTTTGGGTCGCTATAACACACATCAATTAACTGTGAATCATCATGGATGAGGCTACGGTGTTCGTCGATAAACTTTGGCCAATGATGGATAAGATCACCATAGTCTCCTATGTAACGTCGGTAGAGCACTCGTATATCTTTTAGGTCTCGAATTACAGTATTTTTATTATAGTATTCAAAGTCTTGGTATATGATTTTTGTCCCGTCGAAGTGGCTTACCAAGTCAAATTTCTTGTCCTTCTTCAGTTTTCTAAATTTTGCTGGCGAGATCCCATGGTGCTTAGTAAAGGCTGAGCTGTAGTTGGATGAGCTGTATCCGTAACCCAAGCCAATATTGGTAATACTATTGTTGGTATTAGTGCCTAGCACGATGGCACTGTCTTCCATTTTCAGGCGTTTGATTAACGAGTAAATACTTTCACCAGTAGACTTTTTAAATAATCGACTAAAGTGAAATTTTGATAAATTGCAATGACTTGCAACTTCTTCTACCCCTAGGTCACTGGTGAGGTTGTTGAAAATGTACTCAATGGCATGGTTAATGGTTTTATCTGTTATTTCCATATAAAAGTCGTTCGTTTATCACTAACTTGTTTCTGCGTCAGCTCAAGACTTCCGCCTCGTATTCTCACTACTACTTAGATTTTTGCTAGGAAAAAGCACAAATTCAGAAGTATAGAGAGATAAAACTTCGTATCATCATTGGTTTGGTAATGATAATGATTATCATATCAAAAGGAAGAGCATTGAGACAGCAGCGTTGAGGTTATCCAGTGGATTTGTTTGTTGTCTAAACCGCTTGTTGGGCGAGTGTCGGGTAGGCGTAAATACTAGGATTAATAAACAGCATGACTCAGTTTTCTCAACCTGTGCCAGAGAGCAAAACCTTACCCTATGAAAAACAAAGAAAATTCAATCAAGTAGAGATCGCTTGGAGTGACAAGGATGTGCCTCGTATCCAAGCTGATAACTATGAAAGCTTGGGGTTTGGTTATGGGTATGCCCATGCCCGAGATAGGTTGATTGAACTCGTTGGGCAGGCGATTGCAATGCGTGGCCAGCGCTCTAAATACTATGGGCCAGAAAGCTTCTCAACCTTAGGTTTCCTCAAAACGACCAACCTTAATTCTGACTTGATGTTCAAGCTTAGGGTTCCCGATGAATGGGTTAAAGAAGAGCTGGAACGATTAAACCCTGAGACTCGAGATTACATCTTTGGCTATGTAAATGGTCTAAATTATTTTGTCGATAACCTATCTGAGACACAATACCAGCAGATCATTGGTCAAGAGCCTATGGTTCGGTTTGAGGTCGATGATGTTATACGCTTCACGATGCGCTTTGGTGTAATGAAAGAGTTGGTCGAAATTGGCCCGCATCTAGTTGAATCAGCTAATTGTATTAACGCTAGCATACCAAGCGATATGTTTTCCCCTCATAACACACCAGTGGAAATTGAAGGGGGTTTTGGTAGCAATGCTTGGGCCTACGGTGGCGATGTTGTTGAAGGTGGTAGTGCCATATTGCTTGGTAACCCCCACTCAGCTTGGCAAAGAAACCCACATCAATTACGCATTTACATGCACCAGTGCTACCTGACGATTCCGGGTGAACTTGATGTAGCAGGCTCGACGTTCTTAGGATTTCCGCTACCGCTGACCGGGTACAATGCAGATGTCTCTTGGAGCATCTTGGATGCTGCGACCGTGACGCCATACGTTCTGCAGCGAATGGAGGTTAAGCTTGAACAAGACTCGATTAAGTACTTAGTGGATGGTGACTACCAGTCAGCGACGATACGCAGCATCGAAATTGAAACACTGCAAGAATCAGGTGAACTTACCATTCAAACTTACCAGTTTGCACAATCCCATTTAGGAACACTTTTCAAACTTCCTCAATCTCCAAACAAGCCAGCAGGCTGGTACGCCATCACCAATCCGGGGGAGAGGAATGCAAAGGGCCTAGATCAGTTTTTATCGGCGGCGAAGGCTCGCTCAACCAAAGAGTTTATCGAGCAGATAGAAGAGCACCGCGGTGTACTTTGTCAGCTTGTTGTTGCCGATAAGCATGGTGATGTGGGTTATGTAGTCGCGGGTAATGTTCCACCGATCGCGGATGAAGCGATGGCAAATGCCCATGTTGGTATTGAAGGTGTTGCGTTTAACGTCTTGGATGGAAGCCAAACAAGAAACTCGTTCCGTGATCAAAACCAGAGACCACTGCAAGCGGCCAAATCCTTTTATCCCAACATTATCTCTCGCGGCATCATTCACAATACCAACAATAGCTATAAGTACAGCGAATTTGGTCACCAACAGCCTAACTATCCATCGGTATTTGGTCAGCATAAACAGCAGCGCACATTGGCCGCCGCTCGGCTCGACTATGATCCTCGCTTGATAATGTCCTATAAGCGAATGCAAGAGATAAGCTCGAACGGCAAGATAAGTGCTCAACAAGCGCTAGAGGTCGTATTTGATAACCGCAACTACGCTGCTGAGACGTTTCTTGATTGGATTTTGACTCTAGAGCCAAGTGATTGCACAGCGTCAATCAAGCAAGCATTTCAAGTATTAGCAAGCTGGGACCGAAGGAACAACGCAGAGAGTCGAGGGGCACTATTATTTCATCAGCTTTGGAGCAAGCTAGTTAAGGCCAAGCTGGTTAGGGTGATTGGATTTGGTGACCCAGAAGTGGACTCAGAGATCTCAACCACATCACAAAGCCAGAAAGTGATATTGGCTGCATTGGAGCAGTCAGTGACAGAGTTAGAGCAACTTGGCTTTGCATTAGATACTGAGTGGGGGAGCGTTCTCTATCAGACCGCAGATAAACACCCAATAGCAATGCATGGTGGATCTTATGAGCAAGGTCTTCTCAACGGAGAAATGCCCGCTGAGTTAACCCGTGACGGTTTTGCCTACATCTTGTTTGGCACTGCCTATCTTCAGTTAACTCAATGGCAAGGTGGTGCGATTTGCCCACAGGTGTTATTGGCACATGGTCAGCGTGACGGGGTAGATTCAAAAGCACGCACATGTCAGTTGCAAATGTTCCTTGCTAAAGAGCTATACCCAATGCCTTACAGCCCACAGCAGTGGGAGAGTGTCAACATCACCAATAAAGTCACTATCATTGGAACTGACCCTGTTCCCTAATCCATTCCAGTTAACTCGTTATGTTTAACATATCTATTTTTTGAGGTTAACCAATTGATGAAAAAGATAATTTTAATATTGGTCGCTTTGCTTACTACGGCCACTTCAGCAACCGCGTTAGCATGGCCCAAGAGCTTTGTTAATGCCGATGGAAGCACGACAACGATTCCAACTAAGCCGGTTAGGGTGTTATCGACCTCAGTCACCGTCACAGGGACCTTGCTCGCCATTGACGCTCCTTTAATTGCAACGGCTACTGATACGACCGGGGGATTTTTTGGACAATGGCAGTCGGTCGCTGATCAACGTTCGGTAAAGAAGTTATGGCCTGCGGGGAGCGTGAACCTTGAATCTGCTTACCTTGAGCAGCCCGATCTGATTGTTGTATCTAAATCTGGTGCCGATTCCGCGCTTAATCAGGTTAAAGAGTTTCAATCTATCGCCCCAACCATTATTGTCGATTACAGCACTCAGTCATGGCAGGAACTTGCCAAGCAGTTGGGTGAAGCATTAGGCAGTGAAAAGCATGTTGAAAAGACGGTCGCTGAATTTGACCAGTTGATTGCAGATGCTAAGACTCAGTTAGACTTGCCTGATGGTAGGGTCAATATTATTAGCTACCACGGACCGGGCGTGACTAATGCAGTGGCAAAATCACAAGGGGCGCATGCGCTATTGCTTTCTGCTTTAGGGTTTGAGATCGAATCACCGGATGATAGTTGGCATACCGGCCCAACTTTTCATAGTGACTTTGTACTGGTTAACTATGAAAAGCTGACCGAACTTAGCGCTGAAACGAGCTTTTTACTTGAGGCGTCTGATGAGCGAGCTCAGCGTTTGATGTCTGATGTGGTACTGAAAAACTTGCCCTCGGTGAAAAATGAGCAAGTGTATGGGCTAGGGGAGAACACCTTTCGAGTGGATCTCTACAGTTCCAGAGATATCGTGAAAAATATGCTTGCACGATTTGGTCGCTAGGATGGCAGAAATGGTATTCCGATTGAAATGACTCAACTAGCTCATCCCGTTGCGCGAAGAAATAAGCGACAAATAAACCTGGTTTTGATGGCTGCCCTTATCAGTTTGCCAGCTTTAATGCTCATCAGCATATTCGTTGGCTCGCGAGATATTGCGGTGGCAACAACCCTAGAAGCGTTGACTCACTTTGATATCAACAACTCTCAGCATCTCATCGTTCATCATTTGCGAATTCCAAGGACCTTGTTGGCTGTAGTTGTGGGCGCGGCGCTTGGCGTGTCGGGCATCATAATGCAAGCGCTCACTCGTAACCCGTTGGCTGATCCCGGGATCCTTGGTGTTAATGCTGGAGCGATGACCATGATCGTACTAGGCATCTCCCTATTTGGGCTGACGAGCTTATCAACTTATGTATGGTTAGGATTGTTAGGGGCCGCGATTACAGGGGGTATGGTCTACCTTATTGCCGGAAAAGGGCGAAAGGTCGATGCAGTGCGAGTCGTCTTATCAGGTACGGCGTTAACGATCATGCTATTGGCTGTCACTAGCCTAATCACCATCAATAGTGATCAAGAAGTATTTCACCAGTATCGTCATTGGTCGATTGGGTCGCTACAAGGGCGTGGCTATGACGTGCTGTATCCTGTTTCTCTATTTATTGCGGTCGGGCTGTTATTGTCATTGGCATTAGCTAAGCCTCTAGATTCAATTGTGCTGGGCTTTGAAAAAGGCCTGACACTGGGTGTCAATCCTGCATTTGTCTGGGCGGGCTCATTTGTTGTTGTAACAATATTGGCTGGCAGCGCTACGGCAGCCGCGGGCCCCATTAGTTTTCTTGGTTTGACTGCGCCTCATATTACCAAGTTAATCGTTGGCACCGATCATAAAAAACTCCTACCTGCCTGTATGTTGATTTCAGCTTTATTACTCCTTATCGCCGATATATTGGGCCGTATCGTCGGTTATCCAGATGAAATTAGTGCCGGCATCATGGTGGCATTGATTGGTGGGCCATTCTTCTTGTACTTAATTAGGCGTTAGTGTGTTTACCGTTACTAAAATGCTTTCTTCTCGACATTTGTACGCCTTGCGATGCAAGTCAGCGTCGGTTGTGGTGAATATAAAGAATGTATCGATTGCAGCGATCATGGCTTTGAGTTTATGTGTTCTCACTTTGTTCGCTCTCAGTGTGGGAAAATTACCTATTACTGTTTATCAGGTATTGGAGATTCTATTGTCTTCGGAGCGCGTTGAAGCAGGCTTTCAAGCCAAAATACTGTGGGATATCCGCTTGCCGAGAGTGATCACTGCTGTGTTTGCAGGTGCAGCACTCGGGGTTTCTGGTGCGATCTTCCAATCTATCTCCCGCAACCCATTAGGCTCTCCCGACATTATAGGGTTCACCTCAGGGGCGGCGGTTGGCGCACTCATTCAAATCATCTATTTTGCTGGTGGCTCTGTTCAAGTCGCTGTTGGGGCGATTGTTGGCGGACTGGCAACTGCTGTTGTAGTACTGGCTTTATCTTATCAAGGCGGCAACATCAAGCGGCAAAATCTGGTGTTAACTGGTATTGGCGTTGGTGCAATACTCAGTGCATTTAATGGTTTGTTGCTGGTAAAAGGAGAGATAGATAGCGCTATTACAGGCAACCTATGGTTGGCTGGGTCGCTGCATGCCAGAACATGGGAGCACGCACTTCCAGTACTAATCGGGGTAGTTTTGCTACTGCCGTTAGTAAAGCTATTTACAGTCGCAATGGCCGGATTAGAGCTTGGGGAGTTACGTGCCCAGTCGATAGGCATTCGGGTACTAAAACTGCGCCTAATAATGACGCTAATTGGTGTTGCACTCGCGGCGTTAGCGACGGCAGCGACTGGACCAATTGCGTTTATCGCTTTGGCTGCTCCGCAACTGATGGTTCGGTTAAGAAACACTGCAAACTTACCCATTATTTCTTCGGCGCTGATGGGCGCGCTGATACTACTTATCGCCGACCTTACTACTCAACTATTGCCAATTGATTTGAACTTACCAATAGGAAGAGTGTGCGGAATAATTGGTGGGTTCTATTTACTTTGGCTTATCACCAGAAGCCGATAACTCAGTAACGTATTATGACTATTTTTGATTCTGTAATGGATGGACACCCAACACTTAGCGCTGAAAATCTTACGCTTGGATATGGCTCAAAAATCATATGTGAAGCGCTTGATGTGACTATACCGACTGGGCAATTAACGGTCATCGTTGGGCCAAATGGCTGTGGAAAGTCAACGCTTCTAAAAAGTCTATGCCGCTTGCTAAAGCCCAAGCAGGGGAGTGTCATTCTCAGTGGCGAGAAGATCCAGCGTATGCCTAGCAAAGAGATCGCTAAACTGCTAGGTTTTCTGCCTCAAAGTTCACCCACTCCAGAACGGGTGACGGTTGAAGAGTTAGTTGCACGTGGTCGCCATGCGCATCAAGGACTGTTTAGTCAGTGGAGCATAGAAGACGAGCAAGCGGTAAAACAAGCGATGCACGTAACACGTATTGAAGAGTTTGCCGAGCATACAGTTGATGCTCTCTCTGGCGGCCAACGGCAGCGGGTTTGGATTGCAATGCTGCTGGCTCAGCAAACTCCCATTCTAATGTTAGATGAGCCAACGACCTACTTAGATATCTCCCATCAACTAGAGTTGCTTGAGTTATTTAAAAAGCTCAAACAACAATTGGGCCATACCGTTGTTGCTGTGTTGCATGATTTAAACCAAGCCTGCCGTTACGCCGATAACCTGATTGTGTTAAGTGGTGGAAAAATTGTTGCTCAAGGTTCACCTGGAGAGTTAATGACCGAATCCTTGGTGAAGCAAGTGTTCGGCTTAGATAGCTTAATCATCCCAGATCCAGTCACAAACTCACCTATGATTGTGCCTAAAGCCCCCTTGATACCTGATGTCGTATGAGCCGACTTTAACCGGGTTTTACCTGACCCCCTTTTGGTTGTATGGCAAGATAAAAATCAAAATTAGCCTGATGATTTTTCTTTGAATTATCGGGCTTTTCGGCATTCTACCTACTGTAAAACTCTCAAAACTCTCAAAACTCTCAAAACTCGCCAACGTAGTAGTCTTTCACCACTCAATTCGCTTGCCCGTTCAAAAAGCACAAATTCAGAAGTATGTGCTGAAAACCCTTAGTAATATACGACTCATTAATGCGAATGGTTATCAAAATCATTGTTTGAATGACACGATAACTAGGCCATAAGAATCAAAGGCATGGATGACCAATAGTAATCCAGCATCTGGGTTTATTACTTGTTTAGAGCATGACCTTATTACGATAGTCACGTGATTTACGTGTCGGAAAATTAACAAAGCAGTGCGAAGCCGTACCCCCACGAACTCAACATCGAGGCAACGCAAGTTATTAGTGCTTGTAATACGGCGACCGACAAAACTCTAGGAGAATGACCAAATGGAATCATTGCGCATGGAGCGCTTAGCGAAAAGCCAGCCGAACAGACACCCTCTCAGTACTCTCGCAGCATCAATTGCCGTTGCCTGTTTTGGTATGCAGGCAGGGCTTGCCGTTGCTGCTGAAGAGACCAAAGACGGTACAGTACCAACTATGGTGGTATACGGGGACAAATCTGAACGTTCACTCCAAGAAACCAGCGCCAGTGTTGTCGTTTATGACCAAGACTCAATGCAGGAAAAGGGTATTCATACGACTCAGGATTTATTGAGAATGAGCCCGAACATTGTTGATACTGGCTATGGTAACCAGATTGCGACAGTACGAGGGGTTGATGGCTCCGGACCTGGTGTGGGTGCTGCTGCCTTCATTTCAGGTTCAAAACCGAGGCTAAATGTCTCTTTAGATGGACGAGCTCTGACCTACAATGAACTCGCCTATGGGCAAAATTCAATGTGGGATATCCAGCAAGCAGAGGTGTATCTTGGCCCACAAAGCTATATTCAGGGCCGAAACTCTATTGCAGGAACGGTAGTATTGAAATCCAACTCCCCTGTTTTTGAGCGTCAGTTTTTAGTTAAAGGCGGTTTAGGGAACAATAGCTTCCAACAGACCGCCATCGTATATAACGATGTTCTTGTGGATGATCAGGTCGCATTTCGTATCAGTGCTGATAGGCAGTATCAAGACAGTTCAGTCGCACTGGTTAGCTACGAGCCGGCGGGGGATTCTAAAGAGATAGAGTCAAATGTCATTCGAGCTAAGTTGTTGGTCGAGCCAAGTAAAATTCCCGACCTGTCTTCAACGGTTAGTATTTCATATAATGACCACCGTGCTCCGCAAGGGGAATATGAGCCTGATGACTCACCGTTCGCTCCCTTCCCGTCGAAGCGTCCGGTGTCTGAAGGAAATACGAATAGCTACGTTTGGGACGTAACTTATGGTGTGACACCTAATGTTGAGCTGGCATTTAACACCAACTACAGCGATTTCGAAATCAAACGTATTGTTCCCACTGGCGATAGATTTACTGCCAATATTCAAGGCAAGGAATACCATATCGAACCAACGCTAAGATATATCTCTGATTCTGAGAAATTGGATCTTTTAGTTGGGGCAAGATATTTCAGCAATAGCCAAGATGACTTTATTGATGGTATGGGTTCTTACGAGGATGAAACTAAGACCCAATCTGCTTACTTACAAGCCATTTATAACCTAACCCCAAGCTTGGTACTCACAGCGGTCGGCCGCTATGAAAGTGAGAAACGCTTTAGACAAGGTGGTGATGGCCCGTTTGCTCTGGAGCTTGATAAGACCTATAACGACTTTTTACCTAAGCTAGCTTTGGCGTGGAACTTAGATAAAAATAACACCTTTGGTGTGAGTGCTGCAAAAGGGTTTAGCTCAGGTGGTGCTGGCGTTGATTTCATCGCACGGTCTACGTACATGTTTGAAGAAGAAGCTGTTTGGAACTATGAATTCTTTACGCGTCATCGCCTAATGGAGCAAAGCCTGCAACTGACGACTAATGTGTTTTACAACGACTACGACAATTTGCAACAGTTAACTGGCGCTGAAATCTCGAACTTGGATGATGCAAAGTCTTATGGTGTTGAGGCCACAATGGATTGGTATGCAACACAAGACTTAAGCGTCTTTGCTAATGTGGGTTTATTGAAAACTGAAATTAGCGATAGTACTCAGAGCATCTATGATGGCAAAGAGTTTGCTCGTGCGCCTGGGTTTACGGGTGCAGCTGGACTGAACTACTGGGTCGGTGATTTTGAGTTCAATGGTAACGTGCAGTACGTTGGTGATTACTACTCAACGACAGACAATGACGAAGTCGGAAAGATCTCTGGTTACACTACTGCAAATGCTTCGATTGCCTATGTCTTCGATTACGGTCATGCCAAGCTATTTGCAAACAACTTGTTCGATTCTGACGACGTCATCCTCTACGAAGCTCGAGGCGTGGTATATACAGATTCTCCGCTATTACAAAAAGCGCGCACAGTAGGCTTACTAGTGCAGCTTGACTTCTAAAACTAAACTCAGGCCAGCATTGATGATGCTGGCCTTTTTAGAGTGTTCTTTTATGTTTCAAACTCCATCTTTTGCTGACGTACATGACAAAAAAGTTGAAATAGAAAGCGGTCTGCTATTGGGTAGCATTAACCGCAGTATCAATATCTCAGTGTTTAAGGGCATTCCTTTTGCCGCGCCACCGGTAGGCAATCTACGTTGGGCTGCACCTGAACCTGTTGAAAAGTGGCAAGGGGTACGCAGGGCCAAGGAATATGGTGCATCAAGTATTCAAACGCTGCCTGAAAAAGGCTCTTTCTATCAAAAAGAATTTTTGCCCAAACCGCATGTATATGATGAGGATTGTTTATATCTCAATGTATGGGCGCCCGAGGCTACGAATAATGAACAACTACCCGTTTTAGTGTGGTTTTACCCAGGCGGTTTTGTTTGGGGATCGGGCAGTGATGACTCTATTGATGGGACCGCACTTGCTAAAAAAGGCGTTGTGGTGGTCACCATAAACTACCGAGTTGGTGTTCTGGGATTTATGGTACATCCGGAATTAACACAGGAATCGCCGAATCACACATCAGGAAACTATGGCTTACTTGATCAAATTGCAGCGTTGAAATGGGTGCAGCGCAATATAGGTCAGTTTGGTGGTGATAAAAGTAACGTGACAGTTTCTGGGTTGTCAGCAGGTGCAATCAGCGCGCACCTTTTATCTTCATCGCCGAGAGCAAAGGGGTTATTCCATAAGATTATCGCACAAAGTGGCTCAGTCTTTGCGATGAAAGGGCATGCAACACTTGAGAACAGCGAAGCTGCGGGGATTAGATACGCGAACAGTTTAGGCGTGACTTCTATTAATCAACTGAGAAAGCTCTCTCCTGAAGAATTGATGGCGAAACCCTATAAAGCATGGCCGGTTGTTGATGGTTGGTTGTTACCAGAGAGTGTATCTAGCGCGTATGAAAAAGGGCAGCAAATTGATGTGCCTATGCTGATAGGCGGTACATCAGAAGAAGCGGCGACAATATCGCGTGATGTCATCAAACTGGACACATTTGAATTTTGGGCGAAAAGCCTATTTGGTGATTACACAGAAGAATATCTAAAGCTTTATCCAGCCAATACAGACGGCCAAGCTTGGCACAACTTTGTTTCAGCAAAAACCGAGTCAATCCATTGGGCGATGCGAAAGTGGGCACACCAACAAAATAAGTCGGGCACCGAACCTATTTATCTGTATTCGTTTAGCAAAGCGCCTCCCGGTGAATTTAGCTCGCAGCACGGGGCGTATCACATGGGAGATTTAGTCTATGCCTTTGATAATCTCGATACGGTCGATAGACCTTGGACTAAAGAGGATAGGGAGTTGGCTGAATTGATGTCGAGTGCTTGGGTCAATTTTGCTAAAACAGGCAATCCCAATGGTGGTGGATTGCCTTTATGGCCAGCGTATTCGAGTAAGGACGATGTCATCATGGTATTTGACAGTAAAACTCAAGCAAAGGTTGATGAGCGAAATACGGCGTTGCATCGATTGTTCGACAAAGAGTTTGCAACGAACAAGGGGTACTTGAAGTTATAAACTTTTTGTCACGCCAGTTCAGGTTGTTGTCCCTACTTTGTATTGAAGGTTATTTGCCGTTTAGGTAGTCCAATACAACTTCGTGGTGAGTTTTGGTTTTGAACTTATTGAACACGTGTTCAATCACACCTTCTTCGTTGATCAGGAAGCTGATGCGGTGCAGGCCGTCGTACACTTTACCCATAAATTTCTTCTCGCCCCACACACCAAATTGTTCCGCAACGGCATGGTCTTCATCAGACAGTAGGGTAAAGTTTAAGTTATCGCGCTCAATAAATTTACCTAAGCGTTTTACTGGGTCGATACTGACACCCAGTACCACAACATTGTGTGCATCTAATTCAGCTTTGGTGTCACGCAGACCTTGAGCCTGCACAGTACAGCCGGGCGTCATTGCTTTAGGATAGAAGTAAAAAAGAACTTTTTTACCTGCAAAATCTGAAAGAGTGACGGTATTGCCGTCTTGATCAAGGAGTGAAAAAGCAGGTGCTTTTGCACCCGCAGTAAGCGTATTCATTCTTCTTCCTTTATTTTATTGGCTGCTTTGAAAAAAGTTTAAAGAACCATGCACACCAAGGGTGTGGCAAAGCTCATCAAATTCTTCTTGAAGTTGGACGAGGTTGATCTCTGAATCGACAAACGCGGTAATTGCAATATGGAATTGGTCTTGTTGAGACTGAACTTTTTGTTTGTCGATGGTTTGAGCGCTGAGCGATGATAAGCCGATGTTTCTGTCCGCAAAAAACTGCGTGAATTTCTCGGTTAAACCGGGTTTGTCGTCAGACTCTACAAACACCTCAAGTGTATAAGCATTGTTGAGTGGTGCATGTTTCGCTGTACGCTTCATCATAGTGATCAAATCGTGTTCCTGCCCGAGCAGAGGCAGTGTTGTTTCAACACGAGTGATCGCTGCATTATTTCCTGAAAGTAGCATGAGCAGTGTGAACTCGTTACCGAATAGAGCAATTCGGCTATCCACAATGTTGCAACCCGATTGAGTTACAAGATGGACTACTTGGTTACATACACCCGGGCGGTCTGAACCTACCGCAGTGAGCACCAGATGCTGAATCATAATATCACTTTGGTCTTTGTTATCATTATTAATGCTAGCTTAGCATAGTTGGTGAAGATAAAAACAATCTATCGTGTCGCTTTCTAGAGTGAAAAACGCTATTTTGGTTAGTTTCCCAACGCATTTCCCATAATCCTCGTCAGCGTCGTGGAAACCTTACTTCAACATGACAAATTTTGATGAAAAAGGCGTAATTTGCCGGATCTCTAACATCTGATAAATATTCACTCAATTAGGTGGTTTAAGCGGGTTTAATAGCTTGTCTTTTTCAATCGCCTTACAGTACCATGCAAAAAGAAACGAAATGAGGGAGAGAGACATGTTTTCAGGAAGTATAGTAGCGTTAATTACACCGTTTAATCACGATGGCGAAGTTGACTACGTAAGCCTTAAGAAACTGGTTGAGTATCATGTCGCTGCGGGTACAGACGGTATTGTTGCCGTTGGTACGACTGGTGAATCATCTACGCTGACTGTAGAAGAGCATGTCAAGGTTGTCTTAAAAACGGTTGAATTTGCCGAAGGTCGTATTCCTGTGATCGCAGGAACTGGTGCAAATGCAACGCATGAGTCGGTCACCTTCAGCCGCTTATTAAACAACTCTGGCATTTCTGGTTGCCTGAGTGTGACACCGTACTACAACAAACCAACCCAAGAAGGTTTGTTCCAGCACTATAAAGCGATTGCAGAAGAGAGCGATGTACCGCAAATTTTGTACAATGTACCAGGGCGTACAGCGGTAGACTTACAACCAGAGACGGTTGCTCGCCTTGCTGAGATCGACAGCATTGTTGCGCTGAAAGATGCAACTGGCGATCTAGAAAGAATTGCAATTCACCGTGAACTTTGTGGCGAAGATTTTATCTTACTAAGTGGCGATGATTCGACAGGCTTGGAATTTGTAAAACGTGGCGGCCAAGGTGTTATCTCGGTAACGAATAATATTGCGGCAGAAGATATGGCGAAAATGATGCATTTGGCATTGGAAGGTAAGTTTGAAGAAGCAGAAATCATTAATCAGAGATTAATGGCGCTGCACAAGAACTTATTCGTCGAATCAAGTCCAATTCCAGCTAAGTGGGCAGCCCATAAAATGGGATTAATTGCACATGGTGGCCTACGTCTGCCTCTTACTGAATTGTCTGAAGGCGCTCGACCACTTGTCGCTCAAGCGATGACAGAAGCTTGTATCTACTAAATTATATGGATTGCCGAGGCGAAGCTTCGGCATTTAATTGTCCGGGAGTATCAATGAAATATTCACACCAGCTAGTTTTGAGTTCACTAGCTGTTTTTGTATTAACGGCTTGTTCTGGTGGTGCATCTCAGCGTCGTCAGGCGAAAGATGACTTTGAATACTTAGACACACCATCACTATCTGAGTGGCAGGTTCCTGCCGGCTCTAAACGCCAGTACTACACCAACTATCAGATCCCTAAAGGGGACTTTGCTGGTGGTATCGGTAAAGAAGTCGATATTCGACCACCGCAGCAAGTTCTGGAGTTGATCCCGGGTGCTCGTGCTGAACACCGAGATGGTGAAGTGACACTTTGGTTGCTACGTGAAGATGAAGCACAGAAAGTGTGGCAAACGGCTGAGAAAATGCTCGCGGAACAAAACATCGCGATTCGTTCCCAAACTGATAAACGCATTGAAACCGAATGGGTGAGTTGGCAGTCTGAAGATGAAGACATGGAAGTGGGTAGCCGTTATGAAATTACACGTGTTGAAGCGAATAATCGTCACGGGTTCAAAATCTCTCTGATTGACTGGCGTGAAGGCGGTAAGCAAATGCCTGTTTCTGCCACCAATAAAGAACGTTACAACGCGCTAATGACGAACTTAGTGACCGCTCGTTACGATCGTGATTTACGCGAAGAAGCGGCGCGTCGAGCACAAGAATTAGTGAAGCAAATTCCAATATCACTGGGTACTGACCGTAGTGGCTTCCCAGTTATTATTGCGCGCACACCATACAACGTTTTATGGCAACGTGCACCATCGTTGCTGCCAGCAATGGGCTTTACATTGGAAGAGCGCAACCAATCTCAAGGAACCATTAAGGCTAAGTATGCTGAGCCGGATGATGCGTTTTGGCAAGAAGTTGGTCTGAAACCGATTGGTCTCAAGTCAGGTACGTACACATTCTTGTTGGGTGATTTGGGTAACCGAACCTCTATCAACGTGACAGACTCTGCTGGTAAGCCAGTGGAAGAAGCATTACTGAAAGATATGGTGCCAGTGCTATCAGCGGTTGCAGATAAGCAAGCGAAATAATTTCAGCGCTCGATATAAAATCCAACGCCCGATGAACATCATCGGGCGTTTTGCTTTTAATTCGGTTTGAATGGTAGAGCTAGACAGCAAGCTTCCTGTTATTGCTATCGGCCAGAAGCAAGAAAGAAAAAGAGCGCCATGTAGGCGCTCTTTTTGTATCCGTTAAGATCAAGCGGTTTGTTTTTGAAGTTCTTGCTCTTCAACTTGTTCATTGACCACTGCTTGTGGCTCGCACTTGTCGACAAACCAGCCCATGTACGACGTTAAGATTGTGACAATGATACAGACAAAGCTTAACCACATGAATGGTGCATAAGAGAGGGTAGCAACCCCTAAAATGCTCGCCATATAAATACCGTTATCACTCCATGGCACCATACCGGAAGTCAGTGTGCCACCAAATTCCGCATTACGTGATAGGTTTTTGCGTTTATAGCCTAAACGGTCATAGTTCTTTGCGCAGATCTTCGGCGTAAGAATAAGAGAAACGTACATTGCAGAACCAAAGACATTACCCATGAAGGCTGTTGCGATGGTGCTGGTTGCTAATGAGCCTGAGCTATTGACGCGTTTTTCAAACAGTTTGGCGATAGTTTCTAATACGCCCACTTTATCTAATAAGCCACCAAAACCAAGGCCAAAGACAATTACAGCAACCGAACCGAGCATGGATGACATACCCCCACGGTTAAGGATTGAATCAATAAATGGCACACCAGATTCGATATGGTATGGCGCCCAAGCCGTGTTGAAAGCTTGTAGGAAGTCGACATCTTGGATCATCACTGCCCAGACGATACCAAGCAAAGAACCAAAGCTGATCACAGGGAATGATGGCATACGCATGGCCAATAAACCCAGAACAATGAGGACTGGCACAAAAGAGTATGGGGTAATATAGAACTGCTGTTCCATGGCCTTGATGACAGACTGCACCTGAGACATGTCGACATTACCAGCGTAATGGAAACCAAATGCGGTAAACATAATGCCAGTGATGATGTAGCTAATGAGCGCGATTGGCAGCATGCCCTTGATGTGTTCCATGACTTCGACATTCGACATGGAAGATGCAAGGATCACCGAATCAGATAAAGGAGACATCTTATCGCCAAAATAACAGCCAGACAGGATTGCCCCTGCGGTCACCGGTGCTGGAACACCTAAGCCTTGCCCAATCCCCATCATTGCGATTCCGGCGGTGCCTGCCGCACCCCAGGAGGTACCGGTTGCCAGTGCGGTTAATGAACAAATGATCATAGTGGCAAGAAGGAAGATAGAAGGGTGGATCGCTTTCAAGCCGTAATAAATAATCGTGGGTACAATGCCGCCAGAAATCCATGTTCCAACCAATGCCCCAACAGCTAATAGGATCAGCACCGCTCCTAGGCCATTTGAAATACCATTGAGCGCCGCTTTTTCCAATGCTTTGTACTTGTGGCCTAGGCGAACACCCAGCGCAATGATCACAAACCATCCAATATACAAAGCTAACTGAATCGGCAAGTTAAGCTTTGCGGTAAAAGAAAATGCTAACAGCAGGAAAAAACCTAGCGAAAGGGTTACCTGCAATAAGCTAGGTAAACGAGGAGAGTTCTGCATCATTAAGAGCCTCTGTCTGATTTAAGAGCTAATAAATGGTTAACTCGTTTTTATAATGACGCGTACTTTACAATGAACGGAGTTATATTTCGAATTAATGTCGTATTGATGTGATATAAATCTGTGATGGTTAAATTGTATAGTTATAAATGCTAAAAATGGTTAATTTTAATGATCTGAAATGTTTTGTAATGTGAGATTGTTGTGTTACATCATGTAATCGTTATATGAAATCTGAATGCTTTTTGTTCATGTGTGGGAGTTGGAGAATGAAAAGGTGCCAAAATTCACTTTCCACAGAAAAATTTAGCCAAGTGAAAGAAAAGTTACGTAAAGAGGCATTTTTTTCTTGAGATTTTTATTCGAAAATTGAACTATTGAGACATCACCTTTTTAGATTTGATTACATGGAGAGTACATGATGAGAGTAGGTTTAGTTGGTTGGCGTGGCATGGTGGGTTCGGTGTTAATGCAGCGCATGGTTGAAGAGAAGGATTTTGACCTTATTGACCCCGTTTTTTACAGTACTTCTCAAGTGGGTATTCCTGCCCCTAACTTAGGTAAAGATGCGGGTATGCTTCAGGACGCTTTTGATATTGAAAGCCTAAAGCAGCTAGACGCTGTTATTACCTGTCAGGGTGGTAGTTACACAGAAAAAGTTTACCCAGCACTACGCCAAGCGGGTTGGAAAGGTTACTGGATTGATGCAGCCTCAACATTGCGTATGGCAGAAGATTCAATCATCACTCTGGATCCGGTGAACTTGTCACAGATTCAGCAAGGCATTCATGGTGGTACCAACACATTCGTTGGTGGTAACTGTACCGTTAGCCTTATGCTAATGGGTTTAGGTGGCCTATTTGAGAAAGGGCTAGTGGAGTGGACTAGTGCTATGACGTATCAAGCGGCATCTGGCGCAGGGGCGAAAAACATGCGCGAGTTGATTTCACAAATGGGTGTTATCAACGATGCAGTCAGCTCTGAGCTGGCAAACCCAGCAAGCTCTATTTTAGATATTGATAAGAAAGTTGCGGACACCATGCGTAGCGACTCATTCCCTACGGATCAGTTTGGCGTACCTCTGGCTGGTTCATTGATCCCTTGGATTGACGTTAAACGTGACAACGGCCAAAGCAAGGAAGAGTGGAAAGCGGGTGTTGAAGCAAACAAGATCTTAGGTTTCCAAGATGCACCAGTACCAATCGACGGTACTTGTGTACGGATCGGCGCAATGCGTTGTCACTCTCAGGCTCTAACAATCAAACTTAAGCAGAATGTGCCAATGGACGAGATTGAAGAGATGATCGCGACACACAATGATTGGGTGAAAGTGATTCCAAACGATCGTGACATAACGGCGCAAGAGCTAACACCAGCAAAAGTGACAGGCACATTATCGATTCCTGTTGGACGCCTGCGTAAGATGGCAATGGGAGACGACTTCCTGAACGCCTTTACTGTTGGTGATCAGCTGTTATGGGGTGCAGCAGAACCGCTACGTCGTACGCTGCGAATCATCCTTGCTGAAAAATAATAGAGAAAGTGAACGAAAAAAGCGCCAATTGGCGCTTTTTTTATGTTTCCAGCGGCAGTGTCGTTAATTGTCTTGGTTGTCTTGACTGACAACGCGTTTATCTGGATCCGCGAGCTCGCTGCCACAGTGCTTACAGTGCATGGCATCTGAATCATGGCCGGAGCGATTGCAATTTGGGCACTTCACCAATTGTTTGTGCGCACTCATTTCATTACTGAGTTCAGCCGTGATGATCCCGGTCGGAACGGCGAGAATCGAGTAACCGAGCAACATCGTCAGCGATGCAATTGCTTTACCTAAGTGAGTTTGTGGCACCATATCACCGTAGCCGACGGTCGTGATGGTCACAATGGCCCAATAAATACTTTTTGGAATACTGGTAAAGCCATTGTGTGGGCCTTCAATGACAAAAATCAGAGCCCCAAAAATGGTGACAAGGATGCCTACTGTGCTGAAGAAAATGATGATCTTCCTACGAGCCATTAATAATGAGCGCAGCAAGATGTTGGAATCTTGCAGGTAACGGACGAGTTTAAGTATGCGGAAAATTCGCATGACCCGCAGCAAACGTACAACCCCCATAAACGAAGCGCCGGGGAAGAAAATAGCAAGATAGGTTGGCAAGATAGCTAACAGATCCACCACGCCATAAAAGCTAGTAGCGTAAGATTTCGGTTTTGGTGAACAGTAGAGCCGTAGCAGGTACTCAACTGTAAATAATGCAGTAAATGTGTACTCGATATAGCGTAGCTCTTGTGACCACTCAGTCATCACCGTTGGTAAGGACTCAAGGATGAGCACCAAGAGTGACGTGATAATCGCGATGATCAGCGCGATATCAAATGCACGGCCTGCCGGGGTGTGGGTCCCGAAAATGATAACGTAAAGGTGATGTTTGAGAGAGTGTCGAGGCATGATACTTAATGGCTTCCTGTGGTTAGCCATATCATACCTCTATTTATATAGTCAGGTAAGTTTTAGATAAACCTAGAGTATAGAAGAGCTCTTAGCCGTCGCTAGGCAAGGCCGGGGAACAGATTGCGTAATCCGTTTGCGATAAACTCGATCCCTAGTGCGCCAAGGATCAGGCCCATAATACGCGTAATAACGTTGATACCCGTTTGACCAAGGAAGCGGACAATCAAAGGCGCAGAGCGAAATAAAAGCCACGAACACAAGCAGAAAACAGCAACTGTGATACTGATCCCCACAGTGTCCAGAGCGCTAGGGTAGCGGGCTCCGTAAACAATGGTCGAGCTGATCGCACCCGGACCTGCCATTAAAGGCATAGCGAGTGGCACGACACCAATTTGCTCTCGGCTTACGTATTCTGATTTTTCTTGTTTGTTTTGTTTATCTTCACCCAGCTTACCGCTCATCATCGAAAAGGCGATGCTTAATAGCAATAGGCCGCCAGCAACACGGAAAGAATCCAACGAGATGCTGAACATATCCAGCAGCATCTGACCTGCAAATAAAGAAACAATCAAAATAATGGCAACGGCAAAATTCGCGGTCGCCGCTGTTTTGTGCTTTTCCTCTAAGGTCATGTGGCCAGTTAAGGAAACAAAAACGGGCATAATGCCGACCGGGTTAACAGCTGCAACTAAACCAAGAAAAAACTGTAAAAAAATCGCTATCTCAAAAGTTTGCATAGAGACATCTCACACAAGGTCCCGAAGGAGAATAGAACGGAATGAATATCTAACAGTGACGCACGAGGTAAATGAGAGAGTGCAGGCGTGATTCGCGAGACTTCTTGCGTACACCTTAAAGGGTAACTGGCAGATATTGTTGAGTAATGTAAGCGAAAAAGCCCCATGGAGCGAATGAAAAAAACTAACGTGTAATCCTTTTCATAACTGAGAAATACTAATTTTTGAACAATAGGTGAAAACAAATAGCACAATTTGTTACATACAATATGGACCTGAAGGCATAGAATTTTGTGCAACTGTTAACATTCGCACATTTTTAATAAAAAACTGTCCGAATGCTAGTGTGTATAACGAGCTCGGATATACTCCTAGTAGCACGTAAAAGCTCGTACACAAGTGCCTTTTTTGTCTGAAAATGAAACTTTTTTACAGGTTGATGTAGTTTTTTTATTTTTACTACTTCAATTGAAGTTTTTTTGAACATTGCTTGGGTTGAGGGTAAGTTGTTGTTTATCAGTGTGTTATGGTTTGTTTTTGATGTTAATTACCACTAACGGGGTAATTAATTTTTGAGAACTGATCTGAGTCAATTTTTTTCACACACTGAAATATTATACTCAGACCTGAAAGCAATTTACTAAGAATGTTGTAAGTTAAGTCACTGAAGAAATGTGAGAACAAGCAGTCAGCAACCTTACTAAAAAGTTTTTAATATTTATTAATTTAGGAGATTCACTATGCCTGTTACTAATTTGGCTGAACTAGATGCAATGGTTGCACGCGTTAAGAAAGCGCAAGAAGAGTTTGCAACTTTCTCTCAAGAGAAAGTAGACGCAATCTTCCGTGCAGCATCTTTAGCAGCTAACCACGCTCGTATCCCGCTAGCACAACAAGCGGTTGAAGAGTCTGGTATGGGTATTGTTGAAGACAAAGTTATCAAAAACCACTTTGCTTCAGAATTCATCTACAACAAATACAAAGATGAAAAAACGTGTGGCATCCTTGAAGAGGATGACAACCTAGGCACGATGACTATCGCAGAACCTGTAGGTATCATCTGTGGTATCGTACCAACAACTAACCCTACTTCTACTGCAATCTTCAAATCTCTAATTTCTTTGAAGACTCGTAACGGTATCATCTTCTCGCCACACCCACGTGCGAAGAACTCTACTAACGACGCAGCGAAACTTGTTCTAGATGCAGCAGTAGCAGCGGGTGCTCCAAAAGACATCATCGGTTGGATCGACCAACCATCTGTAGAGCTTTCTAACGCTCTTATGAAGCACGAAGGCATCGCACTTATCCTTGCAACTGGTGGTCCAGGCATGGTTAAAGCAGCTTACTCTTCTGGTAAACCAGCAATCGGTGTAGGTGCAGGTAACGTTCCTGTAGTTATCGATGAAACAGCTGACATCAAACGTGCTGTTGCTTCTATCCTAATGTCTAAAACTTTCGATAACGGCGTAGTATGTGCTTCTGAGCAGGCTGCAATCGTAGTTAGCGAAGTATACGACGAAGTGAAAGAGCGTTTCGCTTCTCACAAAGCTCACGTTCTATCTAAAGCTGACGCTGATAAAGTACGTAAAGTACTTCTTATCGACGGCGCGCTAAATGCGAAAATCGTAGGTCAACCTGCTCCAGCAATCGCTGAAATGGCTGGCGTTAAAGTTCCTGCTGACACTAAAGTTCTTGTAGGTGAAGGTCTAGGTAAAGTTTCTTACGATGATGAGTTCGCTCATGAGAAACTATCTCCAACTCTCGGTCTATTCCGTGCTGACAACTTCGAAGATGCAGTTGCTCAAGCGGTAACAATGGTTGAAATCGGTGGTATCGGTCACACATCTGGTCTTTACACTAACCAAGACGTTAACGCAGACCGCATCCGTTACTTCGGTGACAAGATGAAGACTGCACGTATCCTTGTAAACATCCCAACTACTCACGGTGGTATCGGTGACCTTTACAACTTCAACGTAGCACCTTCTCTAACTCTAGGTTGTGGTTCATGGGGTGGTAACTCTATCTCTGAAAACGTTGGTCCTAAGCACCTTATCAACAAGAAAACTGTAGCTAAGCGAGCTGAAAACATGTTGTGGCACAAACTACCTAAGTCTATCTACTTCCGTCGTGGTAGCCTTCCAATCGCAATGAGCGACCTAGAAGGTAAGAAACGCGCATTCCTGGTAACTGACCGTTTCCTATTTAACAACGGTTACGCTGATGAAGTAGTTAAACTGCTTAAAGAGCAAGGCATCGAAGTTCAAACATTCTTCGACGTAGAAGCGGATCCAACACTATCTGTTGTTGAGAAAGGTGCAGAAGCAATGAAGAGCTTCCAACCTGACGTAATCTTAGCTCTAGGTGGTGGTTCACCAATGGATGCTGCGAAGATTATGTGGGTAATGTACGAGCACCCAGAAACTCACTTCGAAGAACTAGCAATGCGCTTTATGGATATCCGTAAACGTATCTACAAGTTCCCTAAAATGGGTAAGAAAGCTGAGCTTGTATGTATCACTACAACTTCAGGTACGGGTTCAGAAGTTACGCCATTCGCTGTTGTTACAGACGACAAAACTGGTGCTAAGTACCCACTAGCTGACTACGAAATCACGCCAAACATGGCTATCGTTGATGCTAACCTAGTAATGAACATGCCTAAGTCTCTAACAGCATTCGGTGGTTACGATGCCGTAACTCACGCTCTAGAAGCTTACGTATCTGTTCTTGCTAACGAATACTCTGACGGTCAGGCTCTACAAGCACTTAAGATGCTAAAAGAGTACCTACCTTCAAGCTACGCGAACGGTGCTAACGACCCAATCGCTCGTGAGAAAGTACACAACGCTGCGACTATCGCTGGTGTAGCATTCGCGAACGCATTCCTAGGTGTTTGTCACTCAATGGCGCACAAGATTGGTGCTGAGTTCCACCTACCACACGGTCTGGCGAACGCACTACTAATCTCGAACGTTGTACGTTACAACGCGAACGACAACCCAACTAAACAAACTGCGTTCTCTCAATACGACCGTCCACAAGCACGTCGTCGTTACGCTGAAGTTGCTGACCACCTAGGCCTAAGCCAAGCTGGTGACCGCACTGCTCAGAAGATTGAACGTCTACTAGGTTGGTTGGAAGAACTTAAACTGAACCTAGACATCCCAGCTTCTATCCAAGCTGCCGGTGTTGCTGAAGCAGACTTCACAGCGAAACTAGAAGAGCTAGCAGTTGAAGCGTTCGATGACCAATGTACTGGTGCGAACCCACGCTACCCTCTAATCAGCGAGCTAAAAGAAGTTCTACTAGCGTCTTACTACGGTAAAGCATTCGTTGAAGGTGAAACTTTCGAAGGCACAACTGTAATCAAGAAGAAAGCTGACCAAGAAGCACCAGCGGCTCCTAAAGCTAAGAAAGAAAAAGCTAAAGCTTAAGTAAGCATTTAGTTTTGAGAAAGGTTTTCGCTAGCACGAAACCTTAAATCGGGAAAAGGTTAAAGCCCCAGTCGAAAGACTGGGGCTTTTTTTATCTAATTCAAACTAAGATCCGCTTGTTGATGTGAAGAGCAGATTGAATGCCGTGAGCTGGTATTGTTTTGTGCGACTGAGAAGAGGCTGATGAGTGGATACAAAAAAGCCGATGCAGATGCATCGGCTTTTGCTGGATTGCGAGTTTTATTTCTCTTCGTCTGGTAGCTTAACATTAAGCTCTAGCACTGAAATATCGTCGCCTTTGTGCTCTAGAGAAAGATCAACCATTGCTGGATCAATCGCAACGTATTTGCTAATCACTTTAAGAATGTCTTCTTTCAGTTGTGGCAAATAAGATGGCGCAGGATCATTTTGGCTACGGCGTTCTGCAACAATGATTTGCAGGCGCTCTTTCGCCATACTGGCTGAGCTTTTTTTGCTTGGGCGGAAAAATTCTAGTAATGACATGCCAACGATCAGCCTCCGAATAGTCGTTTAAAGATTCCTTTCTTCTGCTCGGTTAGGAAGCGGAAGTCTACTTGCTGGCCAAGAAGGCGTTCAACAGTATCGTTGTAAGCCATACCAGCGTCAGTTTGTTCATCAAAAATGACTGGTACACCTTTGTTTGATGCATTCAGTACGGCTTGGCTTTCAGGGATAACACCCAGAAGTGAAATATGAAGAATATCTTCTACATCTTGAACACTTAGCATTTCGCCTTGTGTCACACGTGCTGGGTTATAACGTGTGAGTAGCAAATGTTGCTTCACTGGCTCTCGGCCCTCTTCAGAGCGGCGAGACTTAGAATCCAAAATTCCAAGGATACGGTCAGAGTCACGGACGGAAGATACTTCTGGGTTCGTTGTCACAATGGCCTCATCTGCAAAGTATAGCGCCATTAGCGCACCTTGCTCGATCCCAGCTGGGGAATCACAGATGATAAAGTCAAAGCCCATCTCATCCATTTCATCAAGTACACGTCTAACACCTTCACGTGTTAGCGCGTCTTTGTCGCGAGTTTGTGAAGCTGGCAAAACGAAAAGGTTGTCTGTACGTTTGTCTTTGATAAGGGCTTGATTTAGCGTTGCCTCACCGTTGATGACATTAACAAAATCGTAAACGACGCGGCGTTCACAGCCCATGATCAAATCTAGGTTACGTAGACCGATATCAAAATCGATTACTGCGGTTTTTTTGCCTTTAAGAGCAAGGCCAGATGCAATTGCTGCGCTAGATGTAGTTTTACCTACGCCGCCTTTACCTGACGTGACAACTATAATGCGTGCCATGACGTATATTCCTTATTTTTTTAAATCGTGAGCAACTCAAGTTCAAGCGAGTCACTTTTTAAACTCATCATTACTTTTTGATCCCAGAGTGCTGGGTCGAATTGATCGGTTAACCAATAGTGTCCGGCAATTGACATCAACTCAGCGTTGAGTTTCTGACAAATAATGACAGCATCGGTGTTTCCGTTAGCCCCTGCAATGGCTTTGCCACGCAAAGTGCCATAAATGTGAATTGAGCCATCTGCGATGACTTCTGCCCCCTCGCTAACGTGATTGAGGATCACCAAATCGCCGTCTTTCGCGTAAATCTGCTGACCCGAACGTACAGGGGTACGAACCACTTTAGTCGGAACCATCTTTGCCGGTGCTTGAGAAGAAGAGCGACTGGCCGACATGATGGCAAACCCTGCTTCTGTTGCTAGCGATTGTGCGCGTTTATTTTTGCAGCCTGCGATACCAACAGGGATCAGCCCCGCGTCTAAAATGCCCTGTTTTAACTGGCCAAAGTCAATCTCGCTTTCAACCTTTGCTATGTTTATTACAACAGGTGCAGATGCAAAAAATGCACGGGCTTGTTTCACTCTTTCATTGAGGAAATGCATCGTTTTTTCGATATCATTGTCAGAAAGGTGTAAAACTGACAAAGTAAAACTACTACCTTTTAAATCTGGGGTACGTGACATCGTTTACTTTGGACCTCGATAACTCGTTGCCATTACTGAAATGGCGTTGCCTGAGACTAGGGGTGTCATGTTATATTCCCTGTTTAGGCACAGCAAGTTATCTTGCGCTCAATTATGCGTTTTGCTGATAATTTTAGCGAAACGTTGACGAAACTGAATTGAATTACCAAAAGGCTTTATATGCTTTGTGCGATATACAAAAGTTCCAAAAAGGAAGGAGCTTATCTTTATATTCAGAAGAAGGACGATTTTTCACAGGTTCCTGACACTCTGATGCAGATGTTTGGCAAACCTATCATGGTGATGATGGTGAACTTGGATGGTCGTCAACTTGCACAGGTTGATATTGAAAAAGTGAAACAATCTTTAAATGAAGATGGCTTTTTCTTGCAATTACCTCCGCCACCGAAGAATCTATTAGAAGAATATAAAGAACAAAAAGCTCGTCAAGCATCTGAGTGATCGGCTGTTAAAGAGCGGAAATTGCACAGGGGAAGCAATTTGAAAAAGTTATTGTCAGTATTATTAGGATTAAGTCTTTCCGCTCCGGGGTTAGCGGCAGAAGTCAGCTTTGAACGCTATGTTGAAGGGCTCAAAGAAGAAGCGCGTGAAAATGGCATCTCTGAAACGATTATCGATCAGGCCTTTCAAAATGTAACGCACAAGCCTCGAGCGGTAAAAGCCGATCGCAACCAACCAGAGAAAAAGCTCACTCTGGATGAATATATTCCACGTGCCGTCCCTGATTGGAAGGTGAAACAAGCTAGGCAGCTGTACAAAGAGCACTATACAGAGCTCAAACGTATCGGTGATGAGTTTGGCGTTCAGCCTCGCTTTATTGTTGCTTTGTGGGGTGTTGAAAGTAACTTCGGTAAGTTCACTGGTAATTACAGCGTGATCGATGCGCTTTCAACCATGGCTTACGACGGGCGTCGGGAAGCATTCTTCCGCAAAGAGACTATGGCTGCGTTGAAGATCCTTGATGAAGGCCATATCACACCTGCAAACATGAAAGGTTCATGGGCAGGGGCGATGGGACAATGCCAATTTATGCCGAGCTCGTTTCTATCTTTCGCTGCGGATGGCGATGGTGATGGCAAAAAAGACATTTGGAATACCAAAGCAGATGTTTTTGCCTCAACAGCCAATTATCTTGGTCAATCTGGCTGGGATGACCAATACACTTGGGGACGTCAGGTAAAGCTGCCTGAAGGTTTTGATACCAGTATTCAAGGGCGCGAAGAAAGTAAAGGTAAGTATTTGCAGCAATGGAGCAAGCTGGGCATCACCAAATATGATGGCAGTCCATTGCCTACGCTGGATAAAGATATTAAAGCGTGGTTGATTGCCCCAGATGACGAAAATGGTCGCATTTATCTGGTGTACAACAACTACAATGTATTGATGAAGTGGAACCGCTCTTATTACTTTGCTTTGGCTGTGAGCCATCTCGCTGATCGGATATAGTCTTCACGATATAAGTTTTAACGATAAGGGCTCTATTGAGCCCTTTATTTTTTCGAGGAAATTGTGCTTTCAGAACGCGCTGCTCAGATGGTGATTTTCACCACCTTAGTCAAACACCAAAACTTTACCAGCACCGCTAAGTCATTAGGTGTTTCGGTTTCTCATGTGAGTAAACAGTTGGCCCTACTTGAAGCTTCACTTGGCATTAAGCTAGTGCAGCGTACCACCCGTACCTTTACCCTGACAGAGGCGGGTGAACGTTTCAATCGTCATTGTGAAGAAGTGGTGCAGATCGTCTCCAATGCTCAATATGAAATGGAAAACCAGCGTGATGAAATTTCAGGGCTAGTCAAAATTGGCCTTTCTCAATCGTTTGGTACGCTGCATATTATTCCTGCGATTAACGAACTGCGTCAGCAGTATCCTCAGCTTCAAGTCGAAGTTCACTTGTTTGATTACAAAGTGGATATGTTATTAGAAGGGTTGGATGTTTGGATAACCAATAATGAACAACTTCCAGAAGGGTATATTGCACAGCGGTTGGCGGACTGTCAGTTTGTGGTTGTCGCCTCACCCGACTATTTACTCAGCCATGATACGCCGCGCCATCCTGATGATCTTAAGCAACATAATTGTCTAATTTATAGAAGTTGGGAGCGTGATTACCATACTTGGGCCTTTTGTCAGAAAGGAGATCAACTTGCCGTCAAAGTTTCTGGTAATTACTCTGTCGATCTGGCAGAAGCCGTAAGAGATGCGGCGATAGCAGGGTGGGGGATTGGTTATCTAGCGACTTACTTACTGGATGATGAATTTCGAAATGGCAAGCTCATTCAATTGTTACCTGAGTGGCGAGCGTGTCAAAAAATGCCTTTTTATGCTGTTTACCCAAGCCGAAAACATATGCCTAAAAAAGTGTCTGCGGTGATCGAGTTCATTCGCGATAAAATTGGTTCTCCATGTCATTGGGATCAAAAACTCGCACCATACATTTCAATGCCTGATTAGTTGTAAGATTAATGATTGATTATTTCCTGCCTCATAAACATCTTTTCTCAATAGAAAAAGTAAAGTAAAGCAAACGTTTAAATGCATTGATTTCAATCAGTTAGTTTAATGGTGAAACTTTAATCACTAGCAATGCCCACCCTGTTAACATTTGAAAGTTGCAACAATTTGTTGCGTCTATACAATCCGACGCCTTTCCTGTTTCCCCATTTTTCGGATTGTTTTTATGAACTCATTGTTAGGTGTTATCGCGATATTTGCTGTCGCGTGGCTGCTTTCTGCCAACAGAAAGAGCATTAACTATCGAACCGTTTCATTGGCCTTTGCTCTGCAAGTCTCTTTTGCATTGTTGGTGTTATATGTTCCTGCGGGCAAAGAAGCACTTAACAGTGTTACTGGCGCCGTATCGAATATGATCAACTACGGCCAAGAAGGGATCACTTTCTTGTTTGGTGGTTTGGCGACAGGTGGCTTCACCTTTGCCATCAACGTACTGGGTATCATCATCTTTTTCTCTGCTCTGATTTCAGGTCTTTACCATATCGGACTTATGCCTAAAGTAATCAACTTGATTGGCGGTGCATTGCAACGTTTATTGGGTACTGGCCGCGCTGAGTCACTTTCGGCAACTGCGAATATCTTTGTCGGTATGATTGAAGCGCCTCTTGTGGTGAAACCTTACCTGAAACACATGAGCGACTCTCAGTTTTTTGCGGTTATGACTTGTGGTTTGGCTTCCGTTGCTGGTGGCACACTCGTTGGTTATGCATCATTAGGTGTGGACTTGAACTACTTGATCGCCGCTGCTTTTATGTCTGCGCCTGCTGGTTTATTAATGGCGAAAATTTTGATGCCAGAAATTGAGCCTGCGATTGAGCAGTCATCAATGGAAAACGTCGAGATCCCACGTGCAACCAACGTGGTTGAAGCTATGGCGGATGGTGCGATGTCTGGCCTTCGCATTGCCGTTGCCGTGGGCGCAACCTTACTGGCGTTTGTATCAGTGATTGCATTGCTTAACGGCCTGTTAGGCTGGGTGGGAAGCTGGTTTGGTATTCAATTAAGCTTTGAGCTGATCTTAGGTTACTTGTTTGCACCAATTGCATGGTTACTCGGTATTCCATGGAATGAGGCCGTCACCGCTGGCTCTTTGATTGGTAACAAAATTGTGGTTAACGAGTTTGTTGCTTTCATTCAACTGATGGACGTTAAATCACAGTTGAGTGCCCACTCTCAAGCGATTGTGACCTTTGCCCTTTGCGGTTTTGCGAACATTTCTACCATGGCGATGTTGATTGGTGGTTTAGGTAGTTTGGTGCCAGAAAAGCGCCCGTTCATCTCCAAATATGGCTTCAAAGCAATTTCAGCAGGTGTATTGGCGAACTTAATGAGTGCTTCAATTGCAGGTGTAATTTTAAGCCTGTAGTACGGTGTCATTCGTTAGAATTAAAAAAGGGTTGATGTTTCGCATCAACCCTTTTGTGTTTTTAAGGAATTACTTTTTGGTGTGGAATTGTTCACACGCCATCATGGTATTTTCAATTAGCGTCGCAACAGTCATTGGGCCGACACCACCAGGGACAGGGGTAATGAAGCTAGCGCGCTCTTTTGCATTGGCATAGTCAACATCACCAACAAGCTTGCCGCTTTCAAGGCGGTTGATGCCCACATCAACCACAATTGCGCCTTCTTTAATCCACTCTCCTGGAATGAAATTGGGCTTACCAACTGCAACCACAACCACATCTGCTTGGCGTACATGGCCTTCGAGATCTTTAGTAAAGCGATGGCATGTCGTGGTTGTGCAACCTGCAAGTAGCAATTCTAATGTCATTGGACGACCAACGATATTGGATGCCCCAACAATCACCGCGTGTTTGCCTCTAAGCTCGATATTGTATCGATCAAGCAAAGTGATGATGCCTTTTGGTGTACATGAACGTAGCTTAGGAATGCGTTGAGCTAAACGACCTACATTATATGGATGAAAGCCATCTACGTCTTTTTCAGGGATGATACGTTCAAGAACGTGTGTCGCGTCAATGCCCGCAGGTAGGGGAAGCTGAACCAGAATGCCATCAATTTCACTATCTTGGTTGAGCTCGTCAATCAGTGCCAACAATTCTTCTTCCGAAGTTGATGCAGGAAGATCAAAGGATTTAGAAACAAAGCCAACTTCATCACAAGCACGACGTTTACTACCAACGTAAACTTGAGAAGCCGGATCTTCACCGACTAAGACCACCGCAAGACCCGGTGCACGTAATCCTGCTTCGACGCGCGCTTTTACTCGCGCAGCAACTTCAGATCGAACAGTTTGAGAGATGAGAGTTCCATCAATGTTTTGAGCAGTCATGACTTTCCTTTGAAAAATAGAATAGCGGAATTTATTTGTCGCGCATTGTCGCAAAAAAATCAATGAACATCTATAAGCAAACGTTTGCTTTGAGTGTTTTTTGGACTCCTCAACGCTCCTTGCCCTTTTTTTAGGCATTCAGATCAGAATGTTAGATAAAGCGATTGATTTAACAAATTGAACTCGTATAATTCTGTCCCTGTAGCGCGCCCTTAGCTCAGCTGGATAGAGCACGTCCCTTCTAAGGATGTGGTCGTAGGTTCGAATCCTACAGGGCGTGCCATTTATTCTAAAGCCCCGATAGCTCAATGAGTCATCGGGGCTTTTACGTTTCTGGCGTTTAGCTCAGATTCAAAAAGAGCGCCTAAGTGGCGCTCTTTTCGTTTTGGTGTTTAGTTGGTCTGTGCTGCCGTTCTTCTCGCTGGGTGATTGATGAAAATCGCGACAATGGCGGCGATAGCCAGTGAGAAGCAATAATAGGAGTTCGCTACGATCTCAATGGGTGATAGCTTGAATACGGAGCCGAGTAGCAATATTTGTGCACCGTAAGGCAACATTCCCTGCATCACACAAGAGAAGATATCCAGCAAACTGGCGGAGCGTCTTGGTGTCACATTGTGTTCTTCAGCCAGTTGGCGCGCAACGCTGCCCGAAACGATAATTGCCACGGTATTATTTGCGGTGCACGCATTCACCATCGCAACCAAACTCGCAATACCAATTTCACTCGCGCGACCATTTGCTTTGGCAGAGTGTGTCGAACCAAAAACTCGGATCATGCGACCAACCAACTGAGTAAGAAAAGCCAGCCCACCTTGGCGACGCATCAGCTCACTTAAGCCACCAATCAACATTGAGAGCAAGAATATCTCTTGCATGCTGCCAAAGCCTTCATAGATGTCTTTACCAAAGTCAGTTAGCGCATAGCTTTCCGTGCTCATTAGGCTCACGCCACCTGCAAGCAGAATCCCGATGGTGAGGACAATAAACACATTGAGGCCAGAAACTGCGAGAATTAAAATCGTGATATACGGCAACACTTTAAGCCACTCAATAGGCCCAGTTTCCGGTGTTTGGGTTGCCGTACTATTGAAGGCGAAGATAACCAGCGCAAACAGAGCAGCAGGAATGGCGATGCGGACATTCTCTTTAAACTTATCGCGCATTTCACAACCTTGGGAGCGGGTTGCTGCAATGGTGGTATCGGAAATAATGGAAAGGTTATCACCAAACATCGCGCCACTTAACACCACCCCAGCTGTAAGAGGTAGGCTCATGCCTGCCGATTGCGCAATGCCTAAAGCGACAGGGGCAACAGCTGCGATGGTGCCCATCGAAGTGCCCATGGCGGTGGCAATAAAGGCTGAAATCAGGAAAATACCCGGTAAGATCATGGTCGCTGGAATAGCAGAGAGGCCAAGGTTAACCGTTGCATCAACACCGCCCGATGCTTTAGCCACAGCGGCAAAGGCGCCTGCCAGCAGATAAATCATGCACATGGCGATGATGTCTGGGTGGCCAACGCCACGCATAAATTGTTCAATCGCGCGGTTAAGTGACTCTTTACTTAATACGATAGCCAGAATGATGGCGGGAAGTACGGCGATAGGTGCCGGTAACTGGTAGAAAGCAAATTCAACACCCTGTAAAGATAGGTAGGTTCCAACGCCAATAAACAGTGCTAGGAACACCACTAAGGGCATGAGGGCTATCGCCGAGGGCGCAGCAGATTGAGTTGTGTTTTTTGAGCCAGACATTCAAATGCGCTAAATAAATGATAAGGGCGAGCAGACTAATCTGACTGGCGGGTGTTGTCAACGTCTAGACGTCTAAATGTCTATATGCTTTTGGGTGAATACGAACGATCGATATCCGATTTATCCGACATAAAACTTACGGCAGTTTGTGGCGATTTTTTATGCAGACTCTGCTAGTCTTATGCACATAATTCAATATAACGAAAATTAAACATGTATCTGAAATTATTACATGAATCAGATTGCGCTTCGCTGCTGGATTTTGAAAGTGAAAACCGAAAATGGTTTGAGCAATTTATTCCGCCGAGAGAAGGGGGGTTTTACTGTTTTGAAGGGGTACGTAGCCATGTGCTCGACTTTCTTTCAGACTATCGACAACGTCAATGTTTACCCATGCTGGTGTGTGGTACTGAAGGTGAAGTGATAGGGCGCGTGAATTTACACAGTTTGTGCATGGAAACGGCTTCTGCTTATTTAGGCTACCGTATCGGAGAGCAATACACGCGCCGTGGTGTGGCTTCATTTGCAGTTAATGAAATTCTACAACAAGCACGCCGAATCGGTCTTAAAAAAATCGTTGCTTTTGCGGCTACCGATAATATTGCCTCACAAAAAGTTCTCGCAAACAATCAATTCCTGAAAGGAGAGTGCGTAAAAAACTACGCGCGATTAAACGGGAAAGCGATTCATTGCTATAAATACACTCTCCAGTTATAAACGATTTATCTCGATTAAAATGGAGTTTGGTGTGATGGAAACGGCACGTTTACGCTTGCGACAATGGAAAGCACAAGATCGCGAAGCTTTTCGTCTGATGGGCGCTGACCCACAGGTCATGCGTTATTTCCCAGCTTTGCTGAGTCACGATGAATCAGATGCGATGGCGCAGCGAATTTTTGACATTATTGATCAGAAAGGGTGGGGCTTTTGGGCCGTTGAACTAAAAGCAACGAGAGAGTTTATTGGTTTTGTCGGACTGCACCAACAAGCGCAAGACAGCGGTATTCCCAACGCTCCTTTGGTTGAAATTGGTTGGCGCTTGGCTCAGCCTCACTGGGGAAAAGGTTACGCACCGGAAGCGGCTCAAGCAGCGCTCAAGTTTGCTTTTGAACAACTCAATCTCGATACCGTGTATGCTTTTACTGCGTTGCCTAATCAGCCTTCGCAACAGGTGATGATGAAGCTGGGGATGAAGAACCTACAACAAGATTTTAATCATCCTAAACTTCCGCAAGGACATCCATTACAGCGACACTGTCTGTATGCCATCAAACGTAGCGATTGGCGTTAACCAGTAATCTACGATATAAAACGAGTCCATAAAGGGCTCGTTTTTTTATGAGGTTTTCTTTTATAACAGGAGGTTAAAATGGACAAGGTTGTTGTGGTTACAGGAGCTAGCCGAGGGATCGGTGCGGCAACGGCGGTATTGTTGGCAAGTCAAGGTTACGCTGTTGTGGTGAATTATCTGCGTAATCACAGTGCTGCTGATGAGGTAGTGAAAAAGATACGCGCTCAAGGTGGACAGGCTATCTCGGTTCAAGCGGATGTGGCTGATGAACATCAAGTGACGGAGCTGTTTCAACACGCAAATCAGGTGTTTGGTCCGGTGACCCACCTTGTCAATAATGCCGGAATTTTATTTACCCAAGCGAAACTTACCGAGATCTCAGCAGAACGCTTTCAAACCGTAATGAATACAAACGTTCTGAGTTGTTTTCTGTGTTGTAAAGAAGCGCTGAAAACCATGTCGGCAGGCTCGGCTATTGTGAATGTTTCTTCCGCGGCATCACGAATCGGAGCGCCATTTGAATACGTCGATTATGCTGCTTCGAAAGGGGCGATGGACAGCTTAACCAAAGGTTTGTCGCTAGAAATAGCCGAGCTTGGTATTCGGGTGAACGCGGTGCGCCCGGGGTGTATTTATACAGATATGCATGCCGATGGTGGTGAGCCGGATCGGGTGGATCGTCTTAGCGCTCACCTTCCATTAAAACGAGGAGGCACTCCTGAAGAAGTGGCCAACGCCATTGCATGGTTGTTGTCTGATGAAGCTTCATACGCGACAGGCTCTTTTATTGATTTAGCGGGTGGAAGGTAAAAACTTTCAAAAAGGAATTTAGGATGATTCAGAAAGTAGGAAAGACCGAAATCAAACCGGAGCATAAAGCGAGTTGTCACTGCGGCGCTGTTGAACTGCTTTTGTCATTGCCCAACGGTATTGAGAAGTCAAGGCGTTGTGATTGTTCCATTTGTCGCCGCAAAGGGGCGATAGTCGCTTCGGTTTCCCTAGATAGAATCGAGATAGTAAAAGGAAAAGATGCGCTAAAGCTCTATCAGTATAATACCAAAACGGCGAAGCATTATTTTTGTGTCCACTGTGGTATTCATACTCATCATCAGCGGCGTTCCAACCCGAACGAATATGGCTTTAATGTCGGATGTTTAGAAGGGGTCAACCCTTATGAGCTTGGAGAGGTAATTGTGAATGATGGTGTGAACCACCCAGCAGACCGCTAAGCCTGTTATCGATATTGCTCTGGGACCAGAAGATAGTAGCACACCAGTGCCGCAACAAACCCTAGAACGAGGGTCGCTGCTGTAGCAAGCCAATGTTGTCGCGTATTTAAAGCGGGTCGATTATAACTGTCTTTATGGTAGTGACATAACGATAGTGGGGCGGTATAGCGCCAGATCCAGACTAGGTAGCTCAGTAAAGGTAAGACGATGTAGTTATTTAAAGGATCGCCCCCTTTATTGCCCCCCGCACTGGGAACGCCAATGATATCTTCATATAAGGTGATGAGAGACATGCCCCAAAGCGCAAACAAAATACCACTTAGAATGAAGAAAGTGCGCAGGGTTTGTGCCGGCGGTAAGCGTAGCGGAAAGGCTTTGCTCCATTTATCACCGTATTGCCAATAATCCTTATCTTTTTGTTCCATTGTTTTGATCTCTTAGGCCAGCACAGATGTGCTGGCCTATTAGTAAGTAGTAAACGTTACTCAGCCCCAAGTCGTCTTGGAATGCTCTTAGGTACCATAAATACGCTAGGAGCTGAAGGCTGTATCACTTTAAATGAGTATTGCTTAGGGGCAGATCCCGGAACTAAATCACTTCCTGATGTCGGTGCACCTGAAACATCGGTGACACCAGAAAACGAAATACTGTATGTGCCGATGCCATCCGGTGCATCAAGACCAGTTAAGGTCGCAGAATGTATCCCAGTTGGTAGCGTTATTGGGAAGGCAAAACAGTACTTGCTGTTACTGGTCGATGTTTGTCCCACACGTTGTCCATCTACATCCAGTGCAAAGTTATCATCTTTCAAACCGCCATTGTCACATACGGTAATAACAACATCCGCTTCAGCGATCTCTACTTCAAGTTCGTTAGACCATTTACTGTCATTGATGTCGAGACGTTTTGCTTTAATTGCATAGGTCCCTGGGTCAAGATCTTTTGGAATTCGGAAAGAGAGTTCCGTACTGCTTAGGCTTAAAATTGCGACCTGATATTGACCAAACATCACCATATTTTCTGAAGAGAACTTAGAAAATCCCGATCCTTTTACGGTGAGAATATCATTGGATGCAGCTTGAGTTTTGGATACGCTGCTGAGCACCAAATCAGCCTCTACGGTGATGGCTTCTTTTAACTCTTCTGCTGGCAGATCAAAAGCAGAGTGTTTCACTGACAGATCAAACACATCATCATCGGTATTAAACAAACTGGCACCTGCCATGATCCACATTTCTGTACCGTCATGGTTGATATAGTATGGCTTGTATTGGCGGGCTTCACCTGAAAGCGTGCTAGTGAGCGTGACCATTGGGTACTTTTTACTGCTCCAAAAATCAGGTTTGACGGGCTGGAAACCACGTCCGCCAATGATGATTTGTTTTGGTTCTCCATCTGGCGTGATCACCGCAGGTTCCACACTAGTGACTTCCAGTTCTACTTCCACTTGAAAATCTATCACAACGTCAACTGATGAAAGATCAGTGAGTGTTTTGCCGATATCAACCCCCATTAAAGTGAAGTCTTTAACGATAAGTAGTTGTCCAATCACAGGGATGGCTTTTTTCACCGCTTTTGCTGCCAGTTTGGCTAAGGCTTCTGCGGTCAGGTTTTGCGCTGCGGCTTTAAAGATGGCTTGGGTAACTGGACCATAACTTAAAAAGTCATTTTTTAGCTTAACTAAAACGTCGTATCGGAACTCTTCCAGTGATTGACCGCCTGTAGTGAATTCCATCACTTCAGTCATAAACCAAGGTGCTTCGGTTAAAAAGATGGTAGCAAGTTGGTTTTTATTGATGGTGAGCAGGCCAGCGTTGTCAAGGATGAACATTAGCTGAGGCAATACCACACCATCAATGATGGTTCTGCCGACAAGGTACTGGCGAACACTTTTTTCATGAGCGCTGATCTGCCCGGGCGTTAGCATCGCATCGTAGCTTGCGTCGGAACCCGCACTTAATACACGGACCGTTGAGTCTTGCACGACAGAACCACCACAAATGCCCGTCGAAGCGATATGCCACATGGTCTCTTGAGGGCCAACAAAATTAGAACTCCACATCCCAGAACCATATTGGCAAATGCTCTTACCTTCACTACTCACCACTTGAAAAGCCAAATGCAATTTGGTGTCATTTTCGATATTGAATTGATTGTCACCATCGATTTTTACACCAATGTCGTCAATTTCTTGCTCGGGCGTGATCACGATAGGTGAGTTGGAGCGTCCTTGGCGCAGAGCATTGGGTTGAATCGCTAAACTGGCTTTGATGTCTGTTAGCGCCTGCTGGTACAGCGGAGATAAATAGATTTCATCGGATAGTAAGTAATCAAGATCACTGGCTAACCCGTTATAAATTAATTCACCCAGTTGCTGAACACTGTCTAAGGCGTAAATTGCTTGCAATTGTTGTTCTGCTGATGCGTTGCTCCAGTCGTTATTAATACTGTGCCACAAGTAACCAACTGCGGTGGTGGTGGCATTGATTTGTATTGAGCTTGAAGACGGCAGCACAGGAGCATAGCCTAGCGTGTGGATCTCCTCACCAATGTATTTTGATAGTGTCGCAATTTCAGGTTGTGAGACATCGATATCTAATGTGTTGCCATTAGGATTGAATGGCACTTCATTGTCTAGAGAGGTGGATAAATAAACATCTTCCGGTTGAATGCCTGTTGGTAGTTCAGCGGTAACATTATGGCTAGCAGTTTGCTTATAGCTCACGTAGAAAGATTGAGTGCTGCCGTATGCATGATCCAGATAAATTTCACCGGAGACAAAGTTACTTGGCAAGGTGAGCGTGTAGCTTTGATCGGAATAGCGGTTGTCAATATCGAGGGTGCCTGCCGAATAATGCAGTACAAATGGCTGGTTTAAGTTAGTGCCGTGCAGAGTTAATTGATTACCGGATAAGGACACTTGGCTAAGTAGCAGTGCATTGTCTTGCAACACTTCAATCGGGTATTCCCCAGTACGTGTTTCACCGTCAGTCACAAGTAGAAGATGATTCCCCATACCAAGTGTCTGACAATCAATTTGTAATGTGTCTTGCTCGACAGTATGTGGGATCACTGAACTTTCCCCTTGGCTGCGTACCACAGTTTTTAACCCTGAATAATGGTTAAAGTTCGATAGTGAAATGGATACGCTTTGGGAAAGTAAACATTGGAAGGTAATTTGGTTATGGCTATCTGTCACTTGGGTGATTTCAAGTGGTTTGTTGTCGCGAGCAACCGAATTCAACATGGCAATATTTGGCTCAGAATCCAAGGTATCATCAACCATATCGTTATCGTTGTCGGCATCGACAAAGTCAAACAACTGGTCGCCATCAATGTTACTTGGCTCCATAAAGTTGAAACCCACCTCAACGCTATCCAATTGACCGTTATTGTCACTGTCTTCATCTTGGCTGTTGATTGCGCCGTCGTTATCGACATCTAAGGCGACATTGAGCATTTCTAATTGGTCTGCAATCAGGTCGTTATCGCTGTCGAGATCCCACCATGACGGTAGCCCGTCGCCATCCATATCAAGTGTTGGTGTCGCGCGACCATAGAATTCAATACCATCGCTAACACCATCAGCATCGCTATCTGCACTGAGGAAATTGCTGTCTAATGCTTGTTCCATTTCATCAGACAGACCATCTTGGTCAGAATCAAGATAAACCAAAGCTTGATAGTCTATGGTTTCGCTGATATTTGCTCCAAGCGCAAAGAAGTAGTTGCCGGAAGATGGGATCACCGCGCTGATAATCCGTTGTCCTGGTAATGTGTGTTCAATAAAGGCAACAGGGACACCTTGTGCGTCAACTAAGGTGATAAAGCCAGCAAATGGCAGCGATGTCTTTAATTGGATAGAAACTCTGCCTTGTGGCAGTGTGAGGCGGTAGTAATCTTGGTCATAACCGCTATTGGTTTGAAGTGTTCCAGAGATAAATGAAGGGAAGGCCGTCACCGTCTCTGAAACAGCAATACCATCGTTGTTGACTGGGCTTTCAATGTGCTCAGGCCAGCTGTCTTTGGAAGCATCAAATGGGTAGCCATCTAGTTGATCGACAACGCCATCACCATCTTCATCGTGCTGGTGGTAGTTACTTACCCCATCGCCATCGCTGTCAGAGTGTGAAGCTTTGTCGAGCGGGAAGAGGTCATCATTTAAATAGCCATCACCGTCGGCATCCAGATCGTCTGAATCGCTTAACCCATCACCGTCGATATCGTCAATCACGTTAATGGTGTAGTGAGCAAATGCTGATAAATCTTGTTCGTTGTCTAGGACTAACTCCAGGCGATATTCGCCAGATGTATCGGCAAAGAATCCAGTGCTGTGAGAGTTAGGACTTGTCAGGGTGTATTGGCTATTTTCTGGTGACTCAATGACTTTCCAGATTGGGTTCAATCCTACCGAGCCATCACTGGTTAAGATAGACAAGTTAGGCTGATTTGCGATAGGCCAGTTTCTTACTTTGGCAATGGTGGCTTTACCCATGATGTTAGCAGACGGGATCGGGTTCGATTTGTCTGCATTGATATCAATCTCATCACTCACGGTGAACTCACCATCGCTCACGTTAACCTGTAATTTGAAGGTTTCCGTTGAGGCGACGTCTGGTAACACAACGGCAAGGTTGCCATGTTCATCAATATTACTTAAATCCAGTTCAGGTGTGCCTGATAACTGCTCCCAGTTAAATGAAAGTGCATCGCCATCTGGGTCATAAGCATTAACCTGAACTGAGATTTCTCTTAGTCCATATGTTTGGGTTTGTTCTGACACCAAAGTTACTGTGGGCGCGCTGTTTGTATCATTGTCGCTGTCCCAAAAGCAGCCGCTTAGCCCTAATGCACCTGCAAGAATGACACTAAGCTTCGTTTTCTTAGCCAACACGTTAAAAATCCTTTTCTTAAAAAATAGAATCTCATTCATCGCTCTTTTTAAGATGATGAAAAATATGCAAATAACTTATTTATGCTATCTCGTTCTGTAATCATGTCTCTGTTTTGTTTTTGAGATCGTCTATTTTTTGGTCAAAAGGTTTAATGTATGAAATGGCTTAGCACTAAGGTGTTGTTTTTGTTTCAATCTTAAGTTTGATGTGGTTTTGGTTAAGTTGCGATAGGGCAAGAAAAAATATGCAACAACGTGGTAAGGCGTTGGGAAAAAATGAAGATCTATCGAAAGGTGTAAACTTAGGTATTGCAGCCGTAGTGTCACAAAAAATTCATCGTCTTACATTGGCATCTTGGGTCAGAATTCATCATAGTGTCATTGTGGTGTCATAAAAATAGAACAAGGAGAAATGATGCAGCATCAAGAAATGATCCAACCTTCCCATTTCGGTGTCGTTAGCCGTACGTGTCTGTTTTGCTTCGTTGGTCTTTTGAGTGTGTTTACGCTGATATAAACCGCGATTTTAAATCAAATATCTTAAGATTTATGGCTTAAGAATCCATATTAAGTTTGTGGTTACTATCGTGTAGTAGACTGCAATGCTTAGCCTCACTAGTTTGCTTTGTTAAGCTGTGCTATTTTCGGTTTATCAACATGTGAATGGATTCTTTATGTCTGACCTGAGCACGCTTAACTTATCTCACCGATTCTCCCAACTGCCCGCTGCGTTTTATCATAAGGTTGCCTTACAACCTCTGACGAATACTCGTTGGGTCGCATGGAATGCACCATTTGCGATGGCGTTTGACTTACCGCAGCAAGCGGATGAAGCGCTTTTGCGTCAGTTTAGTGGTGAAGATGCGGTGGCTGAATTTAATCCTCTGGCGATGAAATACGCGGGTCATCAATTTGGTGTTTATAACCCAGATCTTGGTGATGGACGTGGTTTGCTCTTGGCTGAAATTGAAGATGGTCAAGGAAAAGTGTTTGATATCCACGTTAAAGGGGCAGGGCTGACACCATTTTCAAGAATGGGCGATGGTCGCGCTGTGCTACGTTCTACTATTCGAGAGTATTTGTGCAGTGAAGCGATGGCTGGGCTTGGCATCCCGACCACCCGAGCATTAGGAATGATGGTTAGTGATACGCCTGTATATCGAGAGAAAACAGAGCAAGGTGCACTGCTGATTCGAATGGCAGAGAGCCATATCCGATTTGGTCATTTTGAACATTTTTTCTATACCAACCAGCACGAGTATTTGCAGCTATTGGCCGATAAGGTCATTGAATGGTATTGGCCTGAGTATTGCGATGTGGCACTTCCTTATGTGGCGATGTTTGAACAGATTATTGACCGAACCGCTTATATGATTGCTTGCTGGCAATCGGTGGGTTTTGCTCATGGTGTAATGAATACCGACAATATGTCTGTGCTAGGGCAAACGTTCGACTATGGTCCTTTTGCTTTTCTCGATGAGTATGATCCGAGCTATATCTGTAACCACTCAGACTACCAAGGGCGTTATGCGTTTGATCAACAGCCTCGTGTTGCGTTGTGGAATTTGTCTGCATTGGCCCACGCCCTTTCGCCACTGATTGAAAAGCCGGTTCTAGAACGGCTCTTAGGGCAATATGAACACAAACTGAGCCTTTATTTTAGTCAACTAATGCGCAGCAAACTCGGATTACATTGTAAGCTGGACGGCGACGGTGAGTTGTTTGATGCCATGTTTGAGTTACTTCAGAAAAACCGCACTGACTACACCCGCTTTATGCGTCAACTATCGATGCTTGATTGCCAGCCAGAACAAGCCGTGTTGGATTTGTTTGTTGACCGTGACAGTGCAGCTTCATGGTTAACTGCGTATATGGCCCGTTGTGAGCTAGAGATAGCGAACGATGGGCAAGCTGTCACAGCTGAGCAGCGCTGCCACAAAATGCGCCAAGTAAACCCTAAATACATTTTGCGAAACTACCTTGCTCAAATTGCCATAGACAAAGCCGAACAGGGAGATTTTAGTGAAGTGAATCAGCTTGCTGAATTACTTAGAAAACCGTTTGATGAGCAGCCCGACTTCAATGCTTATGCTAACCTGCCACCAGAATGGGGTAAGGGTATGGAAATCAGCTGCTCCTCATGATGCTTTCGAGTGCTTTTTGCCCCATTTGGATAGCTTTTTCTCCAGTAATTGCTTATTCACTGGTTTAGTAAGGAAGTCATCCATACCCGCTTCAATACAGGCTTTGCGATCACTTTCCATTGCATTGGCGGTCATGGCTAAGATCGGAATAGTCTGCACTTGGCTGCCAGCTTCGCCATTCCGAATATTAATAGTGGCTTCATAGCCATCCATTTCTGGCATCTGGCAGTCCATCAACACTAGATCAAACGTATTGGATGCTTGGAGTTTTTCCAAAGCAATAAGGCCGTTCGTTGCGATTTCGTAACTGCATTTTAATTGCTTTAAGAAGCCAGTAATAACGATTTGATTCACACGGTTATCTTCAACGACCAGCACACGCAATGTGCTTTCTAACATTTCATCGACTGGTGCGCTATCGAGGCCAAGTAAGTAGTTGTGGGTGACCAGAGGTTGCCGCTCATCGAAGTCTTCACTCCCAATCACTCGAAGCGCTTGAAGTAAGTCTTTGGTGGTCGCGGGCTTAATGAAATAGCCACTAAACCCTAATTGCTTAAACTCATTCTGAGCACTGATGTTATCTAACGATGTCATCATAATGAGCTTAGTGCGTTGGGCATGCGGATGCTGGCGTAACTCTTGACTGAGTTCGATGCCATCTTGCAGCGGCATCAACATATCAAGAAATGCGACATCAAACTCTTTGCCATGTGTTTCAAACTGAAGTTGGCACTGCGCTTTAGCTTCTTCAGGGCCTTTCGCTTCAACGGCATTCGCCCCCCAACGTTGCAGTTGTTTTAGCAACACCTCTCGGTTAATGGCATTGTCATCGACAATGAGAATGTCGAGTGCCGAAATATTAGTATCGGGTACGACAACGGTTGATGTCTCGGATTTTCCTACGAGGACATTAAAACTGAATGTTGTGCCTTTGCCTACTTCACTGGTGACAGAGACATCGCCGTCCATCAACTGACACAACTTTCTTACGATCGCTAGCCCTAGTCCGGTACCGCCATATCGACGGGTAGTGGATGCATCAACCTGACTAAACTTATCGAACAAGCTATCGACTCTGTCGGCTGGAATTCCTATGCCTGTATCCGAAATATAAGCATCGAGACGCCAGTGATTTTCATCATGTTCGTTGAGTTCAGCGTGGATCAGAATTTCACCTTTTTCGGTAAATTTCATCGCATTACCGACTAAGTTAGCAAAGATTTGTCGGATGCGGGAACTGTCACCCACCACACGGCTTTGCTCAATATCAATGGTATCTAAAATCAGTTCGATATCAGGGTTTGTCAGGGTCGCTGCCATACTTTCACTGAATTCACCGAGTAAGCTGCGCAGATCAAAATCGTGTTTTTCAAACTCTAACTTATCGGCTTCAATTTTAGAGAAATCAAGAATGTCGTTGAGCAAACTCAGTAAAGATAAAGCACTGCTGTGCGCGAGGTAGGCTTGGTGTTGTTGTGAGTGATTGAGGTTATTAGACATTAGCAAATCCAGCATACCGATCACCCCGTTCATTGGTGTACGGATCTCATGGCTCATAACAGCCAAGAATTCACTTTTGGCTTTTACTGCCAGCTCCGCATTCTCCTTGGCTTTAATAAGCGCATCCTGTGATGCTTTTAATGGACCAATGTCTCGCACCATGCCAGAGAAGAACATGCCTTCTTCTGTTTCTATTGGGGCAATTGAAAGCTGTATTGGAAACTGTTCCCCTGATTTCCGCTGAGCAATAACTTCGCGTCCTAATTGCCCAAGGGAGTCTCTGATGCCAATGATTTTAGCTTCTTGCGTGTCGCGATAGCGGTCGATATAGCCTTGATGGTGGGCTTTGTATTGATTAGGCATCAGCATTTCGACGGGGTGACCAACCACTTCATTTTCGGAGTAACCAAAAATCATTTGTGCAGACTGGTTGAAGGTTAAGATGGTCCCTTGACTGTCGATGGTGATGATGCCGTCAGCAGCGGTATCGAGCACCGCGGCGAGGCGTTGTTTTGTTTCTTGTTGCTGGCTCATTAGTCCACTTTTAGCTTTTACTGCTCGCTCAGCATTCTCCTTAGCTTTTATCAGTGCATCCTGTGATGCTTTTAATGGACCAATGTCTCGCACCATACCAGAGAAGAACATGCCTTCTTCTGTTTCTATTGGGGCAATTGAAAGCTGTATTGGAAATTGTTCCCCCGATTTTCGCTGGGCAATGACCTCGCGCCCTAATTGCCCAAGGGTGTCTCTGATACCAATGATTTTGGCTTCTTTCGTGGTGCGATAACGGTCGATATAGCCTTGGTGGTGGGCTTTGTATTGATTGGGCATCAGCATTTCGACGGGTTGACCAACCACTTCATTTTCGGAGTAACCAAAAATCATTTGTGCAGATTGGTTAAAGATTAAGATGGTCCCTTGACTGTCGATGGTGATGATGCCGTCAGCAGCCGTATCAAGCACCGCTTCGAGCCGTTGCTTTGTTTCTTGCTGCTGGCTCATTAGGCGCTCTTTTTCCTTTACCTCTAAATCCAGCCGTTTTAATGAGGTGGTATTTTGCTCAATTTTTCCCGTTAACGTATTGATGGACTGGGCAATGGAGTCGATAGCGCGAATGTTAAAGCGAGGCAGGCGATAACCAAGGCCATTGCTTCCGAGTAAGTTGATTTGCTCAATGAGATGAGTGATGGGATGAATCAGGAGCTGTTGCAAACTCATGAACAGCGTTACTGATAGTACAACAGCAGAAAGGACTAATATCAGTGTGGCAATGTCACGAATGCGAATTAAAGCGGCGAATACGGCTTGATGGTCAAAGTGAATCTTCAATTGGTATTGTGCCATACCAACCGCGACATCATGTTCTTTGGTGATCACGGCTGAAATTGATTCATGGTTACTGACTTGAATTTTTTGTTTTGAGTCGGCAAAGCTTAATTCGATGGCTTGAATCGGATAATACGCATGTCTTAGCTTTTCGTAAGTTGCAGAAAGTAAAGAGAAGTAGCGCTTTTCCCAGTCGAGCGAGAGCATCACCCAACCGACCAACTGATTTCGCAGGTAAATCGGACTGGCCACCCATTGAGACAAGGTGTTTTTGTCATCGGATGAAATCAACGGGTCTGTCGATGGGGGGCTTAGGAGCGCTCTATCTGTCATCAGGCTAGAGAAAACATCAAACTTTTCCACGTTGGTTAATAACCAGGGTTCACTGTTGAATCGTCGGTTATTGCTGGTGATGGTCGATGCTGCGAATACGGTCCCGTCGTAATCAACAATGATGATGTAGTTAATGAAGTCGTGTGTTTTGACAACATCATTGAGTGACTGAGCAATGCCTCGATTAATGCCAGTATCAATCGCTTTTTTAATGTTCCGGTTTTGAGCGTTGAGTTCCGCGATGGATAAAGTGGCGGTATTGTTTTCTTCGATGATGCCACTGACGAGTTCAAGCGTACCGGAAAGTTGCTGATTTACACTGCGCTCAAACGCTTGCTCAGCGATTTTATACATTATGATGGCTGTGATCAGAATGATGAATGACGTGATCCCAACGATTAATGCAGTCAGTTTTTTTGCCAGCCCCATAATCTCTACCTATTTCCGTGTGTATTGATTTAAGGACTTAATGCGAGCAGAAGTAGAGGTAGTGATATCTAGGCTCAACATGACACCAGTAATATCAGCAAGTAATTCCATTATTATTCATGCCTAAGTTTGACGTTCTTTAGCTAAAGCTTAGACATAAAGTGTCGTTTTTGGAGAGGGAATGGCTTTAATGTCTTTTTTGTTAAAAAGATGTGATGTAAATCTGCTATCTGTTCAAATTCTTCAAACTTATCAATAAGAATGCGAGAGGCAACTATCTAAACTACCCTTAATTTCAGTAGTAGCGAGCGGTCTGAGCAATGAACGCGAAAATACTTGTTGTCGATGATGATCAAGAAATTAGGGAACTGTTAGATGAATACCTAACAAAAACAGGCTATCAGGTGATGGCGGTTGCTGATGGGGAACAGTTGAGAAAACACCTGGATAATCACGGTTTTCCTGATTTGATCCTATTGGATGTCATGCTTCCGGGTGATGACGGCTTTACGCTGTGCCAACAGGTGCGACGAGAGTCAAGTGTCCCGATTATTATGCTAACGGCGGTCTCGGACGATACTGATCAAATTATTGGCTTAGAAATTGGTGCTGATGATTATATTGCCAAGCCATTCAACCCACGTCATTTAACGGCTCGGATTAAAGCGGTGTTAAGACGAGTTCAATTACCAGAAGAGAAGCCAAGCGACAGTTTACCCAAGCAAATCACCTTTGGTGACTGGCAATTGGATACTTTGGCTCACCGAATTACTCACCTTGAGAATCAGCAAACCCATGACTTATCTGGCAGTGATTTTGCGTTGCTTATGCTGTTCTTAAATCGCCCGAATGAAGTGTTGGATCGCGATACCATTTCTTTTGCAACGAGAGGTCGTGAAGCCTTGCCATTTGAGCGCGGAATTGATGTGCAGTTAAGCCGTTTGCGCCAGAGATTGGGCGACAGTGGTAAGTACCCGCAATACATAAAAACCATGCGTGGGAATGGGTACATTTTAGCAGTGCCGGTCAGCTATGAACATTAATCCATGGCGCTGGTTGAAAAGCTTGAAGCCCAATTCTTTGGTGTCAAGAACGTTGGGGCTGACCTTGTTGGCTGTATTACTGGCGCAAGGGATAGCAACAGCGATTTGGTATAGCGAATCAAAACAAAAAGAGCTGGCAGGGATTCGTGATGCATCTGAAAGCATGGCCAATATGTTTGCCTCCACCGTGACCTTTTTCCAATCTCTGCCGGTGCGCTATCGCCATATTGTGCTCGACCAAATCCGTAATATGGGTGGGACGCGCTTTTTCGTTTCTTTTAATAAAGATCAGCTGGTTGTAGAACCGATTGCCGACACTCAATTAAAAATGGCCTCGATAGCCGCCATTGAACAGGTCTTGAACAATAAACTTCCCAAGGCCTCTGCCATCTCAGTGGACTTTTCTCATCCAGATAATTTGCGTTTGCTGAAAAACGACATCTACTTGCATGATCTCCCTAAATCTTGGGCGCATCATACGCTTACCTTATCGCCGATTGACCCACCGGTCTTGGTGGTGCAAATCGAAATCGCACCGTCGGAGTGGGTTTATATTGCCGCGCTTTTGCCAGCGCCATACGTCACGCTTGATGACACGTTGATTGACAGGGAACAGATAGTGTTTTTGTTCCTCTCGACTACGATTTTACTCATTCTTACCTATTTATTGGTGCGTCGTCAGGTGAAGCCGCTTAAGCGTTTAGCCAAAGCAGCAAATGAAATGAGTATGGATATTGACCAGCTCCCAATCCAAGAAGATGGGGCCAGTGAGTTGGTGACGGCAACTCGGGCGTTTAATCGGATGCAGCAGCGGATCCGTCGTTATGTCGCCGACAGAGAACACTTGTTTTCTTCCATTTCTCACGACTTAAAAACTCCAATCACCCGGCTGCGCTTGCGAGCAGAACTGTTAGAAAGTGATGTGAAACGCAGCAAGTTTAACAAAGACTTAGATGAGCTGGAGATGATGGTGAAAGGGGCATTGCAGTGCGTTAAAGATACGGATATGCATGAAAATAATGCCTACATTGATCTTAATGACATGATCGATTCAGTCATCGAGCAGCATAACCAAGCGCAAGAGTGGGTGCACTTTACGCCAGTCAATATAGGGCTAGTGGTAGCAAAGCCATTGGCGATAAAGCGTGTGCTGAGTAATCTTATTGAAAATGCGGTTAAGTACGGTGGTGAAACCGAGGTGACGATTTCACGTTCTGAAGAGTGGATCACTGTAACGATAACTGATCAAGGACAAGGGATCCCAGAAGACAAATTAGAAGCGGTGTTCGAGCCGTATTTTCGCTTAGCCAAAGATGATAAAGGCCACGGTTTAGGGCTGGGAATTTGCCGTAATATTCTTCACGGACATGGCGGAGATCTCATTATTGATAACTTGCCAAATAGTGGTCTTCGGGCGCAAGTCTTTATTCCACCGGGGTTAGAGGTGTAGTGTAACAAACGTGTTACATTGGCATTACGGTTTGTTTCAATCAAAAAATTCTATTTGGATAGACTGGTTTTTGTACAGGCAAGAATGCTTGGGGTCAGAGAGCTGTCGGCCCAGTGTCTAATCCAATACATGGAAGATAACAATGAAAATGAACAAAACCCTACTTACTCTTTCGCTGATGTCTGTCGCCAGCTTTGCTCAAGCTGGTGAGGTCGAAGTACTACACTGGTGGACTGCTGGTGGTGAAGCGAAATCGGCTGCGGTACTCAAACAAATGCTCGAACAGCAAGGCCACACATGGAAAGATTTTGCGGTCGCTGGCGGTGGCGGTGAATCGGCCATGACGGTACTTAAAACACGCGCCGTATCAGGCAACCCACCATCAGCTGCGCAAATCAAAGGCCACGATATTCAAGAGTGGGGTGGCTTAGGCTTTCTCACTTCGCTTGATGCCACGGCAAAACAAGAAAATTGGGATGGCATTCTTCCATCGGTGGTAACCAAAGTGATGAAGTTTGATGGTGAGTACGTTGCAGTGCCGGTCAATGTTCACCGTGTAAACTGGATTTGGGCTAACCCAGAAGTATTGAAAAAATCGGGTGTTAGCCTACCGACCACAATGGATGAGTTCTTTGCCGCGGCAGAAAAAATCAAAGCAGCAGGGTTTGTACCATTGGCACATGGTGGTCAACCTTGGCAAGACGCTACGGTTTTTGAAGCGGTCGCGTTAGACGTTTTAGGTAGCGAAGACTACAACAAAGCCTTTGTTGACCTCGACATGGACGTCCTTTCTGGTGATAAAATGGTAGAAGTGTTCACTAAGTTCAAAAAAATCCGTGATTACATTGATGCTAATTCACCGGGACGTGATTGGAACGTCGCGACGTCGATGGTGATCAATGGTGAAGCCGCCATGCAAATCATGGGCGACTGGGCCAAAGGTGAGTTCAGTGCTGCCGGGAAAGTACCGGGTAAAGATTACATTTGTGCGCCAGCTCCGGGGACGGATGGTCAGTTCACATTTAACATCGATAGCTTTGCTTTCTTTGAGCTAAGCGATAAAGACAATCAAAAAGCGCAGCAAGATTTGGCGCGGACTATTCTGACGAAAGACTTCCAAGAAGTATTTAACCTCAACAAGGGTTCTATCCCGGTTCGTTTGGATATGGACATGGCGAAATTTGACCAATGTGCCCTCGATTCAATGGCGACCTTTAAAGCCAGCGCGAAATCAGGTGACTTGGTGCCAAGTATGGCGCATGGCCTATCGACCACCAGTTACGCACAAGGTGCGATTTTTGATGTGGTGACGAACTTCTTCAACGATCCAAAAGCGGATCCAAAACAAGCGGCGAAAAAGCTGGCTAAAGCGGTTAAAGCAGCCATTTAATTGGCCTGAACCACCGTACACCCCCAAGGGCGGTCAGGCTTGTGGGGAGCCTGTCTCGCCCTTTCCTTATCTGAGCCGGAACAATGCTCAGCATTAAAACGTAAGGATTCGTTATGGAGCATGTATTGAATCGGTCTGGCAAGAAGTCAGCACCGAAGTTCAGTTTTGCCGATAAGTTGCAACATTGGTTACCAAAAATCGTATTAGCACCTACGGTATTGGTCACTATTGTCTGCATCTATGGCTACATATTCTGGACAGCGGCGCTGTCGATGACCAACTCGCGCTTTTTACCAAGTTTCAACTTCATCGGTTTCGATCAGTATGAAAAGTTGATGGACAATGATCGCTGGATCACGTCGATCACCAACCTTGGTATTTTTGGATTGTTGTTCATGTTGGTCGCCATTGGACTGGGTGTGGGACTCGCGATTTTGCTGGATCAAAACATTCGTCAGGAAGGCGCGATTCGCACTATTTATCTCTACCCGATGGCGCTGTCGTTTATTGTGACCGGTACGGCGTGGAAATGGATTCTCAACCCGGGTCTTGGTATCGAAAAATTGATGCAAGATTGGGGATTCAGTGACTTTTCTTTTAACTGGCTGGTGGATTCCGAGATGTCGGTCTACACGCTGGTGATTGCGGCGGTGTGGCAGTCTTCCGGTTTTGTGATGGCCATGTTTTTGGCTGGGCTACGTGGCATTGATTCCTCCATCATCAAAGCGGCGCAAATCGATGGGGCGAGCCTACCCACCATTTATGGGCGCATTATCTTACCTTGCCTGCGTCCTGTATTTTTCAGTGCGGTGATCATCACCTCTCACATTGCGATTAAGAGTTTTGATTTAGTGACGGCAATGACCGCTGGCGGACCGGGCTATTCATCGGATTTACCTGCGTTATTTATGTACGCCCACTCATTTACTCGTGGTCAGATAGGTCTTGGTGCTGCGAGTGCTATGATGATGCTCGCTGGCATTCTGGCGATTCTAGTGCCGTACCTCTATTCCGAATTGAGGGAGAAAAAATCATGAGTAGTCAGATTAATTTCGCACGGCTGTTTATCTACAGCGCGTTAACCTTTTTCTGCTTAGTGTACCTGATGCCTCTGTTTGTCATGGTGATCACCTCGTTTAAAACCTTGCCAGATATTAAAGCGGGTAACTTGATGAGTTTGCCAAAAGAGTGGGTATTTGATGCTTGGTATAAGGCTTGGGATAGCGCGTGTACCGGCGTGAAATGTGAAGGGGTTAAAGGGTATTTCTGGAATTCATTTCAAATGGTGATCCCGGCGGTGGCGATTTCAACCCTATTGGGGGCATTTAATGGTTACGTTGTGACCAAATGGCAATTTCGTGGCTCAAACCTGTTTTTCAGCTTGTTACTGTTTGGGTGCTTTATCCCGTTTCAAGTCATCTTATTACCGATGGCAGCCGTGCTCGGGAAGCTGGGTTTAGCCAATACCACCACCGGGCTTGTGCTGGTGCATGTGATATACGGCATGGCTTTTACCACCTTGTTCTTCCGCAACTTCTATATCGGGGTCCCTGATGAACTGATCAAAGCCGCGAAGCTGGATGGCGCGGGTTTCTTCACCATCTTTTTCAAAATTCTGCTGCCGATCTCAACCCCGATCATCATGGTGACGGTGATCTGGCAGTTTACCGCGATTTGGAATGATTTCTTATTTGGTGTGGTGTATTCCGGCTCAGAAACCCAGCCAATTACCGTCGCGCTGAATAACTTAGTGAACACCAGTACTGGGGTGAAGGAATATAACGTTGATATGGCGGCCGCCATCATTGCCGCACTGCCGACGTTGTTGGTTTATGTTTTAGCAGGGAAATACTTTGTCCGTGGGTTAACAGCGGGATCAGTAAAAGGATAATTAACATGGCAACACTTGAACTTAAACAGATCCGCAAAACCTATCCAAAAGCGGATCAAGAGACTTTAAAAGGGATTGATATCAGCATCGACTCGGGAGAGTTTCTGATTTTGGTTGGCCCGTCGGGATGTGGTAAATCCACCCTAATGAACACCATTGCTGGGCTTGAAAATATTAGCTCTGGTGAGATTGTTATCGATGGCTTAGATGTGTCTCAAATTGAACCGAAAGATCGTGATATCGCCATGGTGTTTCAGTCTTACGCGCTGTATCCGAATATGACGGTGCGTGGCAACATCGAGTTTGGGCTAAAAATTCGCAAAATGCCGCAAGCGAAAATCGATGCAGAAGTACAGCGCGTGGCGGAAATGTTGCAAATTGACCACTTACTGGATCGTAAACCTTCCCAATTGTCGGGTGGTCAGCGTCAGCGAGTCGCAATGGGTCGAGCGTTGGCTCGTAAACCTAAATTGTATTTATTTGATGAGCCACTTTCGAACCTTGACGCCAAGCTTCGTGTGGAAATGCGCCATCAGATCAAACGCCTGCATCAGCAGCTCAATACCACTATTGTTTACGTCACGCATGATCAAATCGAAGCCATGACGTTAGCCGATCGTATCGCGGTGATGAAAGATGGCGTTTTACAACAGCTAGGGACGCCTCATGAGATATATACCAAACCAAACAATATGTTTGTTGCTGGTTTTATGGGGTCACCGTCAATGAACTTCATTAAAACCATGGTGGATTTAGATCAACAAGAGCAGCCAGTAATTAAAGTGAAGGGCAGCAACAATCAAGAGCATCACATTAAGCTTCCTGCGTCTATGCGTGAACAAGATGGCAAAGAGATCGTGATTGGACTTCGCCCTGAGCATATAACTGAAAAACAAAATCCTGAATCACAAGCAACCACTCAACTTGATATTCAATTAGAGGTTTTGGAACCCACAGGACCAGACACCATCGCGATGATTAAAGTCAATGATCAAGAAGTGGCGTGTCGCTTATCGCCAGAGTTTGATGTCCAAGTGGGGCAATTGGCAGGGCTGCATTTTGACTTAGATAAAGCCGTTTATTTTGACGCGCAAACAGAGCAACGCATCGACTTCTAATTCGAATTCGTACATCCTCAATCCGCAGCTTTAGTTGCGGTGCTTACGGGGGATAAACTGGTGTTGCTTGCCACTAGGTTGAGGATGTACCCCTTTCATTTGATTGTGATTACAAATTTATCAATAGCGTCTATGCTTATACATAGTGGTACGAGAGGTTTTTGCATGGCTGCAGGGTTATCGGTTTAAGTGGCACATCAACAACGTACCTACTAATCTTAGATGGAGGAGAGGGCATGGTTTAGTCTCCTTCCACTTGTCCCTCTCCTCACATTTATGAACTCCTGCTCTGCGGGTGGGAATTGTGTTAATTCCCACCCGTTTCTTTTTTATCATGGGTCATTTTCCACCCAAAATAGATGATGTACTTGTCTAACTTACCTCAATAAATCCCGCATTTTTCTTCTAACTAATTAAAAAATAACGAATGTTATTAAAATGTAAACTCTTGGTCTGTTCTTTGCTCTTTATTGATTATCAACACCCAAAGATGGGGTTGTTTCATTAATAAGGAGAATAACGATGTTTAAGCCTTTGACTCTACTGTCTGTATCTGCTGTCGCACTCACCAGTTTTAATGCAATGGCAAATTGTGATCCGGGTGAAACCGTCATTAAATTTAGCCATGTGACCAATACCGACAAACACCCAAAAGGCATTGCTGCTTCACTGCTGGAACAACGCGTGAATGAAGAGATGAATGGCAAGGTGTGTATGCAGGTGTTCCCAAACTCGACGCTTTATGATGACAACAAAGTGCTGGAAGCGCTGTTAAATGGTGACGTGCAACTTGCTGCCCCTTCTCTTTCCAAGTTTGAAAAGTTCACGAAAAAATACCGCATCTTCGATCTGCCATTTTTGTTTGAAGACGTAGCAGCGGTGGACCGTTTCCAAAACTCAGAATCTGGTGAAAAACTGAAAAATGCAATGAAGCGCCGCGGTTTACAAGGTCTGGCATTTTGGCATAACGGCATGAAACAAATGTCGGCAAATAAACCGCTACTTTCCCCTGCGGATGCCAAAGGGTTGAAATTCCGTGTTCAAGCTTCGGATGTTTTAGTAGCTCAATTTGAACAGCTTGGTGCCAACCCGCAGAAGATGTCATTTAAAGAAGTGTATGGCGGCCTACAAACCAAAGTTATTGATGGTCAGGAAAATACTTGGTCGAACATCTACGGTAAAAAGTTCTTCGAGGTACAAGACGGGATCACAGAAACCAATCACGGAATTCTTGATTACTTAGTTGTGACATCGAATGACTTTTGGAAAGGGCTACCAGCTGATCAGCGTGAGCAGCTAAACACCATTATCCAAGAGGTAACTCAGCAGCGTAATGCGGAATCTACAGCCGTGAACTTAGCCAATAAGAACAACATCATTGAAGCGGGTGGTGAAGTGCGCGCATTGACGCCAGAGCAACGCCAAGCTTGGGTAACGGCACTGCAGCCAGTATGGAAGAAGTTTGAAAAGGACATCGGTTCTGATCTGATTGAAGCGGCATTAGCTTCAAACAACTAAATCACTGAACAGGGGCTCTTCGTATCGGGAACGAGAGCTCCTGCTTTTCGGTGGCATGCAACATTATAATTAGAGCGAAGTAGTATATGGATCAGTCTATTTTTTCTAAGGTCGGAAAAGTAACCGATGCAATTGAGGAGAGCTTGATTGCATTCTTTCTTGGAGCGATGACGTTGCTGACATTTGCCAACGTGATTTTTCGCTACGTATTTAACGACAACATCCTTTGGGCATTAGAGCTTACGGTTTTCATGTTTGCTTGGATGGTGCTGGTTGGTGCGTCCTACGGCGTGAAAAAGCATTTCCACATTGGCGTCGATGTCATCATTAACCTTGCCCCAGATAACTTACGTAAAGTGTATGCGCTGTTGGCAGCGGCTTGCTGCTTAGCGTTTTCAATCTTGTTGCTTATTGGGTCATGGAATTATTGGTATCCGTTTGCCACTGAACGTGCGTGGTATGAAACCGACGATATTCCGATGCCTGAAATGCTGCAGTTTCTTGCGGATTGGCTCAACGAAGGCGAACGCTACGAAAAGTTACCCCGTTTTATTCCTTACATGGCATTACCGATCGGCATGGCTTTGCTGACGTTTCGCTTTCTTCAAGCCACGATTCAAATCGCGACGGGTAAACTTGATCGCTTGATTGCCGGCCATGAAGCAGAAGAAGATTTAGAGGCGTTAAAAGCCGATATGGCACAAGCTGGCGAGGCGATGGCGCCAAAATCTGATAACAATCAAAATGGCAAGGAGCGCTAAACCATGGATATTCTGATTTTATTCATAATGGTGATTGGTTTCATGCTTATTGGTGTGCCAATTGCTGTCTCTCTGGGACTATCCAGTATCCTCTTTTTGATGATGCACTCTGATGCCTCGTTGGCTTCCGTTGCTCAAACACTGTTTAACGCTTTTGCTGGGCACTACACCTTATTGGCGATCCCGTTTTTCATTTTGGCCTCCAGTTTTATGTCGACCGGTGGTGTAGCGAAGCGGATCATCCGTTTTGCTATTGCGATGGTTGGTTGGTTTCGCGGCGGCTTAGCGATGGCGTCGGTCGTGGCATGTATGATGTTTGCTGCGCTTTCAGGTTCTTCACCTGCAACGGTTGTGGCCATCGGTAGTATTGTCATTGCGGGGATGATCAAAAACGGCTACTCCAAAGAATTTGCCGCTGGGGTAATTTGTAACGCAGGTACGCTGGGGATTTTGATCCCGCCATCAATCGTTATGGTGGTGTATGCCGCGGCGACTGATGTGTCGGTGGGCCGAATGTTCTTAGGTGGCGTGATCCCGGGGCTTTTGGCGGGTGTGATGTTGATGATCGCGATTTATATCGCAGCCAGAGTGAAGAACTTACCTAAACAGCCATTTGTTGGTTGGAAGGAAATGTTTGATTCTGCTAAAGACGCCAGTTGGGGTTTATTGCTGGTGGTGATCATCCTAGGTGGGATTTACGGGGGGGTGTTTACCCCAACGGAAGCCGCTGCCGTGGCCGCGGTGTACTCTTTCTTAATTGCTAACTTTGTTTACAAAGACATGGGCCCGTTTGCTGATCAGCAGAACACTAAGCCGATGTTGGTGAAAGTGTTGCAAGCTTTTGTCCACAAAGACACCAAACACACGCTTTACGAGGCGGGTAAGCTCACCATTATGCTGCTGTTTATCATCGCCAATGCGCTGATCTTAAAGCACGTGCTGACAGAAGAGCGCATCCCTCAAATGATCACGGAATCGATGCTTTCAGCTGGTCTTGGCCCAATCACCTTCTTGATTGTGGTGAACTTATTGCTGCTAATTGGTGGCCAATTTATGGAACCTTCAGGGCTATTGATCATCGTTGCCCCTTTGGTTTTCCCAATTGCGATCGCACTCGGTATTGATCCAATTCATCTTGGCATCATGATGGTGGTGAATATGGAAATCGGCATGATCACCCCGCCTGTTGGTCTCAACTTGTTTGTGACCGCCGGGGTTGCCAAAATGTCGATGATGCAAGTGGTGAAAGCTGCATTGCCATGGGTTGCGGTGATGTTCTTGTTCTTGATTATCGTGACGTATGTGCCTTGGGTATCCACTTGGTTACCGACGACCTTGATGGGACCAGAGATCATCACTAAGTAGTCTCGTTTCACTTAAAAGCCCCGGTCATGTGACTGGGGCTTTTTGGTTGACGCTAAGAAGCAATAACCACGGGATGACCATATTCTGGGTGAGGTATCACCGCGACTCTGTGGTGATAGACCTGTTCAATGATATCTACTTGCAATGCTGATGCAGGTGGGGCATCGGCGACAATGTTTCCTTGATTCAAAAGCACCAATCTGTCTGCGTATTGTGCCGCCAGATTCAAATCATGCAACACGGCAACAACCGTTGCACCTGCTTTGGCTAAAGATTGTGCCAGAGCAAGTGTGCTGTGTTGGTGGTGAATATCCAGAGCCGAGGTTGGTTCATCCAGTAACAGGATTTTGTTATTGCCACTTTGATGCAACTGAGTCAGTACTCGGGCGAAATGAACGCGTTGTTTTTCACCGCCTGAAAGAGTGGGGTAGGCGCGCTGAGCTAAGTGGAGCACGTCGGTTCGTGTCATGTTGTCTTGCACCACTTGAGCAAGTTCAGTGTTACTTATGGTGAGGCCAATACCGCCAAGTGCTACTACTTCTCTGGCGGTAAAATTAAATGACAATGAACTGTTTTGAGGCAGTACCCCCAGATGTTTTGCCAGTGTGCTCGTTGGCCAAGTGTCACGCGGTTGGCCAAACACCTCGAACTGCCCCTGTGCTGCAAGCTCTCCAGTTAACGCTTTCAGCAACGTGCTTTTGCCAGTGCCATTTGGGCCGAGCAATGCAGTAAATTCGCCGCGGTTTAGGGTAAGGTCGATATCTTGTAAAACATCTCGGCCACCTAAAGACACGGAGAGTTGCTGAATCGCTACGGTTTGTTGGCCTTGATATAAAATTCCTTGCTCAGGTTGATTTTGCTTGATCTGATTAAATACGGCAAACATCAGAGGCGTCCTTTTTGTTTGATCAGCAACCAGACGAAAAATGGCGCACCGAGTAAGGCAGTAACGATACCCACTGGCATATCCAATGGGGCAACCACAGTCCGAGCCATCATATCGGCTATTAAAAGCAATAGTGCACCCATCAGCAAAGTCACGGGCAACAGCGATTTATAATTTGGCCCAATCATCATGCGTGCCAAGTGAGGCACGATCAAACCAATAAAACCAATCATGCCACTTAGCGCGACGGTGACCCCAACACCTGCGGCTGCAAGGATAATGAGCCTGCGTTTTAGTGCTTGAACATTAATACCCATATGACGAGCTTCGGCTTCGCCAAGTAGTATGGCATTGAGCTTATTGGCATCGCGGTAATACACCACAAATAATATCAGTAAAGTGCTAAACGCAAGCCATAAGCCTTTGGGATTGGCGCCTGCCAATGATCCCATGGTCCATAAAGAGAGATCGCGCAGTGCTTGGTCATCGGCAAAGTAATTGAGTAGGCCCAAGGCCGCGCCTGCTAATGCTGAAATCGCTACACCAGCAAGCAACATCATGGTAACGGAGGTGCCTGTGCTTCCAGTGCCAAGTCGGTAGACGATAAAGGTAGTTAATGCGCCGCCAATACAGGCGAACATAGGGACAGTTCCAAACAGTAAGAGGTTAGGGTATTGCGCGGCAAGCTCGCCAAACAGAACAATGGCTATCGCAGCACCTAATGCCGCCCCGGAAGACACGCCAATAATGCCCGGATCAGCCAAAGGATTGCGAAATAGCCCCTGCATCACTGCTCCACTGATAGCAAGAATCCCACCCACAGCAATGGCAAGCAACGTTCGCGGCAGGCGCACTTGTTGCACGATCATGGTGATATGGGCAGGCAATCCGTCACTGCTGGCAGGGATCAGTGATTTCATGCTATCCCAAAAACTGATGTTCATCGGTCCGACACTGATGGAAGCAACCATAGCAAGGTATAAAGCGATGGCGGCAACAATACACAGTGATTTGGCTGAAAGCATACGCGCGTCAGTCATCTTAGAGCCTGTCTATTGGGCTGATGTTTGAGTAAAACTCTGAAAGAGCTCATCGACTAACTCCAAACTCTCAAGCCCCAAGCCACCAATGATGGCACTGCCATTGACGGCAACAATACGGTTTTGGCTGGCGGCTGGTGTGGCTGCTAAAAGTGGAAACTCTTTGAGAATGCCTTCCTTACCACCAAGCGCATTCCAAGCTCGCTTGGTGACCAGTAGATAGTCGGGCTGCATCTCCACAATGGCTTCTTGCGAAACCGGTTTGTAGGAACGCATTTCGGTTTTAGCCGGGTTGCTGCCACCGGCGAGACTGATGATGGTATCAATGGTGGTTTCATCACCGGCAATGGTTGCTGGCCGTCCTTTAGTCAGCATGGCAAACATGACCTTGGGTGCTTGCTCGATATGACGTGACTGCATGGTTGTCAGCTTTTGATGTATCGTGGTTTTGAGCGCCTTCGCTTTTGCTTCTGTCTCTGTGACCTGCGCAATCTTATCAATGCGAGCAAACAGATCTTGTTCGGTGTCGCCTGATGGCACAGTAACAACGTTAATGCCGCCATTCTTGAGCAAAGTTAATGTGCTTTCTGGCCCCATTTCATGCGAGCCGATAAGGTGTGTTGGTGCGAGTGCCATGAGCCCTTCAGCAGATAATTGGCGATGATAACCCACTTGAGGCAGTTGACCATCGGCATTGTACTTTTTACTGGTGACATCGACCGCAACGAGTTGGTCTTTGGCGCCAAGTGCCACGAGCAGCTCCGTGATACTAGAGCCAGCGCTGATAATGCGGTTCTGATGTGTCGCTTCATGATGAGCAAGCACTGTTGTCGATGAGAGGAGTAGGCTAAGTGCCCAAATAAGGGTTTTCATCGTTGTTCTTCCATAACAATATTGGTGGCGGAAATTTGGTGTTTCTGCATAAAGGCAAGTAAGTTGAGCATGGACTCCACATCAGCTTTTTTATCTGCTGCGATCACAAACGGTTTATCTGGTGCTTCATTACGAGCTTTTAAAAGGGCTTGAGTAAAGGCATCCCAGTGACTGAAACGCTGACCGTCGAGTGCCCATTTCTGTTCCTCGCCGTGCAGGATCCCAATTGAAATCACGGGTTTGTCCGGTTTGGATAATTGAGTGACTTCTTCCGTTTTGGGAATGTCGATATTGAGCGTTTGAACGCTGACGTTTGCAGTGAGCAGTAGAAAGACCATGACGATAAAGATGATGTCGATCATTGGTGTGAGATCGGGTTTAAATTCTTCATCGTTGAAACGAGAGTGTGACTGAATCATTACACCACCTCGTCGGTGATCACGCGATGCGTGCTTGGATTGCCAGCAAAGGGATCGATAGAGATCCCTTCAATATGCAAATTGCTGTGGTTTAAAGTGTATTCAATCTTCGCCAGCGTTTTCTCAACCCACATACTGAGCAATTGCGCTCCGGTAATGGCTGGAAGTGCGATGATAAGGCCAGCAGCAGTAGTGGTCATGGCAAGGCCAAGCCCATCAGCCAAGGTGGCTGGAGAAATAGCACCAGCCGTTGAAGTGATACCTTTAAACATTTCCATCAACCCCAAAACGGTCCCGAGTAAGCCTATTAACGGGCTGATCACCCCGATCATTGAAAGCAGGCGGATACCAGAACGAAACTGTTGTCGTTTTTTAAATAGCCAGATCCCAACGGCTTCTTCTCGCAAAGGCTTGGTAAAGTGACGGTGGCTGAGCAACATACGCATTGATTGAAAGATCAGTTGCTTTCCTTGAAGTTTCTGTTCGATAAAAGCATCGACGTGGTTCGGATTGGAAAAATCAAGCTGATGTACTCGTTTTAGGATTTCTGTTGTGTGAGTACGACTATTGAGCAGCATATAGATGGTGCGCTCAATCAGGATAACCATGGTTAAAAACGACATGATGATCAAAGGCCATGTCATCATGCCCAGTTGGTTTTGAATAGTGCTCAGAGTTTGCATGGTAGTAACTACTGTAATTGGAAATTAATTGGAATATGTACGCGATGGGCAATGGCTTGTCCTTGTTCAACCTGCCGAGAAAACTGCCATTGCTTGATGGTTTTTAGTGCGCGCTCATCGAGTACGCGATGCCCACTGGATTGAAGGATTCTGCGTTTTATCTGCTTTCCGTCTTTATCTAACCAGACTTCTATCATTGTTCTTCCTTCGAGCCCTTGTTTACGTGCCAGCTTGGGATACGTCACCGGTGTTGGGCGGGCGCTGAATTTTGGCTTGTTAACCAATACGGGGGCTCGGCTCTCCGCTGCAGCTTGTGTCGGAGTTTCAGTTTTCGGTTTAGGTGGTTTTTTTTCAGTGATTGGCGACGGTTTTTCTGGCGTTATGCTAGCGACCTTTTGCACGGTAGCCTTGGGTTTAGTTGGGACGACCTTAGGTTTTGTGAGCAAAGGTTTAACCTTCTTTACCGCCGCTTTGTTCTTATTAAGTGTTTTTGCATTCTGCGTTGTTTTTGGTATTGGTTTTGTAACCACGGGTTCGGTGGGTGTTTTTTGGGGTTCCGGTTTATCAACGGCGGTTTTTTCTACACTCGGTTCACGGATAACGCGCGTCATTAATTGAATTTGTAATGATTGATTACCTTGCTCGGTGGAGACCTTTATGGCTTTTTTTTCTGGCGTATAAGAGAGTGCAATGCCATGAATAAGGCATGCAATCAAGCCAGCAATAAGATACCGAAACTTTGCCATTTTTGGTTACCGTGTTGAGGAAGTCATAGAGCAAATAATACTTATTATCTATTAAATAAAAATGAGATCAAATATCATTTGTATTATCATTGATGATCGGTATTATAGCGAACAATATTCTTATTAACAATTTTATAAACGTATGCTTTTTTTAATTTTTATTGCTTGAGCTTATTTAAAAAGCCAAGCCTAAAGTTAAGAGCATAAGGCGGTAGTTATGAAGCCAATGATTTTTGATGTATCAGATGAGCAGATAGTGGGGAGAGACTCTCCTGATCCGCTGCGTTTTGCGTTTTCTGCTAAAACAGGGCCGCATGCTGGTGGTGCGATGGCACCGATATCGCCTGAAAAAACGCAAATGGCTATAGAGGCCGCTCTGCACAACCGTGGCCAGTCAGGGAGTCGTTGTCTTTATATTCATATTCCGTTTTGCCGCGTACGTTGTACCTACTGTAATTTCTTCCAGTACGCCTCAAGTGACAAACTGATCGCTGATTACTTTCAAGCATTGGTTGCAGAGATCAAGCGAAAATCTGCTTATCCATGGACGCAGAGTCATCCATTTCAAGCGGTGTATGTCGGTGGGGGAACCCCTACTGATTTGAGCGCTGAACAAATTCAGCAATTGGGTGATTTGATACATCATCACTTCCCATTGACACCTGACTGTGAAATCACCCTTGAAGGGCGAGTAAATCGATTTGATGAAGCAAAATTTGAATCCGCATTAGAAGGCGGATTCAACCGTTTCTCTCTTGGTGTTCAGAGTTTTGATACCAAGGTGCGTCGGGCCGCAAAACGCCTAGACGATGGCGATGTGGTAATGGAGACCTTGCAGAAAATGGTGCGTTATAACGCAGCGCCCATTGTGATCGATTTACTTTACGGTTTGCCACATCAAACGTTAGAACTCTGGCAGCGTGACTTGGCGTTTTATCTGGAGTCAGGCGTAGATGGTGTTGACCTATACCAATTGCTTGAGCTGCAAAACCTGCCGATGGCTCGCCTGATCGAACAAGGGAAACTTCCCAACCCAGCAGACACCGCCACCAAAGCTACCATGTTTGAAATGGGTGTGGCGTATATGGCTGAGCATCATCAAAGAAGGCTTAGCGTCAATCATTGGGCATCAGGGAATCGAGAGCGCAGCATCTACAATAGTTTGGCAAAAACTAATGCAGAGGTGCTGCCGATAGGGGCAGGTGCGGGAGGTCACTTTAACGGCATCAGCACGATGCAGTATCGAGATATGACGTCATATATTGAAGCGATTGACCAAACCCTCATTCCCGCTGCGATGGCGTTTCGTGCCGATCAAAATGCTGCGATTCATAATAACCTTAAGGCTGCTTTTGATCAGGGTGTTTTGCTCAAACACCATTTCGGTGAATGGTTTGATGCGTTGATGCCACTTTTCAAAGCTTGGCAAACGTGTGGTTTAGTCAACATTACCCCACAAGCCGTTGAACTCACACTCGCTGGCCAGTTTTGGTCTGTCAATCTCGCCAGTAATGCTATCAAAGTTATTCAAAGTCAAGCGACAGCAGTGGCTGATGTCGCTTAAGTAAACACGAAGTCATTGGAGAAAACATGTACACCACTTGTTCTGAAACAGAAGTAAAACACAAAGTGAATGAAGCCCTTGCCAAGGATACCGCAACACCTGTTTCAGAGATGTCACACCAACTGGGACTATCTGAAGGCGCGATTACTTTTGCCCTGCCTGATGAGATGGTCACTCGCGTATCCGGAGAACATGCGCAAACCATTTTGGAGCAGTTACCAGAATGGGGCAACGTAACCACGATTGTTCACTCGTTTGGTTCCATCTTTGAAAGCAAAGCCCGCTTTCCAAAAGGCAAATTAGCTCATGGTTATTACAACTTGATGGGGAAGGAAGGTGAGCTCCATGGTCACCTTCGCTTAGATTTAATCCAACATATTGCCTTTGTCAGCAAACCGTTTCGCGGCATGGAAAGTCATTATATTGGCTTTTTCAATGGTGAAGGTGATTGTGTCTTTAAGGTGTATGTAGGACGAGACAAAAAGCGTCAACTACTTGCGGAACAAGTGGAGACATTTACGCAGATGAAAACGGAGTTTGCCGCATGAAGGATCAAAGTCAGCCAACAAAAGTACAACAAGAGCCACTAGCAGAGCGTGAAGAAATCCGCCGTGAGCGCCTACAAAACCGTTTAGAACCTGAGATCCAAGCGTTTCGTGATTCCAGACAAACATTGCAACTGGCGACAATCAGTGCGGACGGTACGCCCAATGCAACTTATGCACCTTTCGCTTTTGACAGCCAAGCCTATTACATCCTGGTTAGTGATCTTGCTGCACATGGCAAAAATCTTAAAACCAACCGCAATGTTTCCATTTTGATGATTGAAGATGAAAGCGAATGCAAGCAAGTCTATGCTCGCAAGCGCTTAACGTTTGATACGCATGCGGAATTAGTAAACAAAGAGGATCATGCGTGGTCTCGTGGCGTGGCTTCACTAAAAGCACGCTTTGGCGACATTGTTGACAACCTGAGTCAGCTTGGTGATTTCAATTTGTATCGGTTGGTTCCTGAATCCGGACGTTACGTGAAAGGGTTTGGGCAGGCGTTTGAAGTTTCTGGGAATGATTTGCTTGATTTTGTCCATCTGACAGAAGGGCATGTAAAAGCAGAGAAAGCACGTTTGAAGCAATAACTACACGAAGAACTAAGTTCACTCAAACATCAATCATTATAGCCGAGTGTAACTTACCTTATTGAAATGGATACATTCATGATTAAGCAAACACAATTAGCTCTGGTTGTTGGTGCTGTGCTCGCCGCTCCTGCCATTGCTGAAGAAGTCTACTCGTTTGATGAAGTTGTCGTTTCCGCAACGCGGATTGAACAAGATAAGGAAGATATCTCTTCTTCTGTTGCGGTTGTCGATCGCAAGCAGTTGGATGAGACCATGACTTCAACGCTAAAAGACACATTGAAATACACGCCGGGCGTTGATGCTCAAGGTAGTGGACGCTTTGGCGTCTCTGGTTTTAATATCCGTGGTATGGAAGACAGTCGGGTTAAAGTTATGGTGGATGGGGTGCAACAACCTGTGCCTTATAACCCAGGCGCAAGCCAGCAACGCAAATTCCCTAACACGATTGAAACCGATACTCTGGTCGCAGTGGAAGTGAATAAGGGGCCATCGTCCAGCCTGTATGGCTCAGATGCATTGGGTGGCGTTGTGTTGTTCCGTACCAAGAATCCGGATGATGTTTTGGTAACAGAAGGAGACGAACATCGCTTTGGCATCAAAACTAGCTATGCCTCAGTCAATAACGAGTTTAAGAATACGCTAACTTGGGCGATGCGTCAGGGCGATTGGGAAACCATTGCCATGCTCACGTATGCGGATGGCAATGAGTATCAGACTCATGGTGATGGGGCGAATATTCTGGGGCCGGATCGCGGCGCAGCGGATCCTGCGGATTCAACGCTATACAATGGGCTGATAAAAGCTTTCTATCAAGCCAACGACGCCCACCGACTTGGCTTAACATTTGAATATTACGATTACCAGTATGATTCGTTCTTAGCCTCCGAAGAAGGCTATGAGATCATGCCGACGTTTGTTTATTCCGACTCGTCGGCAAAAGATAACAATACCAGAATGCGTATTGGCTTCGAACATGAATGGACCATGAATACAGTGGTTGCTGATGAGTTGCTGTGGAAACTCAGTTATCAGCAGACCGAAAGCCATTCAGACAATTACGATACAACCAATTTCGCTGGTATGCCTCCGATGATGCCTGCGTATAACGATCGTCGTCGTAATCGCCAACGTATTTCCAGTGATGACTCGATTCAGTTTGATGCTCAGTTTAATAAAATCGCTTCGGCGGATACGTATTATCATCAGATCACATATGGTGCCAGCTATCTTGAAAACAAATTCTCTTTAAAGAATACCGACTACTTTATTGCAAGTGGTCAAGCTGGGGTTCCTGATGGTCAGGTGAAACCGGGCAGTACCGGGTTGCCTAATGCGGATGTGCAGCAGTGGGGGATCTTTTTACAAGATCAGCTCTTCCTACTTGATGAAGCATTAGTCCTGTCTGCTGGTTTGCGATATGACGCTTTTAAAACGTCTCCTGAAACCTCGGATGGTTATGATATCGATCATCAAGGAAACAAGAATGATGCGTTGACTGGTCGTCTTGGCATGGTTTATCACGTTGCAGATCTATTCAGCCCATATGCACAAATCAGTCAAGGTTTTAAAGCGCCAACGGTGTACGACTTGTACTACCACTACAGTGAAGGTGCCATTTTTGAAGGTAATCCTGATCTTGAAGCGGAAGAAAGCTTGTCTTATGAGCTCGGTTTCCGGGGTGAAAACCAGCGTCTGCAGTATGAAGTGAGTGCGTTTTATAACGACTATAAGAACTTCATCACCAGTGACAAGATCGGTGAAGAAGCAGACAAAGACGTCATCACGATGGAAAACCTTGATGAAGCCGAAATTTATGGGGCAGAGTTTGCAACAACAGTATTAGGGCCCCAAGGTATTTATAGTCGTTTAAGTCTTGCTTATGCCAAAGGCAAAGATAAAAAAACGGGTCACCAATTAGACTCGGTGGCGCCGTTCACCGCTAATATAGGCATTGGCTACACGGCTAACAGTGAAAAGTATGGTGCATTGTTGAACTACAAGTGGGTAGCGAAGAAAGACGAGTGGCAAGATGAAGACAATATTGATGCGCCTTCGTATAACATCGTCGATCTGACCGCTTACTATCGTCCAATGCAGGATATGACACTGCGTGCGGGGCTATTCAACGTCTTCGATGAAAAGTACTGGTTGTACAAAGATCTGAAAGGTGAAGACGAAGGGCTGGATGATTTCGATACCCAAGCTGGGCGTAACTGGGGGATCAGCATGGAATACAACTTCTAACCTGTTTTCGCCGGAGTAATTTTAAGGGCACAAGATGTGCCCTTTTTTAATTATCCGCACCAGAAAAATACCAACTAGACTATAAAAGTGAACGCTCAAAGAGGTGGGAGGGCACAGTATGGAAATTCAACCGCATACGATTCCGGAACTGTTTAGCCAACTTGGACTGGGTAGTAGTGATGATGAAATTCGAGATTTCGTTGAACACCATAATGGTTTAGTGGTTGGCACGGCGCTGCATGAAGCGTTTTTCTGGAGTGCATCGCAAGCGGCATTTTTAAAAGAAGCAATTGAAGATGATGCCGATTGGGCAGAAGTTGTCGATCAACTTGATGTCATGTTAAGGCACTGATTCAGTGCCTTAACTATCGTTTTTAAAGTCATTCTTATCGAGCTCGTAGCGTTGCATTTTGTCGTAGAGTGTCTTTCTCGCCAGTTGCAGTTTTTCCATCGTAATTTTGATGCTGCCACCAGTATCATTCAGAGCTTGTTCGATTAAGCTTCTTTCATACTCCGCCACTAACTCTGCTAATCCGCGCTGTACATCATCGGCATTACTTACGCCATCTTCTTGGATCAGCTTACCTAGTAATACAAACCGTTCGGCTGTGTTTCGCAGCTCTCTCACATTACCGGGCCAATCGTGCCTAAGAAGTTGTTGAAGGGCGCTTTCTGGCAAAGCGGGGGCAGTTTTCCCATAACGTGCGGCGGCGACTAAAAGGAAATGGTGAAATAGGGTTGCAATGTCTTCTTTTCGTGCCCTGAGCGGTGGTAGGTCAAGAGTGACGATATTTAGCCGGTAATACAGATCTTCTCTAAATGTTCCTTCAGCTGAAGCTTGTTTGAGATCGACTTTGGTTGCGGCGATTACTCGGATATCGATTGGAATCAGTTCATTTGAGCCAACACGTTCAATCACGCGCTCTTGCAGAACCCTAAGTAAGCGAATTTGAGCTTGAAGTGGCATGGATTCGATTTCATCCAGAAACAGTGTGCCTCCGTGGGCGTGCTCAAACTTACCCACCCGTTTTTTATCAGCGCCGGTAAATGCCCCTTTTTCGTGTCCAAATAATTCACTTTCAATCAGGTTTTCGGCAACGGCACCACAATTAATCGCGACAAAGTTTTTTTCTCGACGTTGACTTTGCTCGTGGATAGAACGTGCGAATAGCTCTTTACCTGTGCCCGTTTCACCAAACAGCAAAATATCTGCGTGGGTATCTGCAATATGGGCGACGGTTTCACGCAGATTTTGAATCGCAGGGGTATCACCAATGATTCTAGGGCCGAGTGTCTGGCTTGCTTTTAAATTACGTTTCAGTGCTTGGTTTTCTAAAGTCAGTTCACGCTTTTCTAGGGCACGATTGGTCGTGTCGATCAAGCGCTCAATGGCAAAGGGTTTTTCAATAAAGTCATACGCGCCACTGCGCAGCGCATTGACTGCCATGGAGATATCACCATGACCTGTGATCAAAATAACCGGAACTTCACCGTCTTGATGCAAAATTGAAGAGAGTAGGTTTTCACCAGAAATACCGGGTAAACAAATATCGCTGATGACTACCTTGGGCATGCCATGTTGTTTGATTGCCAATAATGCTTGTTCAGCATCCGCAAAAAAACAGGCGTTAATCTCTTCTAATTCGAAACTTTGTGCGATTGCTGTGCGGATATCGCTTTCATCATCAATAAAAAAAACGTCGTACATCATGCGTCCTTTCTTGGCAGTGTTAAGGTAAATCGAGCACCACCCATTGGGTTGTGACTCACACTTAAATCGCCGTTCATGGCTTGTAAAATTTGTTGTGAGATCGAGAGGCCCAAACCAAGTCCATTCTTCTTGGTGGTATAGAAAGGTTCAAACAATCTTTCTATTTTCTCTTTGGCAATCCCGGGGCCATTATCATCAATATGGATCAAAACAAGGGATGCTTCGACATCACAACTCACAATAACAACACGTTCAATTTGTTCAGCCACGGCTTGCAGCGCATTGTTTACGAGGTTAATGACCACTTGCTCTAACTGAATCGGGTTAACCTCTACTTGAATATCATGAGGGTAGGGGGTGAGTGTAAATTGCACGCGGCTGGATTTAATTTGTGGTGCAAGCAACTCTTCTGCTGATCTTAACACCGTCCCAATAGTAACCAAATGACGTTCGCTGGACTCAGATTTACGTGCGAATGATTTTAATTGATCGCTGATTTTGGCCATTCTGTCGGTTAGCTTAGAAATCCGTTCGAGGTTTTCATCAACACGGTCAAACTTGTCACGGTTAAGAAAGCGACGACCATTATCCGCAAAGCTACGAATGGCTGCGAGTGGGTTATTCAGCTCGTGACTGATGCTAGCGGACATTTGCCCAAGAATTGCCAGCTTGGCTGCTTGGATGAGTTCATCTTGGGTTTGTCGCAAAGCATGTTCGGTTTTGGTTCGTTCATGCACTTGCGCTTGTAACTCAGCGGTGCGTTCCATGACGAGAAATTCGAGCTTCTGCTTTGCTTCGGACTGTAATTGTTCAAACTGTCGTTGTTTGAGCTGTCGATGGTGTAGCAACAACATCACCAAGTAGCCAATGAGAAACACCATGCTGAGTACCAAAGCAAAGCCAGCTGTTGCCCAAAACAAATGCATCTTGGGGGTGAGTACTCGGATATTAAGCTGTAAAGTGGGAAGTGGACGCGTCGAAATGATGACATCTCCGTTTAGCCAACCTTGGTAAGGGTTGATTAACTCAGTGACTGGTTTGGATAGATCACCAACAAGGCCAAGAGAGCGTATTGGTTTGTCGAGGTATTGGCGACTGTTGAGAATGGTGTTTCGCTCGGCCTCATTTAATGTGGTTAAGCTTTTAAATAACCATTGATTGTTACTCGACATAAAAATTACATTCAGTGGGTCGGTTGCCACAAAGTAACTTTGCTTACTTTTCCAATTTTCTTCTATTGCGGAAAGATCCATTTTTATAACGATGACACCAATGATCTCTGCCGCGTAAATTACGGGGTAGGAGTAGTAATACCCACGTTGTCCCGATGTCGAGCCGAGCGCGTAGTATTGGCTTGCCTTGCCCGTGATAGCATTTGCAAAATAAGGACGCCAAGCAAAGTTTCGTGAAATGAAAGAGCGTGGCAGGTTCCAATTGCTTGTTGCAATGGTGGTGCCGATATTGTCTAGCAAGTAGGTATCTGCGGCTTGTATGACATTGTTGACTTGCTGCAAATAGCGATTGGTGATCTCGATTTGTGCCGGGTTATTGGCATCCAGTAATGCTTGTACGAGCTCTTTATCTTTTGACAGTAACTGAGGAAGGTGGGCGTACTTATCGAGCTTGGCTGAAATATGGCTGGCAAAACGATCCAACTGCGCTTGATGTTCATCCAATAACGACTGATGCTGATAGCTCCAATAGAAGTGACAACCAAGCACCAAGAACAGGAGATACAGCGTCAGGAGATAAAAACGAGCCCGGCGAAATGTCACTATACTGGTCCTTCCGTTGTATCAAAATCTGCCTTCATAGGGTAAGTTTTTTTGTTACGAAGGTGTTTAAAAAGATTACGAAATTGCGCGACAAAACAGGACTTAGATCTCTTTTTAGTTTTTAATTTAAAAAAAAGCCTAGTTTCTCTTGAAAAACAGATTAATGTCCCCATTTCTGTGAACATTGCCAGCTTAATTGCTCGTTTTAGTAGCAGTTAAGTGAGAATTTAGGAGTTTACGCACCCTATATCTTGGTTCGGCTCGACAGCTTAGAGCTTGGCCGTTAGAATGCTGCGTCTAAATTTTTATCCTGAGACTAATCGGAGATACCTTTGAACCCAATTAGGGTGAATAAAGATATCGCTAATTAGTACGATAGCTGAATCATCAACTATCGATTCTCTATTTATATAGGTGCTCTTGGAGTACGAATAAGGATGTGGTTACGCGAATTAAGCGTGACCCATATGCTCAGCTTTGCTGAGCCAGTTTTGAGGTTAAAGAACAATGCAAGTTACTGTTGAAACGCTAGAAGGCCTAGAGCGCCGTCTAAACATTACTGTTCCTGCTGCTAACATCGAAGATGCTGTAACAGCGGAACTACGCAACATCGCAAAAAACCGTCGTTTCGATGGTTTCCGTAAAGGTAAAGTGCCTCTAAAAATGGTTGCGAAGATGTACGGCAAAGCAGTACGTCAAGACGTTCTAGGTGAAGTAATGCAACGCCACTTCATCGAAGCGATCGTTAAAGAAAAAATCAACCCAGCTGGCGCACCTACATTTGCACCAGTAGAAAACAAAGAAGGTGAAGATCTTGTTTTCAACGCGACTTTTGAAGTTTACCCAGAAGTTGAACTAAAAGGTCTTGAAACTATCGCAGTTGAAAAACCACTGACTGAAGTAAAAGATGCAGACGTAGAAGAGATGATCGAAACGCTACGTAAGCAACAAGCATCTTGGGCTGAAGTTGAAGAAGCAGCAGAAGCTGGTAAGCGTGCAACTATCGACTTCGTTGGTTCTATCGACGGTGAAGAGTTTGAAGGCGGTAAAGCTGAGAACTTCCCTCTAGAGATGGGTGCTGGCCGTATGATCCCTGGTTTTGAAGACGGTATCGCAGGTAAGACTGCTGGTATGGAATTCGAAATCGATGTAACTTTCCCAGAAGATTACCACGCTGAAAACCTAAAAGGTAAAGCGGCTAAGTTTGCTATCAAAGTAAACAAAGTAGAAGCTCGCGAACTTCCAGAAATTAACGATGAGTTCGTTGCTAAGTTTGGTGTTGCAGAAGGCGGTGTTGACGCACTTAAAGCTGAAGTTCGTAAGAACATGGAACGCGAACTTAAGCAAGCTGTTAAAAACCGCATCAAAGAGCAAGCGATTGACGGTCTAGTTAAAGAAAACGACATCGACGTTCCTGCTGCACTTATCGATCAAGAAATCGGTACACTACGTCAGCAAGCAGCTCAACGTTTCGGTGGTAACCCAGAAGCAGCAGCTCAACTACCACGTGAATTGTTCGAAGAGCAAGCAAAACGCCGTGTAATGGTTGGTCTTCTACTAGGTGAAGTGATCAAGTCTGAAGAGCTAAAAGCTGATGAAGACAAAGTGAAAGCACTTATCGAAGAGATGGCAACTGCTTACGAAGATCCATCAGAAGTTGTTGCTTACTACGAGCAAAACGAACAGATGATGAACAACATGCGTAACGTTGCTCTAGAAGAGCAAGCTATCGACGCGATCATCGCTAAAGCACAGGTTACTGAAAAAGACGTTAGCTTCAACGAGCTAATGAACCAACCTGCTGCTCAATAAGCAATATCTTGCGTAGAAAAGTTGACTAACCGTTAACTATTCTGCTAACAATGGTCCGTATGATACACATCATCCGGGCCATTTATTTTAGGGATATAAGAATATGAGCTACCAAGAAAAAAATGCAATGTCGCCAATTTTAGACGCGCTAGTACCCATGGTGGTGGAACAAACTTCCCGTGGTGAACGTTCTTACGATATTTACTCTCGTTTGCTAAAAGAGCGTGTGATTTTCTTAACCGGTCAAGTAGAAGACCACATGGCAAACCTTGTCGTTGCTCAGCTGCTTTTCCTTGAGTCTGAAAATCCAGACAAAGACATCTTCCTATACATTAACTCGCCAGGTGGTAGCGTAACAGCAGGTATGTCTATCTACGACACAATGCAGTTTATCAAGCCAAATGTGAGCACAGTGTGTATGGGCCAAGCGTGTTCAATGGGCGCATTCCTATTAGCAGGTGGTGCACCAGGTAAACGTTATGTATTACCAAATTCACGTGTGATGATCCACCAACCTCTAGGTGGTTTCCAAGGTCAGGCATCTGATATTCAGATCCATGCGCAAGAAATTCTGACAATTAAACAGAAGCTGAATAAGTTGCTGGCTGAACACACGGGGCAGCCTCTGGAAATCATTGAAAGAGATACTGATCGCGACAACTTTATGTCTGCCGATCAAGCAGTAGAATATGGTTTAGTGGACGCGGTTTTAACACATCGCGGTGAATGATCTGAGCCAAATTGTTTAGCGCAATTCGGTTTAAATTGATATACACTCAAATCATAGATAGTAAAGGCTAAGAGGTTAGCGAATGACTGATAAAAGCAAAGAGAGCGGTAGTAGTAAACTTCTTTACTGCTCTTTCTGCGGTAAAAGCCAGCACGAAGTTCGCAAGCTAATCGCCGGTCCTTCCGTATACATTTGTGATGAATGTGTCGACTTATGTAACGACATTATTCGCGAAGAAATCAAAGATGTTCTGCCGAAAAAACAATCTGAAGCGTTGCCAACGCCTAAAGAAATTCGTGAACATCTTGACGATTATGTGATTGGCCAAGATTACGCAAAGAAAGTGCTAGCGGTTGCCGTTTATAACCACTATAAGCGTTTACGAAATGGAGACACAACGAGTGAAGGGGTTGAGCTTGGTAAAAGTAATATCCTGCTAATTGGTCCAACAGGTAGTGGTAAAACACTTCTGGCAGAGACCCTCGCTCGTTTCCTCGATGTACCATTCACAATGGCGGATGCTACCACACTAACCGAAGCTGGTTATGTGGGTGAAGATGTTGAAAACATCATTCAAAAGCTTCTGCAAAAATGTGACTACGACGTAGCGAAAGCTGAGCGCGGTATTGTGTACATCGATGAAATCGACAAGATTTCTCGTAAAGCAGAAAACCCATCTATCACTCGAGACGTGTCGGGTGAAGGTGTACAGCAAGCATTGTTGAAACTTATTGAAGGTACGGTTGCATCGGTTCCGCCACAAGGTGGTCGTAAGCATCCACAACAAGAATTCTTACAAGTCGATACTTCTAAGATCTTGTTCATTTGTGGTGGTGCATTTGCCGGTCTCGATAAAGTTATCGAGCAACGTGTTGCAACGGGTACTGGTATCGGTTTTGGTGCCGAGGTGCGCTCAAAAGATGAGTCAAAATCACTCAGCGATCTATTCCAGAAAGTGGAACCTGAAGACTTAGTGAAATACGGTTTGATTCCAGAGTTCATTGGTCGTCTTCCTGTGACTACCACTTTGACCGAACTGGATGAAGACGCATTGATTCAAATTCTTTGCGAACCAAAGAATGCACTGACCAAACAGTATGCGGCACTATTTGAATTAGAAGATGCTGAACTTGAGTTCCGTGAAGACGCTTTACGCGCTATTGCTAAAAAAGCAATGGAACGTAAGACAGGAGCTCGTGGCCTTCGTTCAATTCTTGAAGGTGTGTTGCTTGAAACTATGTATGAGCTGCCATCAACCACCGATGTAAGTAAGGTGGTTATTGATGAATCAGTGATCAATGGTGAATCGGAACCATTGCTGATTTACAGCAATACAGACAACCAAGCCGCAGGCGCTGAATCTTAATTTCACATCAAATTGTAAAGGAGGTATCAAATACCTCCTTTTTTTTATTCTTCCATTGAATCCAACTAATTAGCCCCCATATACTGCTCATAAGACTAAGCGGAAGAGAGAATAATATGAACTTGGAACGTTCCGAACGTATCGAGATCCCTGTACTACCTCTAAGAGATGTAGTCGTTTACCCGCACATGGTAATTCCTTTGTTTGTTGGCCGAGAAAAATCCATTGCTTGCCTTGAAGCTGCGATGGATAACAACAAACAAGTACTGCTTGTGGCACAAAAGCAAGCGGATACCGATGAGCCATCAAAAGACGATCTATTCGAAGTTGGTACCATAGCGACGATACTACAGTTGTTAAAGTTACCTGATGGTACCGTAAAGGTGTTGGTAGAAGGTCAACAACGAGCAAAGATTCATCAATTTATCGACAACGACTTTTTTGTCGCTGACGCTGAGTACTTAGTGACGTCTGAACTTGATGAACGTGAACAAGAAGTGATTGTTCGCAGTGCCATCAACCAGTTTGAAGGTTTCATTAAGCTTAATAAGAAGATCCCACCAGAAGTACTGACCTCACTAAACGGTATTGATGAAGCAGCCCGCTTAGCAGATACCATCGCTGCTCACATGCCGCTTAAACTGGCGGACAAGCAAAAAGTTTTGCAACTACTTGATGTGACAGAGCGTCTTGAATTTCTGATGGGGCAAATGGAGTCAGAAATCGATCTGCTTCAAGTCGAAAAGCGCATTCGTGGTCGTGTGAAAAAGCAGATGGAAAAATCTCAGCGTGAATACTACCTGAATGAGCAGATGAAGGCGATTCAGAAAGAACTGGGTGAAAGCGAAGACGGTGTAGATGAGTTCGAAGTTCTGAAACAAAAGATCGAAGACTCAAAAATGCCACCAGAAGCGCGTGAGAAGACTGAACAAGAGCTACAAAAGCTGAAGATGATGTCTCCGATGTCTGCTGAAGCTACCGTAGTTCGCGGCTACATCGACTGGATGGTTGGAGTTCCTTGGAATAAGCGTTCTAAGGTTAAGAAGAATCTCGCAAAAGCGGAAGAAATCTTAAACGAAGACCATTATGGTCTTGAGCGTGTGAAAGAGCGAATTCTTGAGTATCTTGCAGTTCAAAACCGTATTAACAAACTTAAAGGACCGATTTTATGTTTGGTTGGTCCTCCGGGTGTCGGTAAAACTTCTTTAGGGCGCTCCATCGCTGCGGCGACAGGTCGTAAATATACGCGTATGGCACTGGGCGGCGTACGTGATGAGGCTGAAATTCGAGGCCACCGTCGTACTTATATTGGTTCTATGCCGGGTAAGCTGATCCAGAAGATGTCGAAAGTTGGTGTGAAAAACCCACTGTTCCTTTTAGATGAAATCGACAAGATGTCTTCAGATATGCGTGGCGATCCGTCTTCAGCTCTACTTGAAGTTTTGGATCCGGAACAAAACAATGCGTTTAACGATCACTATTTAGAAGTTGATTATGACCTATCTGATGTGATGTTCGTGGCAACGTCGAACTCGATGGACATTCCAGGGCCGCTACTAGACCGTATGGAAGTGATTCGTCTATCTGGCTACACAGAAGACGAGAAACTGAACATCGCGAAACGTCACCTTGTTGAGAAGCAAGTAAGACGTAATGGTTTGAAGCCAAACGAAATCACGATCGAAGACTCAGCCATTATCGGCATTATTCGTTACTACACGCGTGAAGCGGGTGTACGTAGTCTAGAGCGTGAAATTTCTAAGATCTGCCGTAAAGCAGTGAAGAATATCTTGCTGGATACGAGCCTGAAATCCGTCACAGTAACGATGGATAACCTTAAAGAATATCTAGGCGTTCAACGTCATGATTTCGGGAAAGCGGACGACAGCAACCGTATCGGTCAAGTAACAGGTCTAGCTTGGACGCAAGTTGGCGGTGACCTTTTAACGATCGAAACGGAAGCGATGCCGGGTAAAGGCAAGCTGACACAAACTGGTTCTCTTGGTGATGTCATGAAAGAGTCTATCCAAGCGGCAATGACGGTAGTACGTTCACGTGCAGAGAAACTGGGTATCAACTCAGATTTTTATGAAAAACGTGATATCCACGTACATGTACCAGAAGGTGCAACACCGAAAGATGGTCCAAGTGCCGGTATTGCAATGTGTACAGCGCTAGTTTCTAGCTTAACGGGTAACCCAGTAAAAGCAGAAGTGGGCATGACAGGTGAAATCACTCTACGTGGTGAAGTTCTACCTATCGGTGGTCTGAAAGAAAAGCTCTTAGCAGCACATCGTGGCGGCATAAAAACGGTTCTCATTCCAAAGGATAATGAACGTGATCTGGAAGACATTCCGGACAATGTTATTGCTGACTTAAAGGTAATTCCAGTTCAATGGATCGATGAGGTATTGAAGGTTGCACTCGAAAAAGAGCCTTCAGGCGTTGAATTTACTAGTGCAAAATAGTGATGTGTAGCAAAAATAAGTAAAAGATTACGCTGATAAGTCGAAAAAGTCTTGTCAGCTTTTTTTTGTAGAGCTAACGTTACCAACTATAGCTTGAAGCCTTGCTGGACTTGGCTTCAAGCTAGATACAAAACCGAAATGGAACAAAAGCTATCTTTAAAAAATAATAATAGGTAGCGTAAAGGGGAATCACAGTGAATAAAACACAATTAGTAGAAAAAATTGCAGAGAATGCAGATCTTTCTAAAGCATCAGCAGGTCGTGCTTTAGACGCAGTAATTGAAGCCGTAAGCGATACGCTTAAGTCTGGTGATCAAGTTGCTCTTGTTGGCTTTGGTACTTTCAGTGTACGTACACGTGCTGCGCGTACTGGTCGTAATCCAAAAACAGGTGAAGAAATTCAGATCGCTGAAGCTAAAGTACCATCTTTCAAAGCTGGTAAAGCACTAAAAGACGCTTGTAACTAATTTATCGCTTCTTTTTTCGAGTATTTTCGAACCTTTTTAAAATATGCGCATCATACTGATGCGCATTTCTTTTTCTGGTATTATCGCGCTATTAATTTTTTATTTTTAACGTATGTCGTGTTAGCAGCGGTTAATACGAGTTTTATGCGGAGAGTGGCTTAAGTATGATGGAGCGATTACGCGAAGGCGTTAACAGCATCGCCGTTAAAATTATTCTGGGACTTATCATCCTATCGTTTGTATTTGCTGGTGTAGGTAGTTACCTCGTTTCTGGAGGTAATAACGCAGCTGCAAAAGTTGGTAACACAGAGATTGCTCGAGGTGAGTTTGAACAAGCTTATCAAAATGAGCGCAATCGTATGCAAAGCCAGTTAGGGGATTACTTTTCAAACTTGCTTGGGGACCCAAGCTATGTTGAGTCTTTCCGTCGTTCTGTGCTTGATCGCATGGTAAATGATGTGTTGCTTGAACAGCATGCAGAATCACTGGGACTACGTGTAAGCGATGCTCAAGTACGCCAGATGATTTTGGATATGCCACAATTTCAAGTAGAAGGTAAGTTTGACCAAGAAATTTACCAATCTGCTCTTCGTCGTGCAGGATTCTCTGCAGAAAGTTTTGCTGAATATCTGCGTGGTGATTTGGTTCGAAACCAGCTGCTAACAGCAATTCAGGGAAGTGATTTTTCACTGCCAGGTGAGGTCTATGCACAAAGTAAATTGTTAACTCAAACTCGTGATGTTCGAACTGTAAAATTATCGCTAGCTGATTTTGCGAGCAAAGTTGAGTTATCAGAAGATGAGATTCAGCAATATTACGAGCAAAACCCTGAACGTTACACTCGTCCTGAGCAGGCTAAAATTGCATATGTTGAGCTTTCGGCCGAGCAGTTGAAATCAGCTATTTCTGTTTCTGATGAAGAAGCAAAGAAATACTATGATGAGCACCTTGATAAATATTCATCAGAAGAGCAACGTAAAGTTAGTCACATTCTAATTGAAGGGGACGATGAAGCTAAGGCTCAAGCAATTCTAGATGAATTGAATGCTGGCGTTGATTTTGCGAAATTAGCTGAAGAAAAATCGAATGACTTTGGTAGTGCAGAAGAAGGTGGTTCACTAGGTTGGATCGAACGTGACGTGATGGATCCCGCGTTTGAAAAAGCGGCTTTTGCTCTAGAGAATGTTGGTGATGTTTCTGGCTTAGTTAAATCAGATTTTGGTTACCATATTATTAAGCTTGACGAGCTCAAAGATTCAGTTGCTAAACCTTTTGATGAAGTTGCATCTGACATCAAACAAGAGTTGAAAGATCAGCAAGCTGTTGATCAATTCTATGAGCTGCAGAGCGAATTAGAGAAAATTGCGTTTGAGTACCCTGATTCACTAGATGATGCAGCTAAAGCAGTAAGCCAACCGATTCATACAACTGACTTTATTTCTCAAACAGACGCACCTGAGCTGCTAAAAACTCCAGCTGTAATGCAAGCTATTCTGAGTCCTGAAGTTAAAGAAGATGGTCTAAACTCAGAAGTCATCGAAATTGCCCCTGAACACATTATTGTTGTTCGCGTGGAAGACGTTCGTGATGAAATGGTATTGCCTTTAAATGATGTGCGTGAGCAAGTTGTTGCCCAACTATCTAAAGTAAAAGGTGAACAACAAGCGCTTGAACTGGCTACAGGGTTAGTGGCTGAGCTTAAAGAGGGTAAGCAAACACTTCTTAATGAAAAAGGCCTTGAGTTCGGTGATGTAGAGAAGTTAGATCGTAGCTCTCCTTTGGCTGACGTTGTATTCGCAATGAGCAAGCCAGAAGAGGGTAAGGTTGAGTTTGCTCAAGCCAAAGACTTCAATGGTGATATCGTCGTTATAGAATTAGCTAAAGTAGAGGCCTCTGCTGATGCACAATATAATGACCAAATTGGTACACAATTGACTCAGATGAACGCACAGCAAGATCTAGCTGGTTTGTTGAGCATCCTACGCCACACTATTGATATCGAATACTACATCGTGAACCAATAACGATTTCAATGTAATTGATAAGTAAATTAAAACGGGCTGCATTTGCAGCCCGTTTTGTTTTTATTTTGTGTTGATACTTCCAAATGCAAGACATGGTTATGTTGGCACTACCTCTGTGTCATGAAAAAGGAAGCAATATGAAAATCAAAAACTATTTGGTTGGTCTGGTGATCGTTTTGGGGCTGCTTAGTGGGATGGCTTATGCGACAGATAAAGCAACCGATAAATATGAAGGTATAGAGCTGACGGTTAACGTTAATTCTGCTTCAGCTGAGGAAATCGCTGCATTATTGAAAGGTATTGGTTTGAAAAAAGCTCAGCGAATTGTCGAATATCGAGAACTGAACGGTCATTTTTCGAAAGTTGAAGACTTGGCAAATGTAAAAGGTATCGGCAGTGGTACGCTCGAAAAAAATAAAGAGCGTATCAAGTTGTAAAACACTATAGGGCGGGGGAATCATTGAGTTCCTCCGCTTATAAGTAAATTCTTTATATTCCTCGCTAGCACCATTCTCCCAATGCCTTTATACTTTCCCGCTTGAAAAGTCTGGCCTCCAACGAGGTAGATCATCAATTAAATTGGAGTAAAACATGTCTTCTCACACACCGGTAGTCACTGTGGATGGCCCAAGTGGTGCAGGCAAAGGCACACTTTGTATGCTATTGGCTAAAAAGCTAGGATTTCAATTGCTCGATTCAGGCGCTATTTATCGAGTGCTTGCACTTGCTGCAATCCATCATGGTGTCGATATCAACTCAGAAGATGCGTTAGTACCTCTAGCTACTCACCTAGATGTTCAGTTTATCGCAGAAGGTGATTTGGTTAAGGTTATTCTCGAAGGTGAGGATGTGTCCGGTGAGCTTCGTAAAGAAGAAACGGGGATGGCTGCGTCAAAAGTAGCTGCCTTCCCAAGGGTACGAGAAGCTCTACTACGAAGACAAAGAGCATTCGCTGAGGGCGTTGGTCTTGTTGCTGATGGCCGTGATATGGGGACGGTTGTTTTCCCTCAAGCTGAAGTGAAAATTTTCCTTGATGCAAGTGCTGAAGAGCGAGCGAATCGTCGCCTTAAACAGTTGCAAGGCAAAGGGTTAGATGTTAAATTTGACGACCTTTTGAGCGAGATCCAAGAGCGAGATCACAGAGATCGTAATCGCTCGGTCGCGCCATTGCGTCCCGCTGAGGATGCACTTTTGCTGGATTCCACTACGATGAGTATCGACGAAGTAGTAGAAAAAGCACTACAATATATCGAATCTAAGCTAGTAGCTTAAGGGCTGCTAGGTCAGAGCGTTGGCCGCAAGGATGATGGCCGGCGAAGTTAATAACCCCATGTGGTAGGAAACCCGTGGACGTTTAATTTATTGAAGATTAAATAAATGACTGAATCTTTTGCTCAACTCTTTGAAGAGTTTCTAAACGAGACTGAATTCCAACAAGGTACTATCGTTAAAGGTACTGTAGTAGCTATCGAGAACGGTTTCGTTCTTGTTGACGCTGGTCTTAAGTCTGAGTCTGCAATCCCTGCTGAACAATTCAAGAACGCGGCTGGCGAACTTGAAGTTGAAGTTGGTTCTGAAGTAGACGTAGCTCTAGACGCTGTTGAAGACGGTTTCGGTGAAACTCAGCTTTCTCGTGAGAAAGCGAAGCGTCACGAAGCTTGGATCGTTCTTGAGAAAGCTTACGAAGAAGCTGAAACTGTTGTTGGTATCATCAACGGTAAAGTTAAAGGCGGTTTCACTGTTGAACTAAACGGTATCCGTGCTTTCCTTCCTGGTTCTCTAGTAGACGTACGTCCTATCCGTGACACTGCTCACCTAGAAAACAAAGAGCTAGAGTTCAAAGTTATCAAACTTGACCAGAAGCGCAACAACGTAGTTGTTTCTCGTCGCGCAGTTATCGAATCTGAAAACAGCGTTGAACGTGATGAACTTCTAGAAACTCTACAAGAAGGTTCTGAAGTTAAAGGTATCGTTAAGAACCTTACTGACTACGGTGCGTTCGTAGATCTAGGCGGTGTTGACGGCCTTCTACACATCACAGATATGGCTTGGAAGCGTGTTAAACACCCATCTGAGATCGTAAACGTTGGTGATGAAATCCTAGTTAAAGTTCTTAAGTTCGATCGTGAGCGCACTCGTGTGTCACTAGGTCTTAAGCAGCTAGGTGAAGATCCATGGGTAGCAATCGCTAAGCGTTACCCAGAAGGTCACAAACTATCTGGTCGCGTTACTAACCTAACTGACTACGGCTGTTTCGTTGAAATCGAAGAAGGCGTTGAAGGTCTAGTACACGTTTCAGAAATGGATTGGACTAACAAGAACATCCACCCATCTAAAGTTGTTAATGTTGGCGACGAAGTTGAGGTTATGGTTCTTGAGATCGACGAAGAACGTCGTCGTATTTCTCTAGGTCTGAAACAGTGTAAAGCTAACCCATGGCAGTCATTCGCTGAAGCACAAGCTAAAGGCGACAAAGTAACTGGTAAGATCAAGTCTATCACTGACTTCGGTATCTTCATCGGTCTAGAAGGCGGCATCGACGGTCTAGTTCACCTATCTGACATCTCTTGGAACGTTCCAGGTGAAGAAGCTGTACGTGAGTACAAGAAAGGTGACGAGATCTCTGCAGTTGTTCTAGCAGTAGACGCAGAGCGTGAGCGTATCTCTCTAGGCGTTAAGCAAATGGAAAATGACCCATTCAATGCTTACGTATCTGAGAAGAAGAAAGGTGCTCTAGTTAACGGTACTGTTACTTCTGTTGACGCTAAAGGCGCGACAATCGAACTAGAAGAAGGCGTTGAAGGTTACATCCGTGCGTCTGAAGTAGCTCGTGACCGCGTTGAAGATGCTTCTCTAATCCTAAGTGTTGGTGACAGCGTTGAAGCGAAGTTCACAGGTGTTGACCGTAAGAACCGCGTAATCAACCTATCTATCAAAGCTAAAGACGAAGCTGAAGAGCAAGAAGCAATGGCTTCACTGAACAAGCAAGATGATGCTTCATTCGGTAACGCTATGGCTGACGCTTTCAAAGCAGCTAAAGGCGAGTAATTTACTCTGCTAAAGCCAGAAAAAAGGAGCCGAAAGGCTCCTTTTTTATCGAATGACGTAGAACAATACTAATTCCAATAACGTTAGAGTTGTGAGAACAGTCACTTCGCACAAACCACATTTTGATTAAATTTTGACTAGAATTTAAAGCAAGTGTTTGTTGGAATTGGTATTACTTACTATAATAAGTGATAAATTACTCTATGAGGGAAACTATGACTAAGTCTGAATTAATAGAAAGACTCTGTGCTGAACAAACTCACCTTTCAGCGAAAGAGATCGAAGACGCAGTGAAAGATATCCTAGAACATATGGCGACGACTCTAGAGCGTGGTGACAGAATCGAAATCCGAGGTTTTGGTAGTTTCTCTCTGCATTATCGTGAGCCACGTGTTGGGCGCAATCCAAAAACTGGTGATAAAGTGGAGCTTGAAGGAAAATTTGTTCCTCACTTTAAGCCAGGAAAAGAGCTGAGAGAGCGCGTTAATCTAGGCTAATCTTATTTAAGAGACATGTGAAGCGGCATACTTTTGGTATGCCGCTTTTTTATCATGGAGAAAGCGCTGAAATCATGGTTTGTTTCAAGCTTTTACTGCATAATCGTAGCGGCAATTACTGGAAAGGTGATGGACTATGAAAATTATAAAAATTGTTATCGCGCTTGCGCTATTTCTTATTGCTTTAGCATTAGGCTCTCAAAATCAAGCGGTGGTAACGTTTAACTATCTTATTGCACAAGGCGATTTCCACTTATCTACATTACTTGGCGGAGTATTCGTGGTAGGATTTGCACTGGCTTGGGCGATTTTTGGTAGCTTACATCTAAAATCTCGACTGCAAATTCGTAAGCTGAATAAGCAACTAAATAAGCTATCCGCCTCACAGCCTATTGAAGAAAATAAAGCGTAATCAAAGTTATAGGTAGGCTTTTCACTCAATGCTGGAAATACTCTTCTTGTTGTTGCCGATTGCTGCAGCTTATGGCTGGTATATGGGTAATCGCAGTGCTCAGCAAGACAAGCAGAAGCAATCCCATCAAATATCCCGTCAGTATGTGACGGGATTAAACTTGTTGCTTTCTGATCAATCCGATAAAGCTGTTGACCACTTTATTGAATTGTTGCAAGTTGACAACGACACGATTGATACTCACTTGGCTCTAGGTAACCTATTCCGCTCTCGGGGAGAGGTTGATCGCGCGATCCGTATTCACCAAAATCTAATCTCTCGTTCTGGTCTGACTATTGACCAAAAAAACATCGCGCTCCAACAACTTGCTAAAGATTACATGGCGTCAGGGTTTCTCGACCGAGCAGAACGTATTTTTGAACAGCTGGTCGATGAACCCGATCACAAAGAAGCGGCTCTGCAACAGTTAGTGGCGATTTATCAACAGACAAGAGAATGGAATAAAGCCATTCATTACGCGTCACTGCTTGTTAAATTAGGCAGAAAGCGAATGAAAACATCAATTGCCCATTTCTGCTGTGAACTAGCAATGCAAGAAAAAGCCGATGGGAATGATGCGAAAGCTATTCAATACTTCAAACGTGCGTTAGATGAAGATGCAAAATGTGCTCGTGCTAGCATCGCTTTGGGTAAGCTATACCTAGAGAACGAGGATTACACCAACACCATTAAATATATGGAGATGGTGCTGGAGCAAGATACCGACTTTATTAGTGAAGTTTTACCAACTTTAGCGGATTGCTATCACCATTTAGGCCGCGAAGATGAACTATTAGATTTTCTGCGCCAGTGTATTGCAAACAAAGCAGGTGTGTCTGCCGAGCTAATGTTAGCTCAACTGGTTGCTCAATATGAAGGCGTTGGTGCAGCTCAAGAACTTCTTACACGTCAGCTAGTGAAGAACCCAACCATGAAGGGCTTCTATCGTTTGATGGACTACCATCTGGCTGATGCAGAAGAAGGGCGTGCTAAAGCGAGCTTAGGCACCTTACAGAAGCTCGTTGGAGAACAATTAAAAGTTAAGCCTCATTACCGATGCCGGAAGTGTGGTTTCTCAACCCATTCAATGTATTGGCATTGCCCTTCCTGTAAAGGGTGGGGGACGATTAAGCCAATCCGTGGATTGGATGGTGAATAGTTTTTAATGCAGTTGACAGTTTCTGTCAGCTGCATTTTTTTATGTAAAGATAACCTGTCAGGAGATGAAATGATCGACCAAAAAGTCATTGTTGCGCTGGATTATGATAACCAAGCTGATGCATTAGCCTTTGTAGATAGAATTGATCCATCATCATGTCGCCTTAAAGTGGGCAAAGAGATGTTTACGCTATTTGGTCCTAGTTTCGTTAAAGAGCTACATAAGCGTGGTTTTTCGGTGTTCCTTGACCTCAAATTCCATGATATTCCTAACACATGTTCTAAAGCGGTTCGCGCTGCAGCTGAAATGGGAGTATGGATGGTAAACGTTCATGCTGGAGGTGGTGAGCGCATGATGACGGCCTCACGTGAAATCCTTGAACCTTATGGAAAAGACCGTCCACTACTTATTGGTGTTACGGTTCTTACCAGTATGGAACAGAGTGACTTGGCCGGAATTGGACTTGATATTGCTCCACAAGAGCAAGTTATTCGTTTAGCGAAACTCACAAAGGCTTCAGGATTGGATGGGGTAGTTTGCTCAGCTCAAGAAGCTTCAATGTTAAAGAGTGAGTTAGGTAAAGAGTTCAAACTTATCACGCCGGGAATTCGTCCTGCAGGTGCTGCTGTTGGTGACCAAAAGCGTATTATGACTCCTGTGGATGCGGTTCAGGCAGGATCGGATTATTTGGTTATTGGCCGACCTATTACACAAGCTGCTGATCCTGCAGCTGTTTTAGCCGAGATTAACGCAACACTGGTTTAGTGCCGTTCGCGTCATATAGATGATGAAATAAAAAAGGATGCCTTTGATAAGCATCCTTTTTTATTTAGGCAGGTACGCCACTATGAAACTTAAAGTCATTATCTGGAGAGGAGATTAAATCAGCTTCAAGTTTCCCAAAATAATCCACGCGTTCACTGATATCTCTGCCAGCAATCTCTTCTGCTAATGTTAAGTAATCTTGATAATGCCTTGCTTCAGAACGCAGTAGAGAGACGTAGAATTTGGCAATATCTTCGTCCATATGAGGCGCGAGTTTGGCAAAGCGCTCACATGAGCGAGCTTCAATGTAGGCGCCAATAATTAATTTATCTATTAATGTTTGCGGTTCATGAGTCGCCATATTGCTGATAAGACCTTTTGCGTAACGGCTTGCCTGTACTGGCTCATAAGCAATGTTGCGGCTTTCCATAATTTCTAACACTTGATAGAAGTGGTGTAACTCTTCTTTGATCAGTAATACCATTTTATCGATCAAGTCTTGGCTGTATGAAGAGTTTGACTTTGCCATAATTGCTTTTGAGATATTGCTTTTTCCTTTGAGAGTTTCAAGGCTTCCTGTTTTACGGTAAGCAAAGTCTTCGTAGGGTTTAAACCAATCAAGTAAATTATAAGCGCTTGATTGATCAACTGCGTATTTACGGATCAGGTACATTGCAGATTGCCCTGCTTTTAATTCGCACAATAAATGGTCTATTAAGACAACTTTTAAGTTTTCAGGTTTACGAGCTTCTTCTACCCATGCATCGGGCGTTGAGCATTGTAGGAAGTCATTAATTGGCTCTAGGAGTGACTGGTATTGTTTTAGTTCGATCATTGGGCGGTCACTTTGCAAAAATAAATAGAAAAAAGGTCGCAGATGCGACCTTTTTGAAAGCATGAAGTGGGATTATATTACCACTTTTTCTTTTCACCAAAGAGAACGTCCATATCGTCTTTACGTTCTTTCTGCTCGATCTGTTCAAGCTCTTCAGCACTTTTATTTTGGCGCTTCTGTTCGAGCTCGTCATACATGCCTTGCAGTTTTTCTCTGGCTTGGTTTGAGTAGCTGTCGTTTTTAGAGGCAAGCGCGTCTAAGCCTTTTCGCAGTAACTGAACAGCCGTTCCCGGCTGACCCCTTACAATTGAGTCGTTAGCCCGCTTAATTACGTTTTCAATATTAATACGAATTTGGATTGTTTCTAATCGAGCATTTTCGGCTACATAGGACTGAGTATCAAAGCGACCTTTGTTGTGTTCGCTTCGGATTGTATCACGAAGACGTTTTACCAGTTTCAGCATCACAATGGCTTGCTTGTCGCTGCTAGGAACTTTAAATGCGGTACTTTCGCCACCTTGATAGGTTTCATCCAGCTGCTTAATTTGTTGCTTTACGTGATCTACACGGTGGGCTAACTGCTTATTTTTGGGATCAAGCTGATGCATACTTTCTACGGCATCCAAGATTCGGTTATTCAGGCAGAGCAACAATTCCTTACTGTAAGGAAGGTGGTGTGCATGCCCAATAAGCTCTTCTGTCGCATCGATGATCGTTAAGTAACGTGCACCTTCTTGTTTCTTAGCTGTCTCGACCTTAACTTTGTATTGAAGCATGATGTTGTAGCCAAGGACCAACACTAATAAGATTGCGACTAACGCAATAATTAAACCAATATTCATAAATTCCGTATCTTATGTCTTTAATGGCTAGCAGATAAGGATACACGAATCTTAACTAACACTGCATCCATATTTCGCTCTTTTGTATTATGACTGTTTGCTTCTTGATAATTAAAGAAAATTACCTGACCATCATTCCATAATGAGTCATTGCTTGCAAAATACTTTGTTCTTCGCTCAATTCCTCTCCGAGCTTCTACAAAACAACAAATCCACTATCAATTTTATTCAAGAGGCGTTATAACTAAACATTATAAACTATGTTTGCTCGATATGGGGCGTCGAAAGGGATTACGAGGTCAAGAATGAAGTTACAACAACTGAAGTATATTGTTGAAGTAGTGAACCACAATCTGAATGTGTCTGCGACAGCTGAGAGTCTATATACTTCTCAGCCAGGTATCAGTAAGCAAGTTAGGTTATTAGAAGATGAACTCGGTATCCAAATTTTTGAGCGTAGTGGTAAGCATTTAACTCAAGTGACCTCTGCGGGTGAAGATATTATTCGTATTTCTCAAGAAATCTTATCGCGAGTAGAGAGCATTAAAGCGGTCGCTGGCGAACACACGCACCCAGAAATGGGGACGCTGAATATATCAACTACCCACACTCAAGCACGTTACGCTCTTCCAGAGGTGATCAAAGGCTTCACCGCTCGCTACCCTAAAGTGTCTCTACATATGCATCAAGGCACGCCAACGCAAATGTCTGAAGCGATAGCAAAAGGGACTGCAAACTTTGCTATCGCTACTGAGGCTTTGCACTTGTATCAAGATGCAATTATGCTTCCTTGCTACCATTGGAATCGTTCGATTGTGGTTCCGAAGGATCATGCACTGGCGCAAAAAGAGCATATTACCATTCAAGATCTAGCTTCTTATCCACTCGTTACTTATGTGTTCGGTTTTACGGGGCGATCTGAGTTAGATACAGCATTTAATAAAGTCGGGCTTACACCACGCGTGGTATTTACAGCAACAGATGCGGATGTGATAAAAACCTATGTACGAATGGGTATTGGAGTGGGTGTCATCGCAAGTATGGCAATCGATCAAGACAAGGATACGGATTTAGTCGCAATTGATGCAAGCCATATCTTTGGGGCAAGTACGACAAGCATTGGCTTCCGTCGAGGTACTTTTTTGCGCTCTTACATGTATGATTTCATGGAGCGTTTTGCTCCTCATTTAACTCGACCTGTTGTTGAGCAAGCCATTTCACTCAAGTCAAATGTTGAAATAGAGGAAATGTTTAAGGACATCGATCTCCCTGTTCGATAGCACTTTTCTTTTCATACCGGTTCCCTCAAAATACACGCCAACTTTTGGGGGAGCCATGAAGTCTGTTTTTATCTCGTTAGATTCACTATTATCACGCTATCAATCGTTGTGGCGTGCTGACCCTTTTTATTCTGCTTGCTCGGGTAAACCTGCTTGGGCTGAGCATTACCCTGAACTCTATCAAGCTTTGTTTAGTTTATCTGACGAAGAAGTAGAACGACTTAAGCATGATGCCTCGGCACTTAATCTATGGTTAACCCAATTTATTCCTGATTTAGCACAACTTGATCAATTGTCTTCTTTACCTTGTCGAGAAGAACATTTGCTTGATTTTTCTTCACGTCGTTATGCAGGTATCCCCGGACGAAAACTAGAGCAAATTGCTTCATTAAGCTATCACGTGATACAGCATCACAAAGGCTCTGAATGGTTGGAGTGGTGCTCAGGGAAGGGGTATTTGGGGCGTTTACTAGCATCTGAAAGTTCAGAACTGGTGACGAGTTTAGAGTACCAAGATGACCTTTGTCAGTCTGGTCAAGCAGAAGCTGACAAACAAAAACTTCCGATGACATTTGTTCAGGGGGATGCGTTAAGCCAACAGGTTGAATCAGTGTTTAACGTCAATCAACATGCTGTAGCACTTCATGCTTGTGGTGATCTACATGTTTCCCTACTTAAGATTGGTACAAAGCTCAGGCTTCCTGCAATATCGATATCACCCTGTTGTTATCACTTGATACAGAATGACGACTATCAGCCTCTGTCGGCTGAAGGGCGCGAGGCTTGTTTGCAACTCAAGCGGCAAGATTTGCGTATACCCTTGCAAGAAACGGTAACGGGAGGCGAACGAGTTAAACGTCACCGCTTTCTTGAAATGAGTTATCGACTGGGATTCGATTTGTTACTTCGCGAACAGTTGGGTATAACACAATACATTCCTATTCCGAGCATAAAAAAGTCTTCTTTAAATGAAGGGTTTGAAGTTTTTTGTTACTGGGCAAGTGAGAAAAAGAAAATAAGATTACCTGATGTGAATTTCTCGCTATATCAGGAAGCGGGAGAGCTACGCTATTGGCAGATGGAGAAATTGAGCCTAATTCAACAGGCTTTTCGTCGTCCATTGGAAATGTGGTTGGTGTACGATCGCGCTCTATATCTACAATCATGTGGTTATCAGGTTGAGTTATCGACCTTTTGTCCAAAGAAAATCACCCCTAGAAACATTCTCTTGCACGCGGAAAGAAAATAACGACTGACGATCAATCTTTGTTGCCTTATTGTTAAATCTTACTTCCAATTCCGTATCGTTACTGGTAATAATGTTGTTATCTGCACACTTAGTGTACAGGTAAATATAACAATACAATGAAACACAACATCCACACCACAGTGCTGAATTCAAGGAGTTGAGATGAAAGCAGGTAAAGCTATTGTAACCGCCGTTCTTGCAAGCGCGGCGGTATTATCATCGGCAAGCATTATGGCCAAAACCGCAAGAGTAGCAGTATCGCAAATTGTCGAGCATCCCGCTTTAGATGCGACTAGACAAGGCTTAGTCGATGGTTTGAAAGCAAAGGGTTATGAGCAAGGAAAGAATCTAGAATTTGATTATAAAACTGCACAAGGAAACCCTGCTATTGCGGTTCAAATCGCAAGACAATACGTTGGAGAAAAACCAGATGTATTGGTTGGCATTGCTACACCAACAGCGCAAGCACTAGTGTCTGCAACCAGAACGATCCCAGTTGTCTTTACGGCAGTCACTGATCCTGTTGGTGCTAAGTTAGTCAAAACAATGAAGGCACCAGGAAAAAATGTGACGGGCCTTTCTGATCTCTCACCTGTTAAGCAGCATGTTGAATTGATTAAAGAAATCTTCCCTAACGTTAAATCTATAGGGGTTGTTTTTAACCCAGGGGAAGCAAATGCGGTTACTTTGGTCGAACTACTGAAAACCAGTGCAAAAGAGCAGGGTATCAAAGTGGTGGAAGCGACTGCATTGAAAAGTGCGGATGTCCAGTCTGCAACACAGGCGATTGCAGCTAAATCTGACGTCATCTATGCGCCGACAGACAATACAGTTGCCAGTGCTATCGAAGGGATGATTGTTGCGGCAAACCAAGCCAAGACACCGGTTCTTGGCGGTGCAACTTCTTATGTAGAAAAAGGAGCAATAGCCAGCTTAGGTTTTGATTACTATCAAGTTGGTGTTCAAACTGCGGATTATGTTGCGGCGATCCTTGAAGGAGCGGAGCCAGGAACTTTGGATGTAAAAGTTGCTCAAGGCTCTGATTTGGTCGTTAACAAAAAAGCGGCAGAGAAATTGGGTATTGCATTGCCAGAGTCCGTCCTAGATCGCGCAACCAGCGTGAAATAAAGCGATTATACGTATGCGGACAACAAGAGGTTGTCCGCAATTAGCAGAAAAGGGAGTTTGTATGTCTGCTTTTGCTTTTTTTGGTGCGTTGGAAATCGGCCTGCTATACGGTTTGGTCGCACTCGGCGTCTATTTAACATTTCGTGTTCTCGATTTTCCCGATTTAAGTGTTGATGGTAGTTTCCCAATGGGGGCTGCGGTTGCCGCGACGGCTATTGTTGCAGGTATTAATCCATGGATTGCAACTCTTATGGCGATAATGGCTGGTGCGGCGACAGGGTGGGTCACGGCATTTCTAGCTGTACGTTGTGGAATATTGCATTTATTAGCCTCTATCCTCACGATGATTGCAGCATTTTCAATTAATATTCGAATTATGGGTAAGCCCAATATGGCTTTGCTTGGTGAGGAAACCATTCTTACACCGTTTGAAGCCATTGGAGACCCAGTTCTAATCCGTCCTCTCATCGTTGGCTTATTAGTGTTAGTTTCCGCATGGCTCGTTGTTCGATTGCTTAATAGCGATTTTGGGTTGGCGTTGCGAGCGACAGGGGTGAATGCGCGAATGGTTTCAGCTCAAGGAGCTAGCACATCATTTTATACTTATTTTGGTTTGGCTTTATCTAATGGCTTTGTTGGATTTGCCGGTGCTTTATTTGCCCAAACTAATAGCTTTGCTGATGTAACATCTGGTGTTGGTACCATTGTTGTCGGGCTCGCTGCTGTTATTTTAGGGCAGACGCTGATTCCCGGCCGTAAGATATGGGTTGCTGTTGTCGCCGTTATCGTTGGCTCGGTGCTTTATCGCTTGGCAGTTGCTTTTGCTTTAAGTACGGGTATGTTTGGCCTTCAAGCCTCAGATTTAAACCTAGTTACGGCCGTATTAGTCGCAATCGCATTGATCGCGCCGAAAATAAAAGGGAACTTAACGCCAAAAAAGATTAATGATCCTGCTCAGAAGCATGTTGAGCAGGAGAAAGAATCAGGAGATGTTGCATGATTCGATTGGAAGATATTAGGGTCACATTTAATCCTGGGACCATACTCGAGAATCAAGCTTTGAGAGGAGTCACTCTTGAGGTGCCTGAACATCAGTTTTTGACTGTGATTGGTTCTAATGGGGCTGGAAAATCGACGCTGCTTGGTGCGGTGACAGGCGAAACACCAATGATTGGTGGGAAAGTCATCATTGATGAAATGGACGTGACTCGACAAACCGTGGATCAGCGAGCAAGTCAATGTGCTCGAGTGTTTCAGGACCCACTAGCCGGAACTTGTGGTGACCTCACCATTGAAGAAAATATGGCGTTAGCGTATATGCGGGGGAAAAAGCGAGGTTGGAGTTTGTCGTTGTCTTCTCAGCGACGAAAGCTATTTCAAGAGCGAATCAGTATCTTAGGTCTTGGTTTAGAAGATCGGTTGGGAGATAACATTGGTCTGCTTTCCGGTGGGCAACGTCAAGCCGTGAGCTTAGTTATGGCTACGTTGTCAGAGAGTAAGTTGCTATTGCTAGATGAGCATACTGCAGCACTCGATCCAAGGATGGCGGCATTTATTATTGACTTAACGAAGAGGATCGTAAAAGAGTTCGACCTTACTGTAATGATGGTGACACATTCAATGAAAGATGCATTGGCATGTGGAGATAGAACCGTCATGTTACACCAAGGGGAAATTGTCCTTGATGTGAAAGGGGAGCAACGTAGTAATATGAAGGTTCCTGATCTATTAGAAATGTTCTCGAAAGTTCGAGGAGAAGAGTTAGCAGATGATAGTCTGCTATTAAATTAAAAAAGGAGGCTTGATGCCTCCTTTTCTAATTCTTACTGAACACCGATAGTGGTTACTAATAAGTGTGACTCACCTGGCTGAAGGGTTTTCCCCTTCTCAATAGTGGGCGCATGTAGAGTTGATTCAACGCACAGCATGGTTTCATAACCATTGTCGGCCATATCACTCATACCTTGTGCGCCTTCTGCCCATGGGTTCCACAATACCGCAGAATTGTGACCTTGGTTTTCTACATTCAGCGTGCGGTTCAATACCGGATCCTTCACTAATATTTGTGCTTCTGGCTGTGTGTAAACTCGGTCAATCGTGTCGGTCAATTGCAGAACATCACCACCTTGGCAAATTTCACCTGCTTTTAAACCATCAATGTATTCTGCACCCATGCCCATGGTTTGAACTTGTTTGATGTCGCCTACGTTTAGGTAAGTGTGTAATGCACCAGAGAAGACCCAAGCTTCATCGTCGATGTTCATCACTTTCAGCGTTACTTTTAGCTCTTCAGCTACTTCAACGACAAGACGAGCATCAAACATATGAGGCCAGATGTCGTGAATTTCTTCTGTTGGGAACAGCGCGAGTTCAACGATTACGCCATTATCATTTTCGCGGTGTTCAACCAGTTCCCATTCTGCGGTACGTGCAAAGCCATGTGCAGGTGCTGCAATACGGCCAAACCACGGCCAACAAACTGGAATACCACCACGAAGTGCGGCTTTTCCATCAAAGATTGCTTTCTCGCTCATCCAAATCAGATCTTCTTGACCTGCTGGTGTAAACGAGACTACATGGCCGCCGTGTAAAGCGATACCAGCCGTTGCTTTCTCATGAATAACGCGTACGACTTTAACTTGGTCAATTTCTACGATAGTGATGTTATCGGACAAGACAGTTAGGGCCGGGAGAGTTTTTAAATCCATCGTCTGTTTTCCTATGGTAGGGAGAGAAGAACCTCGACGTAGTATTCACAGTTATTGGTATATTGTCGAAGACTATGCTCAAATTTCAGATACAAAAAAGGCGACTCGTGAGCCGCCTTTTCTTTAACGAAGATCTTCGCTAAACGCTATTTCTAATTACTTAGAGATGTGAGCGATTAGGTCTAGAACTTTGTTTGAGTAACCGATTTCGTTGTCGTACCAAGATACAACTTTAACGAAGTTATCAGTTAGTGCGATACCAGCTTTAGCATCGAATACTGAAGTTTGAACTTCACCGATGAAGTCTTGAGAAACAACTTGATCTTCAGTGTAACCTAGAACACCTTTTAGAGCGCCTTCAGATGCTGCTTTCATAGCTGCACAGATAGCTTCGTAAGATGCACCGTTCTTAAGGTTAACAGTTAGGTCAACTACAGAAACGTTAGCAGTTGGTACGCGGAAAGCCATACCAGTTAGTTTGCCGTTTAGTTCTGGAAGAACAACGCCTACAGCTTTAGCAGCACCAGTTGAAGATGGGATGATGTTCTGAGAAGCACCACGACCACCGCGCCAGTCTTTAGCAGAAGGACCGTCTACAGTTTTTTGAGTAGCTGTAGTTGCGTGAACTGTAGTCATAAGACCAGATTCGATACCGAACTCGTCGTTAAGAACTTTAGCGATAGGCGCTAGACAGTTAGTAGTACAAGAAGCGTTAGAAACGATGTCTTGACCAGCGTAAGTGTCTTGGTTAACACCCATTACGAACATTGGAGTTGCGTCTTTTGAAGGACCAGTTAGAACAACTTTCTTCGCGCCAGCTTCGATGTGCTTACGTGCAGTCTCGTCAGTTAGGAAAAGACCAGTAGCTTCAGCTACAACGTCAACACCGATTGCATCCCATTTAAGGTCAGCTGGGTTACGCTCAGCAGTAACACGTACAGTCTTACCGTTAACGATTAGGTTACCGCCTTCAACTTCAACAGTACCGTTGAAACGGCCGTGAGTTGAGTCGTACTTAAGCATGTATGCCATGTATTCTACGTCGATTAGGTCGTTAATACCTACAACTTCGATGTCTGCACGCTCTTGCGCTGCACGGAATACGAAACGACCGATACGGCCAAAACCGTTAATACCTACTTTGATAGTCATTATAGTTGCTCCACAACTTAATTTCTGATTAAAGATAACTGGTAGTAAAATTACAAAATCCAGCCAAAATCTGCAACAGATAATCGGACTTAACTTGTTTAAAGTCAAAAAAAAGCGTCGCTTTTTTTCACAATTCGTCGCAATCGGTTAATTTTTAACCCTAATGTTGACTTTTGTTTTCACCAGTTGGCGTAAGATAACTTAGAGGTTTAAAAAAAGCTCAAAATTCAGTCATACTTTTACGGTGAGAAAGTATGTGCTACAAAGGGTGGCGTTAGCAAGTTTTTCGCGAAAAAAGTCAATATAAAAACTGAGAAAAGGAAGAAAAAAATTGAATAAATCAGGAGTGGAAAAAATGATTAAGTCAGATGAACAATGGCGTGAGCAGCTAACAAACGAAGAGTTTAGAGTCTGTCGTGAACAAGGTACTGAAGCGCCATTTAGTGGTAAATTACTCCACAATAAAGAGACGGGAATTTATACATGTACTTGTTGCTCAGCGCCACTTTTTCAGTCTGACAATAAGTATGATTCAGGCTGCGGTTGGCCAAGTTTTGATGCGCCAGTTAATGAGACTTGTATCAAATATCTAGATGATTTGAGCCACGGAATGAAGCGTGTCGAGATACGTTGTGCGGCATGTGATAGTCATTTGGGGCATGTGTTTCCAGATGGGCCCAAAACTACGGGAGAGCGATTTTGTGTCAACTCTGTGTCGTTAATTTTCAACAAATCTAGTAAAAGCGGTGAATAGATCACCGCTCGTTGTTCTATCCTTTCATAATTTTCTAATCGATTCTAGATGTCATTGAAGTGCGATATTTTCCTGATTTTATCGCACTCTCTAAGTCGTCTGCGAGTTCCTGTAGTTGTCGGTACTTGGCATCGCTGAATCCATAGAGAAGTTGCAGCTCTTTGTCTGACGCAATGGGGACATCAAAGTTGCTGGCGACGATCGCCCATACGTAAGCTCGTTCCTTATTGTTTAAGCGATAATTAATACTGGCAAGAGACTTAAATATTTCAGGGTTAACATTATTCCCTTTGGACAGTTCAAGTGCATGATTGAGTAATTTGATGGTTTTTTCTAGGTCTCGGCTCGTGTAAAAGGTCGCTAGAGCATATTGCATTTCTGCGGTCTCAAGAGCGGGTGAACCTTCCAACTGAAGAAAAGCTCGCTTAGCTTGGTCGTCTCCAATTTGGCTCCACAAAAAATAAAGTGCTTGAGGCGAGTTGGATTTTTTAAGCTCTTGGGCAATGCGCTCTTGTTCTTCACCTGAATGAATAAGTGCATTAAATCGGCGTTGTTTCAATTCGGTTTGATCGATTGGCTGTATTTGCGAGGCCAGTTCAAGGCACTTTTTGTATTCGCTAACCAATTGATACTCTTTGATCTGACGTGTGTCAGTCGGGTTTTTTAGCACTTCAAAACGGTGCCAAATTAAATCTGTTCGTGGAACCCGGCATTGCCCGTCATTGATATTGAGTTGTTCACACCTCAACGCAGGATTGTCGTTGCACAATTGTTCGGTATTTTTTCTGCCTTCAAAGCATCCAGTGATACTTACGGCGACCATTGTTACTAACGTTAGTTTTATTGGTTTCATATTCGACTGCTTGTGATCAGTTACACTTATTCTTTTGCCTCACCTTGACTCAATCGCATTGCTGGTTATGGTTTATGGCAATCTCTATCATTAAGGATACATCATGGATGCACAACAGTTATTAAACGCTATTACACCGGAAGTATATGAGCGGCTGGTTTATGCTGTTGAAACAGGTAAGTGGCCTGAGGGTACACCACTTTCAAAAGAGCAGCGAGATTCTTGTATGCAAGCTGTGATGCTGTATCAATCTAAACATAATGATGATGCTCAGCATATGACGGTGGCGAAAGGTGGAGAGATCAATTTCAAATCCAAAGCTGAATTGAAAAAACAATTCTCGGCTAATGAGACCGATATTGTCAGGGTGAACATCAATCGCGATTAAGCGCGTTTGGAAATAAAAAAACCATTCAAGAGAATGGTTTTTTTATTATTTAAGTTGGGTGCTAGAGGCTCATTTCACCACGTAACACCTTTTGCATTTGAGTTTTGACTTCTTCATAAGACAAGTCCTGACTCAATAAGTAATGCAGTTTCGCTAATGCTGCTTCTGGAGTCATATCATAACCGCTGATCACGCCAGACTCAGCCAAAGCACAACCTGTGGCATAACCCCCCATATTTACCTTGCCTGCCAGACATTGGGTCAGATTTACAACAATGACACCACGCTCAGATGCTTCTTTAAGATGGCCAAGTAACTCTGGGTTTTGCGGAGCATTGCCCACACCAAACGTCAATAAGATCATCGCATTAACGGGCTGCAGCAACGTATTTCGGATAACTTCGTGTGAAATGCCTGGATACATGGTGATCACGCCAATCGGTTGTGGTGTGATCGTATGCACCTTAAATTTACCTTGTGGTTTTTCATCAACTTTTACGTTGTTACTAACTTGAATGTTGATGCCCGCCTCCAACAATGGAGGTAAGTTGGGTGAGGTAAATGCATTAAAGCCGTCTGCATGAGATTTAGTGCTGCGATTGCCACGCATTAACTGATTATTGAAGAACAGGGTCACTTCATTAATAGGGTAGTTGGCTGCGATATGTAAGGCATTCAGTAAATTTGCTTGACCATCCGAGCGCAATTCCGCAAGAGGAATTTGCGAACCTGTAACAATGACAGGTTTCCCCAAGTTTTCCAGCATAAAAGACAGTGCAGAAGCGGTATACGCCATTGTGTCGGTGCCATGGAGAATCACAAACCCATCGTAATTGTCATAGTTGTCACGAATGTCATCAGCGATTTGCTGCCAATCTGCAGGCGTCATATCAGATGAATCGATCAGAGGATCATATTCGTGGATGGTAAATTTTGGCATTTCTGGTCGGTGGAATTCAGGCATGCTTGCTAGTTGTTTTTCCATAAATCCGGCGATAGGAACATAGCCGTGATCCGATTTCTGCATGCCGATGGTTCCGCCTGTGTAGGCGATATAGATATGTTTTCTAGCCATGGTTTGAGACAACCAATGTAAATTAGGGAACAGAGCGGCGATTATAGCGAAATGGCTCGCAATAAAAAGAGCCTTTAGTCACTACTTGATTAGAGTTCCAGCAACCACTGCGAAAGTTTGATTTTGTTATTTGTTAGTGGGATTAAAAAAGCTAGGCCATTTGGCCTAGCTTTATAGTTATTGAACTTCACAGGTGAGACAGAAAGAGTATTGCCCCTTTGGATCGTTTAAGCTGTCTAGTAGTGAAGCATCTTGTGCAAGCTGATTTGCAACGGGTAATAGGCTTTGCGGTATCAGACTTTGGAGGTTAACTCCGAGTTTGACAGTAACTTGATTCATGAATTCTTGGATGAATTGTTCAGCGGGAGACAATGGCTCTTCTACCCAGAAAACATTGTAGTTTTCGATTTGTGCAAGTTCAGCCGCAAGATCAAGTGCGTCATCAAAGTCGCCCATTTTGTCCACCAAACCATGCTCTAATGCATCTTGGCCTGTCCAGACTCGTCCTTGAGCAATACCATCAACTTGATTAACCGGAATGTCACGGCTATGGCTCACCAAAGAAATGAAGCGTTGATAGCCATGTTCGATGCCCATTTGGAAAGCATCTGCAGCGCCTTGGCTTAATCCTGTTGTGATGCCTACACCAGAGAATGGTGAAGTGCCAACACCATCGGTGTATACCCCAAGTTTATTAAGGCCTTTTTCGAATGTGGTAATGACGCTAAATATACCGATGGACCCAGTGAGCGTTGTTGGTTGCGCTACAATTTGATCAGCGCCCATGGAAATCCAATACCCACCTGAAGCCGCAAGGCTCGACATGGAAACTACTACGGGTTTGCCTGCTGCTTTAATTGCTTCAACTTCATTGCGGATGACCTCGGAGGCGAATGCACTACCACCAGGACTGTTGACGCGTAAAACCACAGCTTTGACTTTGTCATCATTGCGCGCTTGGCGCAATAGAGCAGCGGTGCTGTCGCCACCTACACTTCCACGTGGTTGCGTACCATCCATGATAGTCCCGCTAGCGACGACAACAGCAATATCATCACTGGCGATATCAAAGGTTGGTTTCATTGTTGCGAGGTAATCGTAATAACCAATCGCGTTGTAACTGTCTTCACCATCACTACCGAAGGTCTCAACCAGTTTTGAGCGAACTTCTTGTCTGGTTGCTAGTTCATCAACTAACCCGAGGTTTTTTGATAATACAGCCAGATCACCATTGACACCTTTGAGCTGATGTAAGAAGTCATCCATGCTTGGATTTAACGTCTCTGGTGTGATGTTGCGATTGGTGGACACATCATCAACATACGCCCCCCAAAGTTGCGTTAACCAACGTGAGGCTGATTCCTTGGCCGCATCAGACATATCATCACGGACGAAAGGTTCAATCGCAGACTTATACGTCCCTACACGGAATACATGTGTATTAATATCCAGCTTCTCGAGCAGCGTTTTATAATACATAGAGTAGGAACTGTAGCCTTTGATCATGACAGCGCCATCAGGTGCTAAGTAGATCTTATCTGCATAGCTGGCTAAGTAGTATTGGCTTTGATTGTAAAAGTCGCCAATCGCGTAAACTGGCTTTCCAGAAGTTTTGAATTCATTGAGCGCTTTTGCAATGTAGCGAAGTTTGGTGAGATTGGTCTCAGGCATATCACGTAGCGCAAGCACTAGGCCAGTGACGTTATCATCACTTTTGGCATATCTGATCGCTTCAACAACATCGAACAAGACATTCTCATGAGGGATCTCTTGACCAAACACCGAACCCGTTAACGAATCCATTGGGTTGACATAAGTCGCTTGCTCAACAATTGGGCCTGATAGATTCAGAACTAATGCTGATTTGGTCGGAACGGACGGTGCTGCTGTATCTCCACTGGTGTATACGAAATAGATCACAGCAATACTGGCAATAAAGAACAGATTCATTAATGCTAGGCGCATGAAGGTGATGAGTTTCCATATCCCCTTAAAAATAAGCCCAACAAATTTAAATATTTTTTTCATTCTCTCTCCGCTTTGGAATACGTCGATAATCTCAACTAAACGTTTTCCTTCGGTTTTTTAGACACTTAACCGTGTGTTGTTCAGAAACATGCCTGACAACCTAAGTAGCTACCATCCTACTTAAAGTAGTACATGTGAACAACCTCAAGATTGATCGGTGTTACATAAATGTAAACGCTTGTTTGATTTTTGTTGTTGTTGGTAATATTGTGGTCAGACCAGAAAGATAATAATGAGAAGTGAAGTCTGCTATGTATCCGAATTTACTTAAACCATTAGATCTTGGTTTTACCCAACTGCGTAACCGAGTTTTGATGGGGTCAATGCATACTGGTTTGGAAGAGGATAAGGAAGGCCTCGGTAAATTAGCAGCGTTCTACGAAGAACGTGTTAAAGGTGGCGTTGGACTGATTGTTACCGGTGGTTTCTCTCCAAATTTACGTGGGCGTTTACACCCTTTTAGTGCCGAATTCAGTAAACATAAACATGCTCAAGCTCATAAAGTAGTGACCGAGGCAGTGCACAAGCACGGTGGCAAAATTGCGCTTCAACTGCTCCATGCTGGGCGATACGCAATGCATCCTTTTTCCCAAAGTGCTTCAGCGATTAAAGCTCCGATTGCTCGTTTTGCTCCGAGTGAAATGAGTGAGCGCCAGATCAAAAATACGATCGCGGCTTTTGCAAATAGCGCCTCCTTGGCGAAGCAAGCTGGTTACGATGGTGTGGAAGTGATGGGATCTGAAGGTTATCTCATCAACCAGTTTATCTGTAAACGCACCAATATGCGTTACGACGATTGGGGTGGGAGTTATGAAAATCGCATTCGCTTTGCGCTTGAAACGGTCAAAGCCATCAGGAAGTCTGTCGGTAGAGAATTCATTATTATCTTTCGATTGTCGATGTTGGATTTGGTGGAAGAAGGCAGCACGTTTGAAGAAGTGATACAACTTGCCCAAGCGCTTGAACAAGCAGGTGTGACCATCATTAACACTGGTATTGGGTGGCACGAAGCAAGAATACCCACCATAGCGACACAAGTGCCAAGAGGCGCATTTACTTGGGTGACAGAGAAAGTAAAGCCTCACGTGAATGTACCAATTGTGACTTGCAACCGTATTAATACGCCAGATGAAGCGGAAAAGATTTTAGCAAGTGGTCAGGCTGATATGGTGTCCATGGCGCGCCCGTTTCTTGCAGACCCTTATTTCGTAGCAAAAGCAGAAAATAACCAAGCTCGACTTATCAACACTTGCATCGGTTGTAATCAGGCATGTCTTGATAACGTATTTAAAGGCAAACGTGCCAGTTGCTTGGTGAACCCGCTCGCGTGCCGAGAAACGGAGTTAGTGGTTACTCCAACTTCATCACCAAAATCTATTGCAGTTGTTGGCGCAGGTCCTGCCGGGCTTGCTTGCGCAACCACATTGGCTCAGCGTGGTCATAAAGTTGACTTATTTGAGCGAAATGATCGGATTGGTGGTCAGTTTCGATTAGCAATGCAAATTCCAGGAAAAGAAGAGTTTAGAGAAACTATTCGCTATTTTGCTAACCAAATCGAACAGACTGGCGTGAATCTATTGCTCGAAACAGAAGCAAACATGGCGTTGCTGAGTGAATATGATGAAGTGGTGATGGCTTCTGGAGTTGAACCACGCAAGGTTGAGATTGAAGGTATTGATAACCCGGATAAAGTTGTTGATTACCAGACGCTCATCAAAGACAAAACCTATGTTGGTAATAATGTCGCCATTGTTGGCGCTGGTGGTATTGGTGTTGATATTGCCACCATGCTTACAGAACCCACGGAGCATAGCTTGGACGATTGGCTACACGAGTGGGGGATTGATAAGGAAATCGGTCACCCAGGGGGCTTATTCCCATACCCGGACTCGGAGACTGATAAACAAGTTTGGGTACTGCAGCGTCGAAATGGCCGAGTAGGGAAAGGTCCGGGAAAAACGACAGGTTGGATCCACAAACGTACGTTGGAAAAAAGGGGAGTGAACCTGTTTGGTGGTGTCAGCTATGACAAAATTGACCATCAAGGACTTCATATTCATCACAATGGCAAGGAAGAACTTCTGCCAGTGGATAAAGTGGTGATTTGTGCTGGTCAAGAATCAGTACGGCCATTTGAAGCACAATGGTCGAACCTTGAAGGAAAACTGCATGTGATTGGTGGTGCTGACTATGCTGGTGAGCTTGATGCAGTGCGCGCGATTCGGCAAGGCGTTGAATTAGCGTTAAAGCTATAACATCAATCAAAAAGGCCTCATTGTAATGAGGCCTTTTTACTATTTAGAGGATAACGGTTTTGTTTCCATATACAAAAACGTGATCATTCAAAACTTTATTCAATGCCTTGCTAAGAACATTTTTTTCAACATCACGGCCTGCTTGAGCCATGTCTTGGGCACTAAAGTTATGATCGACAGGAATCACATCTTGTTTGATGATCGGGCCTTCATCGAGATCGTTAGTTACAAAGTGAGCCGTCGCACCGATGATTTTTACACCACGCTCATAGGCTTGTTGATACGGTTTTGCACCAATAAATGCCGGTAAAAAGCTGTGATGAATATTGATGATTTTGTGATGGTATTTTTCAACAAAACCTGGTGTGAGCACGCGCATGTATTTAGCCAGAACAAGGTAATCTGCTTGATACTGATCGATGACTTCTAACATCTTTTGCTCATGTTCTTCGCGGTTTAAACCTTCATGAGATACGCAATGGTATGGGATGCCAAATTTTTCTGTTAGATCACGCAGTGTGTCATAATTGCCAACCACAGCTGCGATATCGACATCCAAACTGCCATCGAAATTCTTCATGAGAATATCGCCAATACAGTGGGCTTCTTTGGTCACGAGAATGACGATACGTTTACGTGATGAATCGACCAATTTGCGCTTCGCTTTTTCAGGTAGTGCTTGATCTAAGTCCGCAAGGAAAGTTTGATCATTGAAATAGCCTTCAAGCTCAGTGCGCATAAAGAAATGGCCGCTGGTGTTATCAACAAACTCATTGTTGTGAATGATGTTTAACTGATGTTTATAACAAATATTGGTTATTTTTGAGATAAGACCCGGTGCGTCTGTACAGTGGGTCAACAGTGTTTTCTTTTCCATTTAGTTCGTACTTCCGTGAATTATTTTTTTTGTATGGTGAATTTTTTTCGGGCTAGCGAACGGTGAACTAAGCCGCAATATCACAGCTACAATTAAACTAATATCAAGTTGGTTTCAACAAATAATCTGAGTTAACCGTTTGGTTGACCGCATTTGTTGAAGATTCTCTCCCTCATTTGAGTGTCTTAAGGTGGTATTTATGGATAGAGAACTACTCGCGCGCAAACTGTATTCAGAACGAGTAAGCGAATTAGTTGGGAATCATGAAATTGATGATGCCTTACTCATGGAACTATGGGAAAGCAAAGCCTCACCCAGTGAAGCAGCAAAAATAATCACAGACAATCAGAACGAATTCTTTGGGCCTTCTTGGCTCGCACGCTACTTAAATCGCCGTTAATTTTCTGCCACTGAGCGCGGAGTCAAAATCGGATTCGCGCTCCATTCCAAAAACTGCCATAATCCTCTCTATTCTCAAAATACTGTACCGATATACATGATCTCGAAAACCTTTTCTGCTGATGGGGCGCTAGGCAAGGCAATCCCCGGTTTTCAACCACGACAAGCTCAACTCGATATGGCTGAGGCGGTTTTACAAACCATCCTGCAACAGGTGCAATTGGTGGTTGAAGCAGGAACGGGTACCGGTAAAACGTTCGCTTATTTAGTACCAGCTTTATTGAGTGGAAAGAAAACGATCATCAGTACAGGGTCGAAAAACCTTCAAGAACAACTCTTTCACCGTGATCTGCCTTTAATGACCAATGCATTGGGTTTCTATGGGCAAGTCGCTTTATTAAAAGGCAGAGCCAACTACCTGTGCTTAGATCGACTAAGTCGTCAAATGGTGGAAAGCCACTCTCACCAAGCTGACCCAGCTTTATTGAGTCAGTTAGTTAAAGTGCGTAGTTGGGCTTCTGAAACAAAGACTGGGGATCTGGGGGATTGTGATGCCATCGCTGAAGATAGTTTAGTCATTCCCACGATTACCTCAACGAACGACAATTGTTTAGGGAAGGAATGCCCAAGCTATCAAGAGTGTTTTGTTTTAAAGGCTCGTAAGAAAGCTTTGGATGCAGATGTCGTTGTAGTCAACCATCATTTATTCCTTGCCGATCTTGCAATCAAAGAGACTGGCTTTGGTGAGCTTATCCCCGAAGCGGATGTCTTTATTTTTGATGAAGCACATCAACTTCCTGACATTGCTAGCCAATACTTTGGCCAATCAGTCTCTAGTCGCCAAATCCAAGAGTTAGCGAAAGACATTGAAATTGGTTATCGGATAGAAGCGAAAGACATGCGTCAATTGCAAAAGGTCGGTGAGAAATTGGTTCAAAGTGCCATGGACTTGCGAATCACGCTAGGAGAACCGGGGTTTCGTGGCAATTGGCGTGAGGCGATACAATCGCCATCGATTGCTCGAGAACTGGAGCGAGTGAGAGAAGCGCTAGATTTTGCTGTTGATGTATTAAAACTAGCGCTGGGTCGGAGCCAATTATTAGACACTGCATTTGAAAGAGCCAATACCATTAAGGGTCGCATTGACCGAGTTTGCGATGTCTCCATTACTGGGTATTCGTATTGGTATGATACTACGCCACGCCATTTCAGCTTGCATATCACACCGCTCTCTGTGGCTGATAAGTTTCATGAACAAATTGAGATGAAGCAAGGGGCATGGATTTTTACGTCGGCGACGCTGGCAGTAAATGGCGATTTTGGCCACTTTACGTCAAGGTTGGGGCTGAAGCCTCAGTCTCAGTTTTCCTTACCGAGTCCTTTTGATTATCAACAACAAGCAAGGCTATGTGTGCCTCGTTATTTACCTGAGCCGAATAGTCCGGGATTGGCGCAAAAGCTGGTGGATATGCTTGCACCAGTGATTGAACAAAACCAAGGGCGTTGCTTTTTTCTCTGTACATCACATAGCATGATGCGTGAACTTGGTGAACTGTTTCGAGAGGTGCTGGATTTCCCAGTTCTATTACAAGGTGAGACCAGTAAGCAGAAAACGCTGGCTGAGTTTATGGAGCTAGGTAATGCGCTGTTAGTTGCCACGGGAGCATTTTGGGAAGGGATAGATGTTAGAGGTGACGCACTCAGCTGTGTTATTATCGATAAATTGCCTTTTACAGCGCCAGATGACCCATTGCTTAAAGCGCGAATTGAAGATTGTCGCCTAAAAGGCGGAGATCCATTCGCACAGGTACAGTTACCAGATGCTGTAATTACGCTAAAGCAAGGGGTTGGACGATTGATCCGAGATAAGAAAGATCGAGGGGCATTGATCATCTGCGATAACCGATTAGTTACTCGAGATTATGGTGGTGTGTTCTTATCCAGTTTACCACCCATCCCAAGAACGCGGGATTTGGATAGGGTTAAAGCGTTCCTACAACAGATTTCAGAAACAACAAACGAATAGTTAGAGATGTCGATGAGTGCAAAAATTCTTGCTCTAGATACTGCAACAGAAAACTGCTCTGTTGCACTCATGGTCGGAGACCAAATATACGTCCGCAGTGAAGTTGCACCGCGTGATCACACAAAAAAAGTATTGCCAATGGTGGATGAGGTATTAAAAGAAGCCGGAATCACACTGAATGAATTAGATGCGTTAGCCTACGGTCGTGGGCCTGGTAGTTTCACGGGAGTCCGCATTGGCATTGGAATTGCACAAGGTTTAGCATTTGGCGCAGATCTGCCGATGATTGGTGTATCAACACTTCAAGCCATGGCACAAGGCTGCTACCGAAAGCATCAAGCTACCCGTGTTGCTTGTGCGATTGATGCTCGTATGAGTGAAGTGTATTGGGGACGCTTTGGCCGTCAAGAAGATGGCAGTTGGAATGCGATCGACCAAGAATGCGTTGTTCCACCTGCTGAGGTCGCTGAGCAAACGGTTCTCGATGAGCAGGTTTGGTATACAGCGGGCACTGGTTGGGAAGCGTACAGCGAAGAATTTTCAGCGTTGCAACTGAAGCGTCAAGCCAGTGATGTTCTCTTTCCAGACGCGGAAGACATTGTCTATTTGGCAAAGTTAGAGCTGGAGCAAGGCAACACGGTGGCTGTGGAAGATTCTAGCCCCGTTTACTTACGCGATAAGGTTGCTTGGAAAAAGTTACCGGGACGTGAGTAAATACGGAAAGGGCTGGTAAAACAGCCTTTTTTATTAAAGGAACGATATGGTATCGATTAATGGTTTACGTCCTTCTCAGGTCCCTGGTTCTAACCGAACGAATAAGACCAACAAAAAGAACGAAGTAAAGAAATCTCAAGCTCAGTCTCAAGTTGGCCAACCTACTAAGGTTGCCAACGCGGTTGCTCATAGCATTCGTCAAGTGAAAGAGTCTGATATACATCGGGCTCAAATTCAATATGATCTCCCTGAAGGGCAAGGTCGTAAAGCAATGGAAGAGTATATGAATGTGATGAACCAAGCCAAGCGAGAGGAACTTAGCCAGCTTTTAGGCGTCGATATTTACATCTAGCTTTATCAACAATGGAAAACATCATGCCTCGTTTAGCCTGCCGTTTCATCATTTCAATGGCTGCACTCATTTTATTGTCAGCCTGCAGCACATTGCCAGAAAACCTCAAAGCCGATTCTATGCCGGTGACGACCGATTACCAAGCGTGGAACTCTGGCTCTATCAAGTCGGACAGCATGATACGCCTTGGTGGAATGATTGCCGATGTAAGAAACTTAGCGGATAAAACGCGAGTTGAAGTTGTTAACATACCGATCGATAAAACAGGTCGACCAAATATAGATACAGAACCAAGTGGACGTTTTGTTGCTTACATCGACGGTTTTGTTGATCCGGTAACCTTTGCAAAAGGGCGATTGGTGACGGTATTGGGCGCCGCGAGTGGTACTGAAAAAGGTAAAGTCGGGCAGTATGACTACATCTTTCCAGTCATGAAAGGAGTGGGTTACCACTTATGGCGTGTTGAAGAGCGGGTGATTGTAAATGACTTCAACAGCCACTATTACCCTTGCCGTGGTATCTTCTGCCGTGACCCTTTTCCAAGGGTGTCTGAAGGGCAAGTGATTCAGGTCGTAAAATAATGCTCAAATCTTGTCATTATTCAATTCATGGCGGCGAGATCGCCGCTTTGGAAGTAGGGAATATGGAAACGGCCGAAACATCGGTCGTTTTTCTTCATGGCTGGTTAGATAATGCGGCTAGCTTTATAACGACGATAGAAGCACTTCATCACCACAACCCATCACTGCATCTTTGCGCAATCGATTTACCTGGACATGGTCTCTCAACCCATAAATCTGGCAGTAACTTTTACCCATTTCATGACTATATCGACGACGTTTATCAAGTTTTGTCTAATTTTTCAGCAAACAAACGCGTGTTGGTAGGACATTCTCTTGGTGCTTTGATTGCGAGTTGTTATAGTGCCGCCTTTCCTGAGCAGATCTCGGGGTTAGTTCAGATAGAAGGCTTTGGTCCATTAGCTGAGCCTGCGTCAAATTCAGTCGCTCGCCTGCGGGATGGTGTGCTGAGTCGTCAACGCATTCGGCGAAAACCACAGAGAAGTCCTGCTAGTATCGAAGAGGCTGTTGCTCGCAGAGCGAAAGTAAACCAATTAGAAGCAATGCAGATAGAACCAATTGTACGTCGAGGTTTGATACAAGAAAACTCAACGTGGCGTTGGCGACATGATCAAAAGTTACAAAGTGATTCCTTATACCGTATGCACTTTGAACATGCAGCAGGCATACTTCAAGCAGTCCAATGCCCACAGTACATTATTCTAGGAGAAGACGGCTTCTCATACTTGAATACTCAGATAGAAAAATGGCCTAACTTTGATGTTCATGTCATCAAAGGAGGACATCACTGCCATTTACAGTATCCATCTAGAGTATCTGATCTAATTTTTGGCTTAGTTAACAAAATTTAAACAAGTGTTTGAGTCTTTCGTGCTCAAGCCCCTAGGCTGTGCTGTAATAATGCCCGTGGAATGACACGATATTGTGTCAATAGCGGTGCCATTTTAGCAGGCCAATTACGAGGAGTAGTATCGTGGATAAACCTTGGTTGTCTCGTTATCCAAGTGACGTACCAGAACAGATCAATCCAGATCAGTATCCATCTCTTGTTGAGATGTTTGAACAATCAGTACAGAAATACGCTGATCAGCCCGCATTTATGAATATGGGCTCGGTCATGACGTTTCGTAAGCTGGAAGAGCGCAGCCGCGCATTTGCTGCGTATTTGCAAAATGAGTTGAAGTTGCAAAAAGGCGATCGTGTTGCGCTGATGATGCCGAATTTATTGCAATACCCAGTTGCACTGTTTGGTGTTCTTCGCGCGGGCTTAATCGCTGTTAACGTTAACCCACTTTATACGCCTCGTGAACTTGAGCATCAACTTAATGACTCTGGCGCTAAAGCGATTGTGATTGTTTCAAACTTTGCTAATACGCTTGAACAAGTTGTTGAAAATACACCAGTAAAACACGTTGTTTTAACTAGTTTAGGGCAAATGCTACCAAGGGCAAAAGGAACGTTGGTTGATTTTGTCGTCAAGTACGTCAAGGGTATGGTCCCGAAATATAACCTGCCCGGTGCAATCTCCATGCGTAAAGCACTGCATAAAGGTCGTCGTCTTCAGTACGTCAAACCATTTATGTCGGGTGATGATATTGCATTCTTGCAATATACGGGTGGTACGACTGGGGTCGCTAAAGGCGCCATTTTGACGCATCGTAATATGATCGCAAACGTCATGCAGGCAAAAGGTGCTTATGGCCCAGTACTTACGGAAGGACGAGAGTTAGTTGTCACAGCGCTTCCTCTTTATCACGTATTTGCATTGACCGTTAACTGTTTGCTGTTTGTGGAAATTGGTGGACGCAACCTACTTATTACCAACCCGCGTGATATTCCGGGTTTTGTAAAAGAGCTGCAAAAGCACCCATTTACTGCAATTACCGGGGTAAATACGCTGTTTAATGCTTTGGTCAACAATGAAGACTTCCATGAACTGGACTTTAGCAATTTAAGGTTGGCTGTTGGTGGTGGTATGGCCGTTCAAAGAGCGGTTGCAGAGCAGTGGAAGAAAACGACAGGCTGCTATTTGCTGGAAGGTTATGGTTTGACGGAGTGTTCTCCTTTAGTGGCCGCCTATCCGCACGACTTAACCGAGTACAATGGTTCCATTGGCTTGCCAGTTCCTTCAACAGAAGTACGTATTGTTGATGAAGATGGGAATCCGCTAGCCAATGATGGCGTGGGTGAACTTCAAGTTCGTGGTCCTCAAGTGATGCAAGGTTATTGGCAACGCTCAGAGGCAACGAAAGAGGTGATCAACCAAGATGGATGGCTATCAACGGGCGACATCGTCAAGTTTGATGAAGAAGGTTTCCTACATATTGTTGATCGCAAGAAAGATATGATTTTGGTTTCTGGCTTTAACGTTTATCCAAATGAGATTGAAGATGTTGTTGCTCTTCATGGCAAAGTACTTGAAGTTGCAGCCATTGGTCAGCCGCATGATGTCTCTGGTGAAGTGGTGAAAATATACGTTGTTAAGCGTGACCCTAGCTTGACGAAAGACGAAGTGATCACACACTGTCGTCAGCATTTAACTGGCTATAAAGTGCCTAAATTGGTCGAGTTTAAAGAAGATTTACCAAAGACTAATGTGGGTAAGATCTTACGCCGTGTTCTGCGCGAAGAAAATGATGCGAAGCTTGCTAAAGCTGAGTAAAATTACTTTAACGCTTTGATTAGTGATAAAATGCCGACTTAATTGTCGGCATTTTTGTATGGCAGAAACTTCAACACAGCGAGAATTTAGTGAACTATCAAATCATTACGCAAGTGACACAGCTAGAGAAAGTTTGTACCGCCGCCCGAGAGGTTGAGGTCGTTATGTTAGATACCGAGTTTGTTAGGACTCGGACGTTTTACCCTCAATTAGGGCTGATTCAGCTATTCGATGGCAAACAGTTATCTTTGATAGATCCAATCGAGCTAGAAGACATGACACCGTTTGTGCAGTTACTGCAAGATACATCGGTACTGAAAGTGCTGCATGCCTGTGGTGAAGACTTAGAGGTGTTCCAAAATGCATTTGGATGTCTTCCTTATCCAATGGTAGACACACAAATAATGGCGGCATTTCTTGGAAATGGATTGTCGACGGGTTTTGCATCGTTGGTTGATAGTTTCCTTGGTGTTGAACTGGATAAAAGCGAATCAAGAACAAACTGGCTTGCTCGTCCACTAAGCAATCGCCAACTTGAATACGCTGCTGCTGATGTGTATTACTTGCTACCATTGTACGAAAAACTGCATGCTGAAATTGTAGAAGCGGGTTGGTGGGAGGCTGCACAGCAAGAAAGCGATCTTATTGCTACAAAACGTATAAAAGAAGTGGATCCAGACAAAGCCTATTTGGATATTAAAGGGGCTTGGCAGTTAAAACCTCGAGAACTAGCCATACTCAAACCCCTAGCAACATGGCGATATAAAGAAGCCATTCGCCGAGATTTAGCCTTAAACTTTGTTTTTAAAGAAACGGATTTACTGACCGTTGCTCGTTTAGGCATCCAAAATCGCAACCAAATGGAGCAAGAGGGGATGGACCTTCGTTCAGTGCAGCGTCATAGCGCGAGAATCATATCTTTGGTTAAGAGTGCAAAAGGCACTTCACCAGAGGACTTTCCTGAGAAAATTGTGCGTATGATGGATAAACCGGGATACAAGCAACTCTTTAAAAAGCTAAAAGATGAGGTTAAACATGTTTCTCAATTGAGTGGCTTAAGTACCGAATTTTTGGCTTCTAAGAAGCAACTCAATCAGCTATTAAGCTGGGTGTGGAACAAGGATCGAGACCCGGCTAATTTGCCTGATCTTATGCAAGGTTGGCGTTTGGAACTGCTTGGTGAAAAACTGAATAAATTGATTTAAAAAAAGGCTCCCAATCGGGAGCCTTTTTTATAGTGTTTTTATTATGCCAATATATCTGTAGCTACTTTGTAGCTTGGATCTTCTTTTACGTTGATCTCAACCAAGCTTCCTGCTTTCTGTAATAAGGCACGGCAGTCAGGGCTCAAGTGACGAAGGTGAAGGGTTTTACCGACCGCAGAGTAGCGCTCAGCAAGAGTTTCAATCGCTTCTATCGCAGAATGATCAGTGACACGTGAGTTAGCAAAATCAACGATAACGTCTTGTGGGTCATTTGGAGCGTCAAACAGTTCTAAAAAGTTTGCAGCACTGCCAAAGAAGATAGGACCATTGATTTGGTATTCTTTTGTGCCTTCGTCATTAATTCTGCTGGATGCGTAGATGTGTTTCGCATGCTCCCAAGCAAACATAAGTGCAGAAGCTACGACACCAACAGCAACCGCGACTGCTAAGTCAGTAAGCACGGTTACAACCGTAACTAGGACGATAACAAAGAAATCTTGTTTTGGTACACGGCGCGCAAGTTTGAATGTTGCCCATTCGAATGTACCGATCACAACCATGAACATAACGCCAACAAGTGCGGCAAGTGGGATCATTTCGATTAAAGATGAGGCAAACAGAATGAACATCAGCAGCATTACCGCTGCAACGATACCTGATAGTCTACCGCGACCACCCGAGTTTACGTTGATCATGGATTGACCAATCATCGCACAGCCACCCATTGCACCAAACATAGAACAGGTGACGTTAGCCATACCTTGGCCGATACATTCACGATTTGATTGACCACGTGTATTGGTCATTTCATCTAGTACCGTTAGCGTAAGCAGTGATTCGATCAACCCGATAGCAGCAAGAATAATTGCGTATGGCAGGATAATTTGGAGAGTTTCCAATGTCAGTGGTACGGTTGGAATTGAGAAGGTTGGTAAAGAACCTGCTAGTGTCGCAGCTTCGTTACCTGACATAGTACGAAGGAAATCAACAACAGTACGTGTTTCTAGATCAAGCCCTACAACGAGTGCTGTAACCGTCACGATGGCAACCAGAGAAGAAGGCACTGCTGTGGTTAGCTTTGGCAAAAAGTGAATGATGGCCATTGTTAAGGCCACAAGACCCAGCATCAACATCATCTGGTCGGATGGAAGCCACGTCAGCGCACCACTTAAATCCGGAGCTTTGAACTGCCCTAATTGTGCCAGGAAGATAACAATGGCTAAACCATTTACAAAGCCAATCATTACAGGGTGAGGAACCATACGAATGAATTTGCCTAGTTTAAACAAACCAGCGGTAATCTGGAAAAGGCCAGCTAGTAATATAGCGGCAAACAGGTATTGGACGCCATGAGTTGCAACTAGGCTTACCATGACGACAGCCATTGCGCCTGTAGCACCAGAAATCATACCTGGGCGACCACCAAATATAGAGGTAACAAGCCCTACAATAAATGCAGCGTACAAACCAACCATTGGGTCAACACCCGCAACAAAAGCGAAAGCAACAGCTTCAGGGACAAGTGCAAGCGCAACAGTTAAACCTGATAGCACATCATTTTTTACGGAGTGTTTAGAAAATTGTGGGAATTCAAACATGTTTGCTCAGTGTTGACTAAGTAAATGAGTGTATTCTAACTATGACTTATATATCAGCTGAGCAGAATGCAAAGTAAAAAGAGCCGTGATACAAAAGTTCTAGAGTTAGACCGAATCGGCGCATGCTACCGAAAAGTGTGATTAAGTTCAATAATGAACCACCATTGACCAATAAATATGCCAATGAGTTCGTCTGCATGACATAAAAAAGCAGCTCCAAATAGGAGCTGCTTATTCAGGCTTTTGCTAATTAAAAGCTGTTAGGTTTTGCCATTGCAGAACCAGCTTGGTTCGTTGCAACTTGACTACCTGCACCGCGAATTTGATAGCGTTCAGCACGGAAAGGTGCTGCAATAACTTCAATTTCTTTAAGTGCTGTAGTACCAGGAGCTTTCGCCATTGGAGCTGAAGCATGACCTTTCACTTCAAGTGGCACTTTGATGTCAGATTGAGGTGCAACAACGTTAGCAACCACTTCTGGAGTTTCTGCTTTTGTCGCGACTACAACCTTCTGCTCACTTTCAGCATTTGGCTGAGCTTGCTCAACAGGTTCAGCTATTGATTCAACGACAGGAACGATTGTTTCTGCTGTCGTGCTCTGCACTTCTTGCTCTTCAACTTTCTGAGCAACGGTTTCATGTCTGATAATAACCTTACCCATGGCCATTTCAGGGCATGCAAATCCGCCAAGTACAGTTACTGTTGTAGTGTCTACAACATTTTCTTTTTCAGCCTGTTTCTTCACTGGCTTAGTCGGTAAGTCGTAACGAGGCATAACCTTACCCATAGCCATCTCTGGAGATGCTACACCACCTTTGCGAAGGCGGAATGGGTTTGGACGGCGATCGCGACCACGACGACGGCGTTGGCCACTTGCTCGTAGGTGACGTGGAGAACGGCGATTGCGTCGCTGCTTAGGTTGTTGCTCAGTCTCTTCTGCTTGCGTTGCAATGGTTTCTTTTTCCACTGTTTCAGCAATAGCTTGAGCTTGTTCAACTTTAGCAGACTGCTCTTGTTCAGCTTGAGCCGCTTGGTTTTTAACACGAACCTGCTTGTTCAGTTTGCGACGTTGGCGACGTTCTTTCACCTTCGCAGCTTTTTCTTCTGGACGAGCTTCTGGTGCTTTGCTTTGAGCATCAGCCGCTAGCTTTAGACCTTCTTCTGCAACTTTACTTGCCTTCACATCGTCACGATCGCGTTTATTGCGGCGTTCTTGTTTAGGCTTGCGATTTTGTTGCTTGCGCTCTTGAGTTTGAGCTTGCTCGTCTTTCGCCGGTTTGCGCTTATCACGATTGTTATCACGATCTCGGTTATTGTCACGATTATTGCGACGACGTTGATCGTTACGGTTACGGCGGTTGTTATTGCGATTTCCGCGATTATTCTGCTCTTTTTGGCCACGCTCTTCCTTCTTCTCTTCAGTTTCGGTTGAGCCAAATAGGAAGCCGCTTAGAGCTTTGAACAGACGAGAAATAATACCTGGTTGCTCCTCAGCTTGCGCTTTTGTCGCAACAGGTTTGGCCTTGCTAGGTTTTGGTGTCGGTGCCGATTGTGATGGTGCGGCAAACCCTTTAAGAGCAGGCTCTTCGATTTTCTTCGGTTTACTTTCAACGTCTGGAGACTCTTTACCTTCTGCTTCTTTCAACGCTTCAAGTTTTTTCGGCAGTAGGTAAGAAAGTAGGTCGAACTCTTCGCCTTCACGTACACGAATTACATCGAAATGCGGTGTTTCCATTTCTGAATTGGGCACAACAGTGATTTTCACTTCTTGTGTACGTTCAATATGGTTAACCGAGCGACGTTTTTCGTTGAGTAGGTAGGAAGCAATTGGGACAGGAACAACAGCGAGTACTTGAGCTGTATTGTCTTTCAATGCCTCTTCTTCGATTAAACGAAGAACAGAGAGAGCAAGCGATTCGTTATCACGAACAACACCAGTACCGGTACAGCGAGGACAGATATGGTGGCTGGCTTCTGCAAGAGAAGGGCTCAGGCGCTGGCGTGACATTTCTAGCAAACCAAAGCGAGAAATACGTCCAATTTGAACACGAGCACGGTCCATACGAACCGCATCTCGTAGACGGTTTTCCACTTCACGCTGGTGACGAACAGGGGTCATATCGATAAAGTCGATCACGACGAGACCACCAAGATCACGAAGACGTAATTGACGTGCAATTTCGTCAGCAGCTTCAAGGTTTGTGTTCAGCGCTGTTTCTTCGATATCTCCGCCTTTTGTCGCGCGGGCAGAGTTGATATCAATAGATGTGAGAGCTTCTGTTGGGTCAATAACGATAGAGCCGCCAGAAGGGAGACGAACTTCACGTTGGAAGGCAGACTCGATTTGGCTTTCAATCTGGTAGTGACTAAATAGTGGCACTTCACCATCGTACTTTTTCACTCGATTGACAAAGTCTGGGCGCACTAGGCGAATATGGTCGAGAGCACGTTCATAAATCGTATTACTGTCGATCAGTATTTCGCCAATATCACGACGCAAATAATCGCGAATAGCACGCACAATGACGTTACTTTCTTGGTGAATAAGGAAAGGTGCTGGGTTAGCATCAGAAGCTTGTTTGATCGCTCCCCAGTGATTTAATAGAACGTTTAAGTCCCATTCCAACTCTTCAGCACTTTTGCCTACACCCGCAGTACGTACAATGAGGCCCATACCTTGAGGAAGCTCAAGTGTGCTCAATGCCGCTTTTAGTTGAGTGCGTTCATCACCTTCAATACGACGAGAAATTCCGCCAGCACGAGGGTTATTTGGCATTAATACTAGGTAACTACCCGCTAGAGAAATAAACGTAGTTAAGGCTGCACCTTTACTACCTCGTTCTTCTTTCTCTACTTGTACAATAACTTCCTGACCTTCAGTTAACACTTCTTTGATGCTTGGACGGCCTTGGTAGGTGTAACCTTCGGGGAAGTATTCGCGAGCAATTTCTTTTAGAGGGAGGAAACCGTGTCTTTCTGCGCCGTAGTCTACGAAAGCTGCTTCAAGACTAGGTTCGATGCGAGTGATACGTCCTTTGTAGATATTTGCTTTTTTTGATTCGTGACCAGGACTTTCGATATCCAAATCGTAAAGTCTTTGGCCATCAACCAAAGCAACACGCAACTCTTCTTTTTGAGTTGCGTTAATTAACATTCTTTTCATTTACAAATCTCGTTGTCTTTTTTTGTAATCGTTTTCTCGTTGCTTGAGAGCGCCTTCACGGTGCCTGATCCCGTGGCTATATCGGTGCAGCCTCCCGGCTGGAGGGATGCTCTGGGGCACTTCAGTTCTCACAAACGCTTTCGTTTATGAGCCGCATTGGGGCGGATTTACTCAACATGAAGTGGCGGCGAGTAGGGCAACGAGAGTGTTAATTTCGAAAATGTCTTACGCCGTATGCAGCATTTTAGTAAATTAACCTTCTACTCAAGTTTTGCTCAAAAATGACCAGCTTTGTTTAAATAGCAAACAAATCATTTATTGCAGGTGTGAACTATAGCAGTACCCAGTAAACTCAGCAATCAGCTTTATAATAATTCGATAAAAAAATCCAATTTCACTTTTGATAACTCTATGTTTTTAGATGATTATTTGTATTTAAGGATTCAATTGTTCAAGCTTGACTGTTATTTAAACGGGCATGATTTGAAACCGACACATACTTAATCAATTTACCAGTAAGTTGCGAAGAAAGTGTGAATTGACGCAATTTTCAGTGATAGAATGCCTTCATGAACGAGATAAGAACAAAAGTCCAGTTCGTCGATATTGATGACGACATGGCAGGTCAGCGTATTGATAACTTCTTGCGCAACCAATTGAAAAGTATTCCTAAAAGCATGGTTTATCGAATCTTGCGCAAGGGAGAAGTACGCGTAAATAAAAAACGGGTGAAAGCTGAATATAAGCTGCAAGCAGGAGACTTAGTTCGCATTCCTCCAGTGACGATAGAAGAAAAACCGAACGAAGCAGCACCTAGTACGAAATTAAATAAGGTGGCAGAGTTGGAAAACATGATCATTTTCGAAGATGATCATATGCTGATTTTGAACAAACCTTCAGGTACGGCAGTGCATGGTGGTAGTGGACTAAAATTTGGTGCGATCGAAGCATTAAGGGCATTACGCCCACAAGCTCGTTTCCTTGAGCTAGTACACCGAATTGATCGTGATACCTCGGGTATTTTGTTAGTTGCTAAAAAACGCTCCGCGTTACGTCATTTACAAGCTCAGTTTCGTGAGAAAACGGTGAAGAAGTTTTATTTTGCGTTGGTGATGGGGCAGTGGAAGAACAGCTGTAAAGTGGTGAACGCTCCTTTACTTAAAAATGAAGTAAATAGCATTGTTCGTGTTAACCCAAATGGAAAACCTTCGGAAACACGTTTCAAAATCTTAGAAAAGTTTTCTGATGCAACGTTAGTACAAGCAAGTCCCATTACAGGACGTACTCACCAAATTCGGGTACATACTCAATACGCTGGGCATCCAATTGCTTGGGATGATCGCTATGGTGATCGAAGATTTGATGCATACACGAAACAATTTGGTTTGGACCGTTTATTCCTTCATGCGGCAAACATTAAGTTTATTCATCCAGCAACGGAACAATGGATGGAAATTAATGCGCCAATGGAACGAAAACTGGAAAAAGTATTGGCTGGATTGCGTAAAAAAGATTGAACATCTAACAAATAAGGGAGCGGAAAGCTCCCTTATTTTATAAGGCTACTTGGTGCTCAAAGGTTAACGGGCACTTTGTGAGTTAGAAAATATCAACACCTTGATTTTTTAACATATCGATAAGATCGATAAGTGGGAGCCCAACCAATGTATTGGGATCTTTCCCCTCAAGCTTCTCAAATAATGCAATACCCAACCCTTCGCTCTTGAAACTTCCTGCACAATACAGAGGCTGCTCTTTTTGAATGTATTGACGAATATCCTCCTCACTTAGCTGTCGAAAATGCACATGAAATGTATCGACTTTGACTTGTGTTTCGAGTGTGGAAGTATTGTGAAGTGCTAAACCTGTGAAAAAAGTAATGCATCGTCCACTTTGAGCTAATAATTGAGCGACTGCATTTTCCTCTGTCAGTGGCTTACCAACAATTTTCCCATCAATAACACAAACTTGGTCGCTGCCGATGACCAAACAGTCTTTCTCCAACTGGCATGAGGTTGCTTTGTTCATAGCAAGCCGTGTCACGAGTTCTTCTGGGGACTCTTGTTCAAACGGTGTTTCATCACATTCAGGTTTTGCCGTTACGAAAGGTAGATTCAGCTTAGCTAATAACGACTGTCTATAGGGGGAGGTTGAAGCTAAAACTAGTTGGTAATTTTTCATTTTGATTTACAATCTGCTCGCGTGTTTTCAGAAGGATATACGATCTTTTTGAGCAAGGCATAGCACTCTCACCTGAAAGGAAAAAAAGTAGACTTTTTTGCCCTTTTTCTTTGACTCTAAACAAATTGAAAGATAGAATTCGCGCCCTATGCAAAAGGTAAAAATACCGCGAACGGTTGATCCGGCACGCGCTGCTCAAAAGCGACTTGATTATGATGGTATCATTCAGGTCAGTCTTTTTAAGCGCTTAGAGGAATCGGTCGAAGGCGTTAAACGCGACGCTCAAGTATCATTGTCATTTGAGTTAGATGAACAGCGACTTGTTGTTATCTCTGGTAAAGCTAACATAGAAGTCGATTTAGAGTGTCAACG